>NZ_JBHWKU010000001.1:154261-593168 GCF_042730645.1 Streptomyces sp. NPDC059906
GGAGAGGTGCAGTCGCCGTTCCCCGTCGCCGCCGCGGGGGAGTCCGGACCGGAGGAGCCGGGACCGGGGAAGCCCGGACCACCGGGGGAGTCCGGATCGGGCGAGCCCGTGCCGGTGGTGGAGCCCGTGCCGGTGGTTCAGGCCGTCGGGTAGGGTCCGATCTCGCTGGAGAGGTGCAGTCGCCGTTCCCCGTCGCCGCCGCGGGGGAGTCCGGACCGGAGGAGCCGGGACCGGGGAAGCCCGGACCACCGGGGGAGTCCGGACCGGGGAAGCCCGGACCACCGGGGGAGTCCGGACCGGGCGAGCCCGTGCCGGTGGTTCAGGACGCCGGGTAGGGGCCGATCTCGCCGGAGAGGTGCAGCCGTCGTCCTCCGTCGCCGCCGCGCAGTTCGAACCGGCCGTCCCCGGCCCCGTACGCCACCGTCCCCGGCAGCAGCACGGGCGCCCGGAACTCCGCCCGTACCGCGGCCGCGTCCGGTGTCCCGTGCTCGGCGAGGCACCGGGCCACCGTCCACATGCCGTGCGCGATGGCCCGCGGGAAGCCGAACAGGCGGGCGGTGAGCGGGTGCAGGTGGATCGGGTTGCGGTCACCGGAGGCGGTGCCGTAACGCCGCCCGATGTCACCGGCGAGTCGCCACTCGGCGTGCACGGGGAGGGGTTCCCGCTCTCCCGAGGGGGGCTCCCCGGCAGGCGGCCGGGTGGTGGTGCGGTGCCGGGCCAGGTAGGTGCTGCGGGACTCCCAGACCAGGTCCGCCCCGGCACGGACCTCCGTGACCACCGTCGCCTCGGTGCCGCGCCGGTGCGGGGCCAGCCCTTCGACGTACACGGTGAGTTCGTACCCGGCGGTCGCGGGCATGGCGGCCCGGCGGGTGATGCCGATGGACGTGTGGACGAGGCCGAGCAGCGGCAGCGGGAAGCCCCGGCCGCTCATCAGACGCATGGCCATCGGGAAGCCCAGCACGTGCGGATAGGTCACGGGAAGCGCGTCCGCGCCGGTCGCGAACCCGCACACCCGCTCGTACGCCGCGAGCCGCGCGAGGTCGACGCGCAGGCCGGGCAGGACCAGCCGGGTGCGGGGGAAGTCCGCGTCCGGACGGGGGCGCTTGAGGGGTGACAGCAGCGCGCCGCGCGCGAGGAGCGGGGCCAGGGCGGGGACGCCGGTCAGGGTGGCGGGGGTCGGGGCCGCGGTGGTCATCACGCCCCCAGCAGGCTCTGGCCGCAGACCCGTACGACCTGGCCGTTGACCGCGCCGGAGGCGGGGTGCGCGAGCCAGGCGGTCGTCTCGGCGACGTCGACGGGCAGTCCGCCCTGCGCGAGGGAGTTCATGCGGCGGCCGGCCTCGCGGATGAGGAGCGGGACCGCCGCCGTCATCCTCGTCTCGATGAATCCCGGTGCCACCGCGTTCACCGTCACCCCGTGCTCGGCGAGGGCGCGGGGCGCCAGCGAGCGGACCAGCCCGACGATCCCGGCCTTGCTCGCGCCGTAGTTGGTCTGCCCCGCGTTGCCCGCGAGGCCCGCGATGGAGGCCGTCGCCACGATCCGGCCGCCCCGGTTGACGGCGCCCGCGGCGAGCAGCGCGTCCGTGGTGCGCAGGACGCTCGCGAGGTTGACGTCGAGCACGGAACTCCAGCGGTCGGCGGGCATGTTGACCAGGCGCCGGTCGCGGGTGATGCCCGCGTTGTGGACGAGGACGTCGAGCCCGCCGGGCAGCGCGGCGGCGATGCGCTCGCCCGCGTCGGCGGCCGTGATGTCCAGCGCGAGCGCGGTGCCGCCGAGGCGTTCGGCGGCCCGGCGGGCGGCGTCCTCGGCCTGCGGCACGTCGAGGACGACGACCTGGGCGCCCTGCCCCGCCAGCGTCTCGGCGACCGCCGCGCCGATTCCGCGGGCGGCGCCGGTGACCAGGGCGGTGCGCCCGGCGAGGGGGAGGGTCCAGTCGTCGGGGCCGGCGCTCTCACCCGCCGCCCCGACCCCGATCACCTGGCCGCTGACGTAGGCGGAGGCGGGGGAGAGGAGGAAGCGGAGGGTGGACTCGGCGGGCGCCGCGTCGGTGAGCCGTACGAGGTTGACCGTCCTGCCCCGCCCGATCTCCTTGCCGAGCGAGCGCGTGAACCCCTCCAACGCCTGCTGGACGGCGGCCTGGTGGTGGTCGGCCGGGTCGAGCGGGGCGCCGAGCACCACCACCCGGCCGCTCGCGGCGACGGACCGTAGGACGGGGTGCAGCGCGGCGTGCACCTCGGCCAGCGCGTCGACGTCCCGTACGCCGGTGGCGTCGAGGACGACGGCGGCGGGGCGGCCGTCCTCGTCCCGGGGCAGGCCCGTGCGGGCGAGGACGGGTGCGAGGTCGAGGTCGGTCTTTCCGGCGGTGAGGTGCAGCAGGCCGCCGTCGAGCGCGTCCCGCCGCAGCTCGGCGGGTTGTGGCAGCCCGAGCCGTCGGGTGAGGAAACGGCCGGGTGCGGTGCCGGTGAAGCTGAGATAGCGGTCGGCCATGTCTGTCTCCCAGGCGGCGGATGGGGGTCCCCCCGCGCGAGCGTGTTGGAGCGTGGGGGAGTGTCCAGGGGCCGGCGGTCGGGCTCGTGCCGCCCACTGCTGCTTACTCTGGAGTAAGGTTACCGGAGGTAAGTCTATGTCACGGGTGAGGAGCAGGTCGAGATGAGCCCTCTGGCACCGCAGCCCGCACGCCGCGTCGCGGTCATCGGCGGCACGCGCGTCCCCTTCGCCCGCTCCGACGGGCCGTACGCCACCGCCTCCAACCAGGAGATGCTCACCGCGGCCCTCGACGCCCTGGTCGAGCGGTACGAACTCCAGGAGCCGGGCGCGGTCGGCGAGTTCGTGGCCGGCGCGGTCCTCAAGCACAGCCGGGACTTCAACCTTGCCCGCGAGACGGTCCTCGGCTCGGCCCTCGACCCGCGCACTCCCGCCTACGACATCCAGCAGGCCTGCGGCACCGGCCTCCAGGCCGTGATCGCCGCCGCCAACAAGATCGCCCTCGGCCAGACCGGGTCGGCGATCGCGGGCGGCGCGGACACCGCGAGCGACGCCCCGCTCGGCGTCAACGACCGCCTGCGCCGCATCCTCCTTGAGGCCCGCCGGGCGAAGACCACCGGCGGCAGGCTCAAGGCCCTGGCCAAGGTCCGCCCGGGACACCTGGTCCCCGACATCCCGCGCAACGCCGAGCCGCGCACCGGCCTGTCGATGGGCGAGCACGCCGCGGTCACCGCACGGGCCTGGGGCATCACCCGTGCGGAGCAGGACGCGTTGGCCGCCGCGAGCCACCAGCGGCTGGCGGCGGCGTACGAACGCGGCCTCTTCCAGGACCTGGTGATTCCCTTCCGCGGCCTGGCCCGCGACCAGAACCTGCGCCCCGGCTCGACGGTGGAGAAACTGGCCGCGCTGAACCCCGTGTTCGGCCTAGACGCCCCCGGCCCCACCATGACGGCGGGCAACTCCACGCCCCTGACGGACGGCGCCGCGACGGTGCTCCTGGCGAGCGAGGAGTGGGCCGAGGCCCGCGGCGTCGGACCCCTCGCCTACCTCACGGCGTACGAGACGGCCGCCGTGGACTTCGCCGGCGGGGACGTGGCCGGTGGTGAGGACGGGCTGCTGATGGCGCCCGCGTACGCGGTCCCCCGGATGCTGGAGCGGGCGGGGCTCGGCATCGGGGACTTCGACCTCGTCGAGATCCACGAGGCGTTCGCCTCCCAGGTGCTGGCCACGCTGGCCGCCTGGGAGAAGCGCGGCCTGGCCCCGGTGGACCGGGACCGCCTGAACGTGGCAGGCTCCTCCCTCGCCACCGGCCACCCCTTCGCCGCCACCGGCGCCCGTATCGTGGCGACCCTGGCCACCCTGCTCGCCGAGCGGGACGGACCGGGGCGCGGCCTGATCTCGGTCTGCGCGGCGGGCGGCCAGGGCGTCACGGCCATACTGGAACGAACGTGACCTACCCTCAGGTAACCCCCAAGACTGCACACCTCCGGCGCGGGAAGATCGTGGAACGCGCACCAAGTCCCCACCTGGGCCCCGTACGATCCCGGAACTGACCGCCGGTAACCCATGTCCGCGGAACCGGCGATGAACGCCTCGGCGCGCGAGGCACGTACGTCATGCAGCAGAAGCAGCGACAGCCGAAGCAGCGGCACCGGAAGCCGCGACCGCAGAAGCAGGAGCAGTGTCTTCGCTGCACGTCCCAGGAGCCGCCCGTGTCCACCCCGCTTCCGTCCTTCGCCGCATCCGCCGCCTACGCCGACTCGCCCGGCCCCACCCTGGTGGCGCCCGAGACGCGGATGCTGGACGGAGCCGTACGGGAGGCCTACGTACCGCCGTTCGCGCCGCCGGTGCGCCGCGGGTCCCTCGCCGACCTGCCCTTCGACAACGCGGCGGCCGTCCCGGGCCAGGTCGTCCTCAGCCGCAGGTCGCCGGAGGGTGACTGGTCCGACGTGACGGCCGCCGAGTTCGCCGGGCAGGTGCTGGCCGTGGCCAAGGGCATGATCGCCGAGGGGCTGATGCCGGGCGACCGCATCGCGATCATGGCCCGGACGACGTACGAGTGGACGCTGCTGGACTTCGCCGCGTGGGCGGCGGGGCTGGTCACCGTCCCGATCTACCCCACCTCCTCGCTCTTCCAGACCCGCTGGATCCTCCAGGACTCCGGCGCCGTCACCCTGGTCACCGAGACCACCGCGCAGGCCGCGGCCCTCGGCCCCGAGCTGGACCGCATCCCCGACCTGGGGCACCTGTGGGTCATGGAGAAGGGCCACGTGGAGCGGCTCGCGGAGCTGGGTGCGCGGGTGCCGGACGCGGAGGTGGAGGTGCGCCGCGGCATGCTCGGCCCGGGCACGCTGGCCACCCTCATCTACACCTCCGGCACCACCGGCCGCCCCAAGGGCTGCGTGCTCACCCACGGCAACTTCTTCGCCGAGGTCGACAACGCCATCGAGCTGCTCTACCCCGTCTTCAAGGCGGAGACCGGCGAGGAGCCCTCGATCCTGCTCTTCCTGCCGATGTCCCACGTCTTCGGCCGCATGGTCGCGGTCGCCTGCGTCCGCGCCCGGGTCCGCCTCGGCCACGCGCCCAGCCTGAAACCCGAGGACCTGCTCCCCGACCTGGCGGCCTTCCGCCCGACCTGCCTGCTGACCATCCCGTACATGCTGGAGAAGGTCTTCAACAGCGCCCGCGCCAAGGCCGAGTCCGGAGGCCGGGCCTCCGCCTTCGACCGCGCCGCCTCGGTGGCGGTGCGCTACGGCGAGGCCAAGGAGGCCCGCCAGACCGGCACGGGCAGCGGCCCCGGCCGCGGCCTCAAGACCGCCCGCTCCTTCTACGACCCGCTCGTCTACCGGAAGATCCGGGGCGCTATGGGCGGCCGGGTCAAGTACGCCATCTGCGGCGGCTCCCCGCTCGGCCGCCGCCTGGCCGCCTTCTACGCCGGCGCCGGCATCGAGATCTTCGAGGGCTACGGCCTCACCGAGACCACCGCCGCGGCCACCGTCACGCCCCCGCTCAAGCCGCGCCTGGGCACCGTCGGCTGGCCGCTGCCCGGCACCCGCATCCGCATCGCCGCCGACGGCGAGATCCTCGTCGCGGGGGAGCAGGTCCTGCACGGCTACTGGGACCCGCAGGCCGGGGGCGTCGTCCAGGCCGCACCCGACGGCTGGTTCGCCACCGGTGACATCGGCAGCCTGGACGACGAGGGCTATCTGACGATCACCGGCCGCAAGAAGGAGCTGCTGATCACCGCGGGCGGCAAGAGCGTCGCCCCGGCCCCGCTGGAGAACTGGCTGCGCTCCCACCCCCTGATCTCCCAGTGCATCGTCCTGGGCGACCGCCGGCCCTACGTCTCCGCCCTGTTCACCCTCGACCCGGACGGCGTCACCCACTGGCGCCGGATGAACGGCAAGCACCCGGTGCCGCCGGAGCTGCTGGTGGACGACGAGGAGGTCCACGCGGTGCTCCAGCGCGCCGTCGACGAGGCCAACAAACTGGTCTCCCGCCCGGAGTCCATCCGCCGTTTCGCCGTCCTGCCCAGGGACTTCACCGAGTGGGAGGGCCACCTGACCCCCTCCATGAAGCTCCGGCGCGAGGTGATCATGCGGGACTTCGCGGGGGCGGTGGAGGGGCTGTACGAGGGGCTGTACGAGGGGTAGGGCAGCCCTGGGGGGTCAGCGGCGGGCGATGAGGAACGCCTGCGGGACCTGGGCGACGGTGGTCTCCTCGGTGATCCGCACCGTCCGGGACAGCACGGTGAACCCGGCCTGCTCCAGCAGCTCCGCCATCGGCTCCGGCCGTCGCCGTTCGAAGTCCAGGGCGACCGGGTGGCCCCACGGCCGGTCGTGGTGGTTGGGTTCGTCACCGACCGGGAAACCGAGCAGCAGATGACCGCCCGGGGCCAGCACGCGCCGCACCTCGCCGAAGAGGTCCGGCAGCCGCTCCCACGGCGTGTGGATCGACGAGTACCAGGAGACCGCCCCCGCGAGGGTGCCGTCCGGCAGGTCGAGGTCGAGCATGGACCCCTGCTCGAAGCGCAGCCCCGGGTTCTCGCGGCGCGCGATCGCGAGCATCGAGGAGGACAGGTCGAGGCCGAAGACGCGCAGGCCCAGCGAGGCGAGGTGCGCGGTGACCAGGCCGGGCCCGCAGCCCAGGTCGGCCACCTGCCCCTCCGGTCCGACCAGCTCGGCGAAGGCGCCCATCAGCGCCCGGTCCAGCGGGGCGTCGTCGAGCACGGTGCGGAAGCGGACGTGGTAGTCCTCGGCGATGGCGTCGTAGAAGGTTCGAGTGGTGGCCACGAAGGCGGGGTCGGCGGTCATGGGCGGACCCTAGTGGCAGCCACTGACAGCCTGGTCCCGGCGCCGAATTCACGAAGGATTCATAAAAGGCAGGAGCCCCGTCGCCGAAACCGGCGCGGGGCTCCTTGGGTACTGCTGTCAATCAGACAGGAGTGACATTCTCCGCCTGCGGACCCTTGGGGCCCTGCGTGACGTCGAAGTTCACCTGCTGGTTCTCCTCGAGGGACCGGAAGCCGGTCGCGTTGATCGCGGAGTAGTGGACGAAGACGTCGGGGCCGCCGCCTTCCTGGGCGATGAAACCAAAGCCCTTTTCGGCGTTGAACCACTTCACGGTTCCGGTAGCCATAAGCCCTCCTTGGGCCCAAAGGGTTGCCCTGCTCCAGAACCAGCAAGTGTGAAGACTTTGAATGTCGCACAACTGCATACGTCTGAGAACGACGAGAGCCCGCGGTCACATGCTCCGCAGGCTCTGTACTGCAAGGGAAACCAAACTGCAACTTGCTGTGAGCCTAGCACGCAGGCCCCCGAGCGCAACAGAGGTCAAGATCACTTCACCCGGACGTTTGAACGCCTGCGCCGTTCGGCTGACGCCGGGGGTCGCCGACGGGCGGATGCGGGCGGAGGGCTAGCCTCCCGATGTGGACAATTCTCGCACCCGGCCGCGTGTCGGCCACATCCAGTTCCTGAACTGCCTGCCCCTGTACTGGGGGCTCGCGAGAACAGGCACGCTCCTCGACTTCGAGCTGACGAAGGACACCCCGGAGAAGCTAAGCGAGCAGCTGGTGCGCGGTGATCTCGACATCGGTCCCGTCACCCTGGTGGAATTCCTCAAGAACGCCGACGACCTCGTCGCCTTCCCGGACATCGCCGTCGGCTGCGACGGCCCCGTGATGTCGTGCGTGATCGTCTCCCAGGTCCCGCTGGACCGCCTGGACGGCGCCCGGGTCGCCCTCGGGTCGACCTCGCGCACCTCCGTACGCCTCGCCCAGCTCCTGCTGTCGGAGCGCTTCGGCGTCCAGCCGGACTACTACACCTGCCCGCCGGACCTGAGCCTGATGATGCAGGAGGCCGACGCGGCCGTCCTCATCGGGGACGCGGCCCTGCGCGCCAACATGATCGACGGCCCGCGCTACGGCCTCGACGTGCACGACCTGGGCGCCCTGTGGAAGGAGTGGACGGGCCTGCCGTTCGTCTTCGCGGTCTGGGCGGCGCGGCGGGACTACGTGGAGCGCGAGCCGGTCATCGCCCGCAAGGTGCACGAGGCCTTCCTCGCCTCCCGCGACCTCTCCCTGGACGAGGTGGAGAAGGTCGCCGAGCAGGCCGCCCGCTGGGAGGCCTTCGACGAGGAGACCCTCGCGAAGTACTTCACCACCCTCGACTTCCGCTTCGGCGCCCCGCAGCTGGAGGCGGTCACGGAGTTCGCCCGCCGTGTCGGCCCCACCACGGGCTTCCCGGCGGACGTGAAGGTGGAGCTGCTCAAGCCCTGACACGGCCGGGGCGTCGCCGCGGCCCACTACCCTGCTCGCAGGTACCGGCGTACGGGGGAGGGGTGGACGCCATGCGGCCGCTCGAAGTCGACGAACCCACCGTGGTGGGGCCCTACCGGCTGCTCGGCCGGCTGGGCTCCGGCGGCATGGGCCGGGTCTACCTGGGCCGCAGCGCCGGCGGCCGCACGGTCGCGGTGAAGATCGTGCACCCGCACTTCGCGCTGGACGAGGAGTTCCGGGCCCGGTTCCGGCGCGAGGTGGCCGCCGCGCGCCGGGTCGGCGGCGCCTGGACCGCGCCCGTACTGGACTCCGACCCCGAGGCGCGCGTGCCGTGGGTCGCCACGGCGTACGCGGCCGGCCCGTCCCTGACGGCGGCCGTCGCGGACGGCGGCCCGCTGCCCGCCCACTCGGTACGGGCGCTCGGCGCGGGCCTCGGCGAGGCGCTGGCGGCCGTGCACGAACTGGGCCTCGTCCACCGTGACGTGAAGCCGTCCAACGTCCTCCTCACCCTCGACGGCCCCCTCCTGATCGACTTCGGCATCGCCCGCGCCACGGACGGCACCGCCTCCCTGACCTCCACCGGGGTGTCCATCGGCTCCCCCGGCTACATGTCCCCCGAGCAGATCCTCGGCAAGGGCGTGACCGGCGCGGCGGACGTCTTCTCGCTGGGGGCCGTACTGGCGTACGCGACGACGGGGCAGCCGCCCTTCCCGGGTGACTCCTCGGCCGCGCTCCTCTACAAGGTCGTCCACGAGGAGCCGAGCCTCGACGGCCTGGACGACGGGGAGCTGCGCGAGCTGGTCGCCTCCTGCCTGGCGAAGGACCCGTCCGCCCGACCGGCCCCCGCCGAGGTGGCCCGGCGCCTGGCCCCCGAGGGCGCCGCCCGCCTGGTGACCGGCGGCTGGCTGCCGGGGGCGCTGGTGGAACGGGTCAGCCGGAGCGCCGTACAGCTGCTGAACCTGGAGGCGGGGGAGGCGGAGTCCGGGGCCTCGGGGCCCGTGGGGTTCAGCCGGCCGTCGGTCACGGCGGGGGGTGACGCCGGGGTGGCGACCCCGGCCGCCGGTGTGTTCGGCCCGCCCCCGGTGATGCCGACGCCCACGTCGCCCTCGTACCCACCCTCGTCGCCTGCCCCTGCCCCTGCCCCTTCTCCCGTCCTCCCGTCCGTCCCCGGCCCGAGGGACGCCGGGCCACCGAACGACGACGCGTGCGCCGGGGCGGGCACGACGCACCCCCCGGGCCGGCTCGCCCTCTCCGTCGCGGCGACCTCGACGCAGGACGCCCAGGGACGCGGCCGGCGGCTCAGCTGCACCGTGGCACTGGCGGTGGCGGGCGCGCTGGCGGCGGTGACGGTGGGGTCGGTGTTCGTCCTGGACCTGCTGCCGGGCTCGGGCAACGACGCGAACAACGCGGGGGGCGACGACGGCACCCACGAGCCTCCCGCCGCCACCGCCGGGGCGCTGCCCGCGCGCTACCTCGGCACCTGGGAGGGCCAGGCCACCGCCCTGGACGGCAAGCTGCCGCTGGGCACCTTCCGGATCACCATCAAGCAGGCGAAGGCCGGCCAGGAACTGGGCAGGCTCCGCCAGACCGACGCGCTGGGCGGCGTCTGCGTCGACGTGATCACCCTCAAGAAGGTGACGGAGAAGCAGCTCGTCGCCGGGTCGGTCGGTGCCGAGGGCAACCACGACGGCTGCAACCCCGCGCCCACCACCGTCACCTTCACCCCGGTCGGCGACGACCTCGACTACGCGTCGAAGAGCGAGGAGTCGGGACGGCCGAAGGCACGGCTGTCGAAGGTCGGTTAGCGGGACCGGGTCTCCACCCGCCACCCGACACCCGCCCACCCCCTGCGCCGCGCCGTGCCCCGGTAATGGCCCTGCCCCCGTTGTTACTACTGTGTCTGCGAGACGAACACCGGCGATGAGGTGACCGTTCGTCAGGGCGTTCGGCAGGGCGTTCGTCAGGGCGTTCGGCAAGGCGTTCGTCAAGGTTTCGCTACGGGGAAGGCCCGCCATGGAGACACTGCAGTCGGACGATCCGCGGGAGCTGGGCGGTTACCGCCTCCTGCGAAGGCTCGGCGCCGGTGGAATGGGCCGTGTCTACCTCGCCCGATCGCCCGGCGGCCGTACCGTCGCCGTCAAGGTGGTCCGCCCCGACCTCGCCGCCGACCACGACTTCCGCGCGCGCTTCCGGCACGAGGTCGAGATCGCGAAGGCGGTCTCCGGCCGGTTCACCGCACCCGTCGCGGACGCCGACCCGGACGCGCCGCTGCCCTGGCTCGCCACGTCGTACGTCCTCGGCCCCGACCTGACCGACGTGGTCGCGGCCCACGGGGCGCTGCCCGAACGCACGGTGCGCGCACTGGCCGCCGGTCTCGCCGCGGCGCTGCGGGACATCCACGCGGCGGGCCTGATGCACCGGGACCTCAAGCCGTCCAACGTCCTGCTCGCTGCCGACGGACCCCGGCTCATCGACTTCGGCATCGCACGGGCGGTGGACGGCAGCCGTATGACCCAGACCGGCGTGGTGGTCGGCTCGCCCGGCTACATGTCGCCGGAGCAGGCGATGGGCAAGGACGTCGGCGTCGCGGGTGACGTCTTCTCCCTCGGTTCCGTGCTCGTGTTCGCGGCCACCGGGCGGAGTGCCTTCGGGGACGGCACGACCTCGCACGCGGGGATGCTCTACCAGGTCGTGCACGGAGAACCCGACCTGACGGACGTGCCCCCGTCGTTGCTGGGACTCGTCCGCGCCTGCCTGATGAAGGACCCGGCGCAGCGCCCGCAGCCGGGTGAGATCGTCGCCGCGCTGGCCGGGCAGGGCATCGACGCCGCCCTCCACGACTGGCTGCCGTCGGCCGTCGCGTCGACCATCGCGACCCACGCCGCGGGGATCCTGGACCTGGAGGCACCCGGAACGCCGGGGACCGCTCCGCAGCCGGAGAACCACCCGGTGACAGGCTTCGGCCCGGCACCGACCATGCTCGACGGCGCGTCGTCGACCGGAACGCCCGCTCAGGGCACGGCGCCCGGCGGCACCGCGGCGCCCGTGTACGGGACTCCGCTGCCCGGCACCGTCCGAGTCGGACAGGCCGCGGACCCCGCTCCCGGCCGCTCCCGTCGTCGCGTCCTCGGCCTGGCCCTGGGCGGCGCGGCGGCCGTCGCGGTGGCCGGGGGCGGTATCGCGTGGGCGCTCACGTCCGACGACGCGTCCGACGACGCGAAGGGGGCACCGGGCACCGGGACTTCGGCCGGTCCGGCGGACGACGACTTCACGACGCCGCCCGCCGGGGTGGCCCCGCAGCCGCTGTGGCACAAGTCGGCCGGGAAGGACAGCACCAGCCCGCGCGTACCGCTCCTCACCCACGACGGACTGCTCCTGGTCAGCGCCGACCCGCTGGTGGCCTACGACGTCCGGACCGGCAAGGCCCGCTGGACCAAGGCGGGCATCTGCCGGCCCGGGGCCCAACTCCTCTTCCACGACGGCAAGGTGTACCTCGCCGACGGCGACTACGAGGGCGCCCTGGTCGCCTACGACGTCAAGACCGGCGAAGAGGCCTGGCGCAGCCGCCTCGGCAAGCAGCTGTCCGTCGAGGACACCATCGCGATCGACGACAAGAACGTCTACGTCACGGCGACCGACTACGGCCAGTCCAAGAGCGCCACCGAGTACCGCACGGCCGTCGCGGCCGTCAGCCACACCACGGGAAAGAAGACGTGGATCCAGCACCGGGACTGGGGCACGAAGGACTACGACGTCCAGGGCACCGCCTCGGGCAAGTACCTGGTCTACGCCGACTCGAACCTCAACCTCACCGTCCGGGACACCGCCACCGGCGGCCAGGTGTGGACCAGGAAGATCGGTGACGAGTGGTCCTGGCGGCCCACGGTCGCGAACGGCCTCGTCTTCCTCCCGGGCGACGAACTCAAGGCCATCGACGTGGAGAAGGGCAGCTCGGCCTGGACACTCGACCCGGCCGGCCGACGCGGCTTCGACAACCCGACGGTCGTCGACGGCGTGCTCTACGTCAGCGACCACGACGACGGCGTATGGGCGGTGAACGTCAAGACCGGCAAGCGGAACTGGCTCTGCGACGAACTGGACGTCGACGGCCCGGAGTCGTTCCGCCGCGTGGGCTCGACCCTGTACGGCGCCACCGGCGCCGTCGACGGCGGCATCGTCGCCCTGGAGACGCGGACGGGCAAGCTCCGCTGGACGTACACCGACAGTAAAGCCGCCGGCGAGCCGTGGCAGGTCGCCCTCGCGGGCAACCGACTGCTGGCGACGCACGGCCACGAAATCTACGCGCTGCCGGCGGTGTAGCGAGGACGGCCGGTGCCCGCCTTTTCCGGGCGGCCGGTGCCCGTCACATCGGCGTCGTGACCGTCAGGTGCTCCCCGCTGCCGAGGTGCAGCATGCCCTTGCCGGGAGTGATCTGGCCGCCGACCATGCTCCGGTTCGTGCGGATGCCGATCAGCTCTCCCGCGGAGCTGTCCTGCGGAGACAGCAGGATGCCGCGGCGGGCCTTCTTCATGTCGACCTGCCAACCTGAGAAGCCGTCGCAGATCTCCTCCTCGTCACCGGCGATGACGACGGCCAGCCCTTCCTCCACCCCGCGTTCGACGATGCGCTTGAAGACGTCCTCGGCGTCGCAGTCGTCGTGCACCTCGGCGTCGTCGACCAGGACGACGACCGGCTGCTCGGGACTGGCCGTCCCGATCAGCTCCTCCATCTCGTCCTCGTCGATGTCCCGGCCGGTGAAGACCTTCAGGACGCCCTCCGTCCCCTCCAGTTCACGCAGCGGGGACGGGCGGGGCGTCGCCAGGATCAGCCGTACGCCCTGGGCGAGGCAGGAGCGCGCGACGTTCGCCAGCACGGTGCTGCGCCCGGACTTCGCGGGCCCGCCGATCACGAACGCCGGGACGCCCTGGGCGAGGTCGGGGCCGAAGGCGGTGAGTTCGTCGCCGCCGACACCGACCAGCGCCCACAGCGGGGAGGCGCTCGCCACCGGGTCACGCATCGCCCAGGCGTCGGCGAAGGAGATCCGGCTGGGCAGGACGTCGACGCGGAACGGGCGGCGGGAGCGCGGCAGCCCGGCGTCCCGGGCGGTCGCCGCCTCGCCGATCGCGGCGAGCGCGGCAGCCTGGCCCTGACCGGTGGTGTCCTCGGCGAGCAGGGCGAACTGGGTCTCGGTCGCAGTCCCGGCGGCGAAGCCGCGGCCGGGTGGAATCTCCTCGGGGATCTTGCGCGCGTTGATGTCCAGCAACGAGAAGTCGCCGCGGTCCGCGAGGCGCAGACCGTACTTGTCCTCGGTGAGGGAGGAGATCCGCCCCGTCAGCAGCTGACGGTCGCCGGTGATCACCAGGTGCAGGCCGACGCTCGCGCCCTCGCGCATCATCGCCATCACCTGGTCGGTGAGGTCGCCGTGGTTGTACTCGCCGAGCGTGGGCAGCCAGCCCTCCCAGCGGTCGAGGAGGACCACGATGTGGGGCAGTCGCCCGTCCTCGGCCGCGGCGGCCCGCTGCTCCCCGATGTCGGCGTAGCCCTCCTCCGCCAGCAGGTCCTGACGCCGGGTCAGTTCGCCGGTGAGCCGGTTGAAGAACCGGATGACCCGCTCCTGCTGATTGCGGCTGACGACCGCGCCGCAGTGCGGCAGCCGGGTCAGCGCGTTGAGGGCGCCGTTGCCGCAGTCGATGCCGTACAGATGGACGTCGGCGCTCGACAGGGTGCGGGCCAGGGAGCCCGCGACGGTACGCAGCACCTGCGAGCGGCCGCTGCGCGGGCCACCGGCGACGAGCAGGTGCCCGAAGGCGGCGAAGTCGACGACCACCGGGCGGCGGGCCTGGTCGGACGGCAGGTCCGCGATGCCGTACGGGGCCGCCGGCAGCGCCCCCTGACCGCGCACCTCCGGAATGTCGTCCAACAGCAGGGACTCGTCCAGGGCGGGCAGCCACGGAGAGTGCTGGGCCGGAATGCCGAGGCTGTGGTTGGCCTCCCGGATGGCGTCGACCAGGACCTTGAGGTCGGTGATCTCGTCGTCCTCCCGCGCCTCGGTCTTGGGCTTCGTCAGCGCGGCCCGGCCCAGTTCCTGCCAGGAGAGCTGCCCGGCCCACGGGGCGAGCGCCGCCGGATCGGCGGCACCGGGGCGGCGGCCACCCACGCGGCCCGACTGGAAGGGGATGAGGGAGGCGTGGCCGAGCCGGACGTACGCGCGGCCCGGGGTGCTCTTGGCGATGTGACCGGCTTCGGGAGCGTCGATGACGTCGGTCGACTCACCGGCGTCGGTCACGCGCAGCGCGATCCGCAGGTTGGTGTTGGCGCGGATCTCGGGCGAGACGACACCACTCGGCCGCTGGGTGGCCAGCAGGAGGTGAATGCCCAGGGAGCGGCCTCGCTGCGCGATGTTGACGAGACCCGTCACGAAGTCCGGCAGGTCGCGCACCATGGACGCGAACTCGTCGATGACGATGAGCAGCCGGGGCACGGGCGCGTGGGACGGGTCCCGGCGCGCCAGGTCCTGGTAGTCCTCGATGTCCTTGGCATCGGCGGCGGCGAGGATGTGCTCGCGCCGCTTCAGCTCCGCGCCCAGCGATTCCAGGGCGCGTTCGACGAGGTGCGCGTCGAGGTCGGTGACCATGCCGACGGTGTGCGGGAGCTTGACGCAGTCCTTGAAGGCGGACCCGCCCTTGTAGTCGACGAGGACGAACGTCATGTTCTCGGGCGTGTTCGCGACGGCGAGCGCGGCCACGATGGTCTGGAGCAGCTCCGACTTGCCCGAACCGGTCGTACCGGCGATGAGGCCGTGCGGGCCGTCGCGCCGGATGTCGATGCCGAAGGGACCGTCGTAGGACTCACCGACGACCGCCATGGTGGACTGGCCGCCCATGCGCCAGCGCGCGGCCACGTCGTCGCGGGTCGGGGGCTCCAGCTGGAGCACGTCGAGGAGCCGGCTCGAGGACGGGAGCGCGGAGTCCTCGGTCTCGCCGCTGATGTCGCGCAGGGGCGCCAGCGCCCGGGACAGCCGCGCGCACCAGGCGGGGGAGACGAGGTCGGGCCGCACACCGGACCTGCGCCGGGCACCGGTCTGCTCGACACGCAGTCGCAGTTCGGGGGCCCGCTCGGCGGCCTGCTCGTTCTGCTGGGCGCCCTGGTGCCAGGCTTGGAAGGAGGGGAAGCCACCGGCGGCGGCCTGCGGGGGATTGCCGGGCCGTGCGGCGGCGACGGCGGCGTCGTGGGCCACCGGCTCGGCGACGACGAAGGCCTGACACTCCCCCGGCAGGAAGCGCTCCTCCTCGTCCAGGCAGATCGCGTACAGGGCGACCGCCGGCCCTTCCCGCAGGAGCCGTACCACGCCCGGCAGCGACCTCAGCCGACGCGACCCGTCCCACACGACGACGATGTCCGGGTCGGCGAAGGCGGGGCCGACACCACCGCTGCCGTTCTCCTTCAGGGCCTTCTGCCGGGCGTCGAGCAACTGCGTCAGCTCGCCGACCCGGGCGCTCACCGTCTCGGAGTCCGTCCCGATCACCACGTTGACGTCCTGGCCGCTCGCGGGGCGGGCGTGCGGGAGCCAGCGGACCCAGTCCCAGCGTGGCTGCGCGTGGTTCTCGGTGAGCACGTAGAACTGAACGTCCATCGGGCTGTGCAGCACCGCGGTCTGCGCCACGGCCCATCTCGCGAGTGCCTGCGCCGAGTCGCCGGGCCCGGCGACACCGATGACGCCCAGGTCCCTCAGCGGCAGTGCGACGGGAGAGTCCTCGATCTCCCAGGTGACCTGACGCTTGTGTTCGTCCTGCTCCGGGTCGTCGAGAACGACTTCGGACGGCACCTGGCCGGTGCCGACCCGAAGGAGCAGATGGTCGGCGTCCGTGCGCCGCCGCTCCCACAGCCGGGTACGAGGTCCGGTCCCGAAGGCGAGCACAGCGGCGGGATCGGGACTGGCGCCCCGTCGGTCGAGCCGCTCCAGCCGCAGCGCGTCCTGGGCGTCCTTCTCGATCCGCTCCTTGGTCTCCTTGTACTCCTTGACCTGCTTCGCATGGGACTTGCGTCCGTGCTTCTTGTCATTGAAGTAGTTGCCGAAGAGCATGACCGGACTCAGCAGAGCCATGATCAGGTAGTACCAGCGCCCGAAGATCATGACGGACACGACCGCGCCGACCAGCGGAAACAGGGCCATCAGCCAGGGCAGCGGCCGGACTTCGTACTCCCTGGGCGGAGAAGGCAGCCGGAACTGCGTCGTGCGCTCCGCCGGCCGCAGTCGCGGAGGCCGGTTGTAGTCGAGCCCGGCTCCGTCTTCGGACCATTTCAGGGCAGCGTCGGGAGGGGAGTAGCCGGCTATCTCCAGGAGCGTGTTGCCGAGAGCGAGTTGGGACCCGAGAGGCCAGCTGCCGCCGTCGAAGCCTTCGCCGTCGAGCCGCGGACGACTGCCGCCGCCCTTCTCCTCGTCCCCGGCCTTCTTCGGCTCGATGCCGTGCAGGGCGACGTCGCAGGTGCCGTCCATGGCGATGGACAGAGTGGCGGCACGCGTGGCGAGTTCGGGGTCGTCGATGCGCAGGTGCGCGGCCGGGCCGCTGCCGATGTCGTACCGGCCGACACCCAGCCGGTGCACGGCACCGGCGGCGGGACCGCCGGCCACGCGGAACTCCACGACACCCGTCGGCTCGCCGGACACACAGCCCGCGGGATCGTGCAGGCTGACGACAGCGCCCTCGCGCAGCGGCGAGCCGACGATGGTGGCGCCGGGGTCGAGGGCGTAGCCGTCGACGAAGGCCTGCGGTGTACCGCCGGGGCCGGGGCGCCCGCCGATGGGGATGATCTCCGCACCACCGGTGACACCGACATGGCGCGCCAGCTCCCGAGTGATGTCGCCGACCGACGACTCCGCATCGGCGTCGAGCACCACATCGGTGCTGGCTCCGCCGACGGGGTCGACGACGGTCAGACTCAGGCGCACGTTCGTCCTCCTCGCTGGGCTGAGGCCGCCCCCCGGAACGCTGAACACATTGGAGCGACCTTAGCCGCCGTACCTCACCCCCAGGCAACGGGATGCGCTGGGCCGCACGGGCCGGGATGTGCACCGGTTCACGCTTGTGCTGCCGGGCATCCCTGTCGTCCCAAGAGCTCCACCCGTAGGATCTTTGCGCATGCGGACGGCCGGTGGACGAACGGCCGGGTGGACCGCGTCAGTCACGCCGCGGGGGAAGGCCCTGAGGCGACGGGAGGGAGAGCTGTCATGGCGAAGGACACGGACCTTACTTATGCCGAGATGGAGAAGAAGGCCACCGACCTGATCAAGGCGATGGGCGACATGGAGGACATGTTGAAGGCCATCGAGAAGGGTGTGGAGGAGCTGGTCGCCAACGGCTTCACCACGCAGAAGGCCTCCGGCGCGTACGACGAGTCCATCAAGGACTTCACCAAGGGCGCGGCCAAGACCGTGAAGGGCCTGGAGGGCCTGTCCAAGTTCCTCACCAACGCCAAGAAGGCGTACGAGGACCTGGACGAGCAGCTGGCCAAGAGCGCCAAGGGCTGAGCCGGGACATCACGCGACGCAGCCCGGTTCGGCGGGGCGTAAGTGTTCTGTCGCACCGGGTTGTCTGTCTGGACGAACCCTTCAGAAGGCGACCGGAACCGGCTGAGCCCGCGTCCGTATGCGCACGAAAGGTTCGAGCATGACCACGCTGGACGATCCCGCTCCGCTGGACGAGACCTTCGAGTGCGCCTTCGAGTTCCAGCCCGGCTGGATCGATCTCACGTTGCGCGAAGGAACCCGGGCCGAGGCCAAGGCGCTGGCCACGGAGGTCGTGAACCGGCTCAATCCACTGGGCCTCGAGATCGAGAAGAGCGCGGTCCTCGACGACATGGTCGAGCGGGCCGTGGACCTCAACGACGACGTGCCCACCCTCGCGGCGGCGTACTACTCCGAGGCGGGGGAGGCCCTGGCCAACCTCACGGTCGACTCGTACGGAGACGAGGGCGTATCCCGCCCAGGCCCGGAAGAGGTCATCCCGCTGCTTCTGCAGTGGGGAAACGCACAGGTCACGGGTGACCCCCAGATCACCCGCCTCGAGCTGGCCGCGGGGCCCGCCGTGCGCATCCAGGCGATGCTCAAGGTCAAGCGGATGCTCGGCTTCGGCCGCAAGCTGGCCGAGTTCATCAAGTACGCCGTCTTCCCACCCGGCATGGAGAGATTTGTCGTCGTCACGGTGATCTGGGAGAAGGCCGCCCTCACAGAACAGATCACCGAACTGGCCGACGAAGCGGTCCGGACCATGCGGATCACTCCGCTCCCGACGGGAGGCACCTCGACGTCCGCGGACGGGGGCACCGCATGAAGACGGCCGACCAGTTCTCCTCGCCGACCGAGGCCCGCCTTCATGGGCCGGGATGTGCACCGGTTCACGCTTGTGCTGCCGGGCATCCCTGTCGTCCCAAGTGCCTCGCCCGTAGGATCTTTGCGCATGCGGACGGCCGGTGGACGAACGGCCGGGTGTACCGCGTCAGTCACGCCGCGGGGGAAGGCCCTGAGGCGACGGGAGGGAGAGCTGTCATGGCGAAGGACACGGACCTTACTTATGCCGAGATGGAGAAGAAGGCCACCGACCTGATCAAGGCGATGGGCGACATGGAAGACATGTTGAAGGCCATCGAGAAGGGTGTGGAGGAGCTGGTCGCCAACGGCTTCACCACGCAGAAGGCCTCCGGTGCGTACGACGAGTCCATCAAGGACTTCACCAAGGGCGCGGCCAAGACCGTCAAGGGCCTGGAGGGCCTGTCCAAGTTCCTCACCAACGCCAAGAAGGCGTATGAGGACCTGGACGAGCAGCTGGCTAAGAGCGCCAAGGGCTAGTGACGTCGGTGACCGCCACATCGTTCGGGCGTGGCGAAGCACGATCCGTGTTCAGCCGCGCCCGGGATGGGTGGCTCCTGAGGAGGCGGTAACCCGATGCGACGCGATCTCCCACTCTCTGCGCTGGTTCCGGGGCAGCGACGGTAGAGGTCATTGCGCCCCACACACCTGCCCAGTCCGCCTCACACCCCGGCACCGAACGTGGGAGGGTCATGTCGAATGACGGATTGCGTCCGCGGTGGTGTCGTCAAGCAGGTTGGCCCGTTCATGGCCCGCCCTGTGCCATCGCCGCAGCTGACCTGAAGCCGCAGTCGACGCCATTGCACCCAGTTCTTCCCGGACGCGCCCGAACGTCCCATGCCCCAAAGGGGAGGAGCCCCGTGAGGAGCCAGTCCGCACATACCGAGTTGATACGACCCGTGACGGGTGTCGGCTGCGGTTGACCCGTCGTACTCGACAGGCAGCCAGTTCTCGGCGGCGCCGGTCAATGGGCCGCAGGGAGCCGGAGCGTCCGCGCGAAGTCGTCCAGGGGCTCCATGGCCGCGGCGATCACTTCCGGATCGTCGTGGTGCCCGCGGAGCAAGATGTCGGGGAGGCCGGGCGGAGTGTGCCAGTGGTACGTCACCGAGGTCATCATGATGCCGCTGTCCGCAGGGTAGGAGCGGGTGCCCCGGACCCCGTCCGCGCCCAGGTGCGGAGAGGCGAACGAAATGCTGCCGGTTCGCTGCTGCCAATCGGGGATCTCGGGGTGCGGCACAGTGAGCGCGGTGATTCCCTCGCAGGAGGTCGTGTCACGGGCCTCGCAGTGGATGCGGGTAGCGTGCATCACCAGCGGCATGTAGGTCAGCGGAACAGGGTGGTAGATAAACGCTTCGTCGGCCTCCAGCTTGTCCCGGAGCATGACGATTGTCTTCTCGTAGAAGTCCTTGTGGAATCGGCGGAGTTTGCGGGTGAGTTCGATGCCGTGGATGGCGGCCAGGCCGGTCAGGTGCAGGTCCAGCCATTCCTTGAGGTTCTTCTTGTCGATCTGGAGGTGAAGATAGCCCCAGACGTCTGGGTTGGCATCCGTGTCGATGTGGAGCGGGGCGCCAAGATCGGTGCTCCACAGGGTGCCGTCGGACATGAGTGGTCACTTTCTTCGGGGGCGGCAGAGAGGGCCTTCAGGCGTAGCTCCAGCGGAAGGTGTTCATCACAGCATCGAACAACTCCACGAGGATGTCATAGAAGGCGGGATCCGAGCCGGGCGCGATCAGGGCGCTGAAAGAGAAGGCCAGGTACTGGTCGGGGGCGCTGTCCGGGACCGGGACAAAGTACGCGACGCGGCGGTGAGCGACGTCGACGCCCTGGGCCGCGTCGGCAGGCACCTCCCGCTCCGAGCGCAGAGCCGCGGTGTCATCGAGCGTGCGCGTCTCGGCACCTGGAGTTACGGAGGCGAGCGCCGCCAGGACCGCGTCCGGGCCGCCAGCGGGCCTGACCCGTGGAATGTCGATCGGCGCGGAGGCCACGATCGAAACGGGAAGCGCGACGCCGTGAAGGCGTTCGGTGGGGAGGTAGAGGGTCATTCCGCCCTTGGCCCTGGCCCGGCGCACGACCTTCTTCATCTCCTGGGTGAGCTTCAGTCGTGCCTTCGGAATGTCATCCTTGGGGAAGCCCACGGGTAGTTGCGCGACGGCCTTGCGGACGATGTGGTCCATCGCCTCCTGGGTGCCCGTGCGCAGCGGAATGACATCCCAGCCGGGTGGCGGCACGAGGTTGAAACCGATCGGGGACCGACGGTGCTCAGCGGTGTTCATTGCGCCCCCGCGTCACTTCCACGGCATAGGTGCCGCCTACGAAAATCGCCCACGCCGGGGCGGCGATCATGCCCGGCCAGAATCCGAAGAAGAGTGATGGCAGAAAGAAGCCGCCGCCCATGGCGAGGTCCCGGGTGAGGTAAGGAGGCCGGTCCGCGTACCGGGGGTACTTCGCGAAGACCCAGACGTAGTGCAGGAGGCAGCCGATGATCCCGGCCTCGTAAACGTAGAGCACGTCGTTCATCAGTGGCTTCGGCAGCAGGATCATGACTCCCAATACCGGCAGGAACAGTGGCATTCCGATGAACAGCGTCAGCCGGAGTCGTCGGTTAGGGCCGGTGCCAAGCCCGGTGCGTGTGGCTTCGGCCTCGGCAATGCGATGCGCCGAGTTCAGGTCCATGCTCATTCCTCACCAGTGAGTGTCGGGGGCGGGCTTCAGCGTGTTGTCTTTCCAGTCTGAGTACGCCGCGTTGTAAGGCTTCTCGCCGGTTCCGACCTCCTCCTTGGTCCAGCTTGTCAGGTCGCTCTTGCCCAGTGCCTTGTCCACGACGTCCATCCCCATGCCGGTCCAGGCGATGCCGAGGCTTGCTTGGTAGGTCTTGTACGCCTTGTCTGCTGCCGCCCCTGCGGCCGCTGGGAAGGCGGCCTTGTTCGCCTGCAGCATCTTCGCCATGCCAGCCATCTCCTTGTCGCCGAGGTGCACCAGCGTCGACAACGGGCTGACCCGCAGGGGCCCTTTGGTGACCAGGCCGACGTTCTGAGAGATGGACTTGCGCATCGCGTTACGGGCCGCTCCGAGGGCCTGCCGCCCTGCCCCTGCCGGCAGGTTGGTCATCAACCGTCCTGTTTCGTCCAGGACACTCTTGACGCCCCTGAATCCTTGCCGCAGGCCGGCGGTCCGGGCGGCCTGGGCAGCGCCCACGGTGGCCTTGGCGCCGCTGGCGAGCTTCGCGGCAGCCCCTAGGCCACCCACGACGAGCAGCCCACCCACGACATCGAAGATGACGTCCGTCCAGGAGGCGTCGCCGGATGCCACCAGCAGGAGTCTGAGCCCGATTGTTAGCACCGCGATGCCAAGGACGACGAAGTTCAATAGAGGACAGGCGAGTGCCAGGAAGCCGGCAACTGTCGCGACCCAGCCGAGCGCATCGATGAAGGCCTTGAGCCCGTCCGCATGGTCATGAACCCAGCCCTTGACGTCGTCCCACCACGAATCCTCGATCACATCGTCGATCTCGTCGCGGATCTTCCCGGCGTAGTGGTTGGCGCGAGTGCTCCTGTTGCCGGTGAGGGTGTCCAGAGTGATTCGGAACGGTTGGATGGGGTCGTCGGCAGGGCTGGTGCCACTGGGGGACGCGTGCGGGACGTCCTTGTCCTCCGAAGCGGCCTTCTTTGCCTTGTCAGCCTCGACCTCCTCCTGCTTCTCCTTGGCCTGGCGCAGGAGCGTGTCGGCGTCGCTCTGGAAATCCTCCAGTTCGTTCGACCATTTGGTCAGGTGGCCATGCACCCGCTCGTACCGTCCGGCCACCTCCCGCATGTGCTTCTCCAGCGTGGAGGACTCGTCGCGCAGGGTCTTTACGTATTTGCCCTTCAGGGTCTCGTCGTCGCTGATCGCCTTCAGATTCTTGGCCTGGTCCCGGAGTTTCTTGGCCACCGAGATCATGTGCTTGACCTCGGCGCGGATCTCCTCAGGGTCTCCGGGAATGGGATCGGATTCGCACAACGGCTGCCAGTCCACCGGACGGCGCTTGGAAGTCGGTGTCATGGCGTTACTTCTTCTGCTTCTTCTTGTTTGCCTTGGCCAGTTCGTCGTCCAGATCCTGGAACGCCTTCTTGCTGCCGGCCACGAGCTTGCCGACCGATTCGATTGACTCGATGAGCCTGGTGCGGTAGTCGTCCCAATTGTCGACGAAGTCCTCCATGGCATCGGCGACGGAACCGGAGCCCCAATGCTCCTTCATGTCATCCCGGCGGTTCTCGATGTCCTCGAAGGTCTTCTTGAGCTGACCGAGTTTGCGCTCGCAGTCTCTGAGGAAGTCAAAGTCGACCGTCAGGTCCGGCTCACCCACGCACTTTCCTTCCCGCGTGCTTGATCGTGTCGGCCCGCATGGGGTGGGACCGCCTCGCCCCAGGCGGCACATTCGGCCCGAGACCAGGCCGCGTCTTCACGGCCTCTGCGTGGCCTGTGGATCTCATCAGCGGTTGACCGCCTGGATCTCCTGCACCGTGACGGCCTGGGCGTTCTCGAAGGTGCCGTCGGGCAGGTCGCCGCCCGCGCCGCCGGTGCCGGTCCAGGCGATCTCCCAGGTGATGGTGGCCTGGAGGTCGAAGGTGCCGTCTCCGGAGGAGCGGAGGTACTTGATGCCGCAGGGCGGGGTCCGGTCGGCCTTGCCCTTGGCGTAGGGCTCGCCGATCGAGCCGTCGTCGTTGATCGTGCACTCGCCTGAGGCGGGGTACGTCTCGGCATCCGGGGTGCCCGGCTCCAGCTTGAGCGACACGGGCTTGGCGGTGGTCGTGGCCGTGAGGGCGAAGCCGGGGGCGTTGATGGCCGCCGTGGCCTGGACCTCGTGGAAGTCGGCCTTGTCGAGCCAGGCCCAGGTCGGCAGGTTCACCTTCGTGGTCTCTGCCGGGGCGAGGGTGACCTCGGTGCCAGGGAGTTCCATGTGCTGGTAGGCGAGGGCGGCGAGTATCTCCGGGGTGATGGCCCGCTCGTAGCGGGGCGGCGGAGCCTCACCGTTGTCGACCCAGAAGGGGAGTTCGGTACAGGAGTTGCGCTTGAGGACGTCGGGCTCGTTGGGATTCTCGACGCCGGCCCAGAACATCCCCTCGCCGTCTTTGGCGACGTTGTAGTCCTCGTATCCGGGGTGGTCCTCCCAGCCGAACCCGTCCTCGTAGTGAGCCTTCGTCTGGCCGATCGCCGCCCCCGGAGTCCCTGTCATGCCGGGCGCGCTTGCGGCGTCCTTGATCTTTGCGGACATCTCCTTCTTGAAGTCCTTGGCGCCGAGGTACGGGGCGTACCAGCAGGGTGGAGGAGACCAGGTCACGTCCGAGGCCGTCACGTTCCCACTGCCGCCGTTCGGGGCGACGGATCCGGAGTACTGGATGCGGACCGTGGAGTGGATGCCGCTTTCATCGGCGCCGCCCGACTGCTCCGTCTCGGCACCTTTGTCGGACCCGACTGGTTTCCCCGCGTAGGCAGGAGTAGTGAGAAGGAGAGCGCCGATGGCAAGCGTCAGTGTCGCGACGCTGACTGTTGTGCGAAGTGACCTCACTGGCACTTTGCCGCCTTCGTCTCGACGAAAACCTTTGATGCCTGCCACAGTCCCTCAGCCGTGGGGTACTTGACCATAATGATTTTGTAGTAGTCGAAGTCCTCGATACTGGGGTCGGTTGTCAGGATCTTGTCGGTCTTGATCTCCTTGCCGTAGAACTTGCTCGAGTCGGCGCAGAACGCCACCTCCACGGACGTGCCGTTCTCGGCCGACCGAGTAGTGACGTCGTAGTGGCGCAGAGTTCCGGTGGCTGTCCAACCACCCTCGATCCAGGCTTGGATCTGCGTTTGTGCGTACTTCAGTCCGCCATCGGTGGCGTATGCCGCCACGGCAGCGTCCTTGGTCGTGCGCTTGTCGACGCCTCGGTAAATAGCTCGGAAGAAGTTGGCCGCGTCGTTCATCGCGGCCTCTTCGTTCTTGTTCTTCGGCTTGTCCCAGTCGAAGACCAGGTTCATGTCCTTGGGGAGGGACACGTCGACGCCGTCCGGCTTGTCCTCCGCCGCTGACGCTGAGGGCTTCGCCGGCTCCTTCGGTGTCTCCGTCCCCTGGTCGGCTCCCGCGATCTTGTCGTTGTCGCTGGACTTGTCGTCCCCGCCCCCGCAGGCCGTCAGCAGCAGGGTTGCTGAGGCGGCGAGCGCGGCAGCAACGGGCAAAGAGCGGCGCTTCACAGTGGACTCCCCGTGAGACAGAAGTGCGGTCGGCTACTGACGGTATCTACGGGGCTCTTGGTTCCGCCAGCGTGAGTCAGTCCGGAAAGCGGGGCACTTCAGGATTTATGCGTGCGCGGCTGTGTCTTGTGGCCTGAACTCGCCTGAACGGGTGCCGTCCCCGGACGCCTTGAAAGGTGTCCGGGGCTGGGCGGGGTGTCAGGGGGCGGTGGGTCTTGTGGCTACTGGGAGGAGTGGCACCTCGGGCATGCGCATGGCGGGTATGCCGTTGAGTGGGGGATGGGTTCGTTGGTGCCGCCGGCCTGGATCTCGGTCTTGTGTCCGGCGTCGGTCACGGCTCCGTCCGCGTCGACCTTGTAGACGCGGAGCGTGAGGCGGGAGCGGCGGCGGGCGGCGGAGTCGAGGATCTCGAGTGGGTCTGTCATCGGCGGGTAGTGCGGGGCGCACTCGGAGCATGCGTAGACGTTGAAGCCGGGGCCTGTGGCGGCGTGGACTTCGTGGACCAGGACCGGTTTGTCGGTGGTGTGTTGGCAACGGGCGCACATGCGCACGGTGGGGCGGGTCACCGGGTGGCCGCCGGTACGCGTACGCCGTGGATGTGGTGCGGGCCGATGTCGATGCCGAGGGTTGCCAGGTGGGCGGCGCGGCGGCGTTCGCGCTGGTGTCGGCGTTCGGCCGGGTCCAGGACGTAGGGGCGCACGAGCCGGGAAGCGTTGCCGTCGAGGAGTTCGGTGAAGCGGGGCGGCGGTGCGGGGATGAATCGGAGGGGCGGCGTCGCGCCCAGGCGGTGGCGGCCTCGTGGGCTGGGGGTGCAGATACTCAGCATCCACGCGAGGAAGCGGACGGTAAGGTCCAGCATGTTGGCGCTCCTTTGCAGCGTCGGCCATGCCCCGGGACGGCCATCATCCGTCGCCGGGGTCTTCTGGCTTTAAGGCTACATTGCTGCGCATGTCAGTGCATAGCAGTGCGCTGCATCGCATCTATTGATGCAGCTCAGGGCTGTTTTACGGTTGCTGGTATGGCAGCAGACTCAGGCGGTTCGCCGATCGACCCCAACAAGATCGCGTACGTCTACATGCAGGTGGCTGACCACATCGCTGCCCGCATTGCAGCGGGTGAACTGCGCCCGGGAGCACGACTTCCAGGTGAACGAGACCTCGGTGAGGAGTATGGCGTCGCCTACCTCACTGCCCGTCGCGCGGTTCGCGAGCTTCGTGAGCGTGGGCTCGTGGTCACACTCCCCGCCAAGGGCACCTTCGTCGCCTACCCGACGGAGTCCGACGAGTCCTCGGCAGCCGACCACGAGCAGGAGTAGACGGCCAGCCCGTCGGGATGTCTGCCCCCTCTCGCCTCACCCAGTCATAACGCCGATAGGAGGTGAGTCGCCGTGTCTGTGATGAGTGAGCTGATCGAGCGGGGCGCCGTCCCCGAGGGGTACAAGGTCGAGGTGTTCGACGGCAGGGTGATCATGACGCCGCGGAGTCCTGAACAGGACTGGACCGTTTCCGACGCCAGGGATGCGGTCAAAGCCTCCGGTATCCCACGTGAGCGCGTCTTCGGTGACGTACTCATCACCTTCCCCGGGGAGAACGACGCCGCGCCGGATCTGACGATCGTCGATGTCGGTGCCGAACGTCGAAGGAACAGCTACTCCTGCCTTGATGTACTGGCCGTGGTCGAGGTCCCGTCCGAGCCGGAGGACGAGAAGGACTACGTCCGGAACGTGCGGAAGTACGGTGGCTTCGGGATCGACTTCTACCTCGTCGCCGACCCCTTCAAGGCGATGGTCACTGTGGTGTCGGAGCCGCACGGTTCGGGGTACGGGCGGACTGTCGAGGTTCCGTACGGGCAGCCCGTCAGCTTCACGCTGGCCACCGGAGAGCGGGTCGAGATCGACACGGCGACGTTCCCGACGCGGACCACTGGGGAGGGCTGAATCCGTCGAGCGGGGTCGATCAGTGTCTCCGACACATCCTCTCGGTTCCCCTCCGGACCCAGGCCGGGTGCGCTTCTCGCCGGAGGCATCCGGCTGGTGTTCGTCCGCCTCTATCTCGACGGACTCGGAGGTCAGTCGACCCCGGAGTCTCGCAGTACGCGACTGTATTTCGTGTACCTGCGCCGTGCGATGGCGAGGCCCGTCAGCCACAGGGCGGCGAAGAACAGCCAGACGGCGCCGCACACGAGCAGCGACGGGGCGCTGAAACCGGTCTGGGACAGGGGAATGAGCATGGCCGCCATGAGGACCAGGAGGGCGATCAGTCCCCGCCGTCGGTGGGTGCGGCTGTAGTCGACCATGATGCGGGCGTGCAGGAGATCGACCTCGTGCCGCACCTCGGGCAGTGGCCGCAGGCGGCTCCCCCCGGGGCGCATGCCGGGCAGCGGCCCGGCTTCCGGCGCAGCGGGGTAGTGCCGTGCACTCCACGCCGCCCGCTCCGGCGCGTCCGGCAGTCGGCGGAAGGCGAAGTACGGGTTCGGGCTCCCCTTGGGCGACAGCGTGGACAGCCCGTCGTACCGGTATCCGTACTGCTCGGCGACGTAGGCGAAGGCGGCGAACTTCCGCCACGACCGCTGCAGGTTGCGGGCGTCATGCCGTTCGACACCCTGCGCGCCGTCCCGCAGCAGTGCTCTGAGCTGGGGCTGCAGGAACATCGGACCAACCTCCTGGGACCGGGTCGTAGCGCGACGTCGGGACGCCGTTACCGTGTGATCGGCGAGATGGCGCAACCACTCGCCCCACGGATAGCTTCCTATCACTGGGCCAGGCCGGCTCCCCGCGGCGGGAGGCGTTCGACACATAGGGATACGCAGGGACACGCAGGGACACGCAGGGATACACAGGGGGCAGAAGTGGGTTCGTCCAAGTACCCAAATCTGGGATTCGACCCGGCTCCGGGAGATCTGGAGACGGTGCGTCTGATGGTGGGCGCGATCGGCAGGGTCAGCCGCGAGAGCGGTACGGCGCACACGCAGCTCAGCAAGATCGGCGCCTCCGACGGCATCTGGACGGGCAAGGCCGCCGACACGTTCGCGAAGTCGGTTGAGAAGATCCCGCCCTACCTCAAGAAGGCCCTCGACTCGGTCGGCTCCGCCCACCGGGCCCTGTCCGACTGGGAGACCAGCCTGGACGGGTTCCAGTCGCGGGCCCGTGCTTTGGAGGAAGAGGCGGCAGCCGCGGCCAGGAAAGTCGGTACGGCCAAGGGGAGCCTGGACGGCCTGCCCGATGACACGTCCCAGATGACGGACAAGGAGAAGGAAGAGTACGAGAAGGACAAGAAGGGCAAGAAGGCGGCCTACGACTCGGCGAACGGTGAGTTGGAGGCCGTGCGAGGACGGGCGCACACCCTGCACGCGGAGTACGTCACGGCGGCGGACACGACCGCACGTACGGTCAAGGAGGCCGCGGACGACGCCCCGCCGGAGCCGGGCTGGTTCGACGACCTCGTGGACGGTTTCACCGATTTCCTGTCCGACGCCTGGAACGTCCTCAGCGACCCCAACTTCTGGAAGCTCGTCGGCGACATCCTCGCCGACATCGCCATGGTCATCGGCGTGGTGTGCCTGGTCGCCCTGATGCTGGGCACCGGTGTGGGAGCGCTCGGGCTGATCGGATTCATTGTTGGCGTCGGCGCGCTGGCCGCCCACGGTGCCGCGATGGCCGGCGGCGCGGAAGGTGTCACGTGGCAGACCCTGGCCTGGGACGCACTCGGGGTGGTCGCGGGCGGTGCCTCCCTCGGTGGGGCCAAGCTCGCCCAGGCGGGACGGGCGCTGGTGCAGTCCGGACGCTCCCTGCGTGCCTCGCAGGGGCTCATGGCGACGCTCGGCAGGATCGGCCCCGGAGGGTGGGGCAACATCGCGAAGATTCCCAGCGGTATGGCTAACTCGATGCGCGGGTTCGCCACGGCGGGCAAGGGCTGGGTGCACGTCGCCACGGGCAAGACCCTCGACGTCGCCGGCACGGTGACCGGTGCGGGTTTCGCGTTCGGCTCCAACACCAACGAAGGCCGGTGGCTGGACGGCGACTGGAACATCTCCGACATACCCGTGGTGGGTCCCGGAGCCGGCTTCGTCGACTACGAGGCGCCGGACAACGAGCCGAAGACGATGGCGCCCGGTCCCCTGGGCCCCCGGTTCGACAGCACCACCACGCTCACCTCGGCCGGCGAGAGCTTCACCAAGGGGCTCCAGCCCGGCAACTTCGGAACCGCCGCATGACCCGCACACCGATCGAAGCCGCCGCTGCCCGCCAGGTCCCCTACGCGTTCCGGTACACGGTGCCCGACGAATTCGTGCGGTTGCCCGACCCCGCAGCCGTCGAAGGCTGGGACAAGGCGCTCAAGCGACTCGTCCCGGATGCCGACGACGAGCAGTTGGCCTCGGCCACGGAGCAGATGAGGGCCGTGCTCCCCGGGCTCTCCGCGGGCGGGGAGGACACGGTCGATCTGGCGGCGATGTGCCTGGGTACGGAGGACGTCGCGGGCGAGGAGCGACTCTCCATGGGCCTGCTCGCCGTCACCGTGAAGCCGAGCGGGCATCATGACCGGCTGTTGACGGCTGAAGGCATCTACCGGGCGAAGCGCCACGGGTTCTTCGCCGGCGAGCACGAGCTGCAGGAACTGGACTTCGACCTGGGCAAGGGCGTGCAAGGGCGACAGGACATGCTCCTGGCGGTCAAACTGCCCTCCGGCCCGGCCGTGATGTCCGCGTCGTTGCGTCTGCTCACCCTGCCCGCGAGCTTCGTCGCCGAGAGCGGTCTCGCGGACGCCGTCGGCGACGACGAGACCGTACGACCGACCCTGCCGATTGCTTCACTGCAGCTGATCGTCCCGGCGCCGCGCGACTACTGCGTCTACGTGACGATCTCCACGCCGTCGGTGTTCCTGCTCGACTCGTACTGCGGTCGGCTCGCCCAGATCGGTCGGACTTTCACCTTCGACGTGGAGAAGGGCGCTCATTGAGGCCCGAGGCCCGAGGCGGTGGCGGGCGTACGCGCTACTTCTTACCCTCGTTCTGCTTCTTCTTCAGCTCGTCGTTCAGCTTCTGATCGAGCTTGGTGAACTCTTCCGAGGACTTCTTGGCGAATTTGGAGACGCCCTTGGTCAGCTTCGACAGCTGACCGAAGCCGTAGTCCCATGAGTCCGCGAAGTCGTCGCACGCGGACTCGAGGCCGCCGTGCCCGATCTGTTTGGAGTCGGCGTGCTTCATGTCCTTGGAGGCGGACTTCATCTGGCCGCCGCTGGTCTCCAGCGTGCCGGCCATCCCGAGGACTTCGTCACTCGCGAAACGCAGAAAGGACAACTGCCTCTCCCCTTCCCTCCCGATGCGCGCGGTTGCCCGAGCGTACCTCGGCCCAGCGATGGAAGGACTGGACCTCAGTGCACGTGCGACGACTCCCGGACCGCGGACGCCAGCCGTGAGATCCCGTCGCCGAGCACCCACAGCGGACTGCCCTCCGGTTCGTCGTACGGCACCCGGGTGCGGGCCGGGCCCGGCAGGGTCAGCTTGCGCTCGCGCAGTTCGTGCGGGGCGGCGGTCGCCGAGTCCAGGCAGAGGGGGCAGAGGGACAGCATGCGCCTGCGGTTGCCCTCTGCGGAGACCCGGACGTGGCGGCGCCCGGCCGAGGGACCGTGGAGCGGGTTGACTCCGCAGCAGTGGTCGTTGCTGTCGCCGTCGAGGGCGTTGCGGGACGCGCGGGCGAGGACGATGACCGCTAGGAGGGTCGCCGGGTCGGCACCCGGTGTTTGCGGTGAGGGCTCCTCGTCCACGTCGCCGTCGACGAGGAGCATGGCGGCCTCGAAACGGTCCCACGCCGCGGCGATGCGGAGCGACTCCCCTCCCGCCCGCGCGTCGTACGGCTCGGCGATGACGGCCTCGTGGGCCGCGTGGAGTTCCGTGCGTGCCGTACGCCGCAGGTACTCCTCCGACGGCTCCGTGGGTGACACCAGGGGCAAGGCGTCCGCCGGCAAAGGGGCTGGGTGGCGTCGGCGCATTACCGCAACCACGATCCCCAGGACGCCCGCCACCAGGCCGAGCAGCAGCGCTGCCGCGACGACGCCGACGAACAGGCCCGGCCAGAAGTCGGTGGCGAAGAGCGGCGGGAGACTGTTCTCCTTCTCGGGGCTGGGAGCGCGCGCGGGGTCGCCGAAGGTGGTCGGGTCCTCGGTGCGCGGTGCCTTGTCGAGGTACGTCATCAGCGCGTCGAGACGCTCGCCCAGGAGATGGTCGTCGGCCTCGTCAGCCCGGTCGTCCCCGAGGGCGATGGACTCGGGGAGGTCGAAGTTGAGGGGGAGACTTTGGAGGCGCAGGCCGTGGTTGAAGACGTCGATGTAGCCGGTCATCGGGTCGGCGACGACGTACACGCCGTCTGCCTCGCCGATCCCGTCGGCCTTGCTCAGTTTCGCCCGTACCGTCGCCGCGAACAGCTCCCCGTCCCCCGCGGACTCGTCCTCCGACAGGTGCGGTACGACGGTGACGTACACCGGACCGCCGCCCTCCGAGCGCCCGAACCGCTCGATGCGGTCGTGCAGCCGGGAGAGTTGAGTGGCGTCCAGGACCTGCGGGCTCTCCGGGTCGACGTACACCGGGTCACGCGCCAGGCCGGTCGCGACCCGCTCGACGCGGGCTGTCATGTCGCCGCTGGTGGGCAGGGGAGCGGGACCGCGTTTCGTCTGGTCGAAGACGAGCGGAGCGGTGACGGCGATCGCGGCCGCGGTGGCCAGGGCGAGGCCCGGGACGAGCAGACGCCGCCGCCACTTCGGCCGGTCCGTCTTGGGGCGGGGCGGGGTTGCCCGCGGGAAACGACGCCGCGACCACCGCACGCACCACGCCAGGAGCAGGATCGACAGCGGTACGCCGGTGAGCGCGATGCCCGTGACGAAGGACTGGTTCTGGCGGTCGGACGGGCCGATGTACATCCGCTCGGGCTCGTGGCCGTCCCGGAACCTCTCGTGGGCCGCGTCCGCCCGCGCCTTTGCCCTCTCGGAGCCCTGCGCCACGACGTCCACGAAACGTCCGAAGCTGCGCAGCGGGCCCGCGTCGTAGGGGAGCTCGAAGGCGGCGGTCGTCCGGGCGGCCTCCGCGGGGGCGCGTACACCGTATGCCGCCGCCTGCCTCACTTCCGATTCGTCGACGAGCACGAAGAGCCCGTCGCGCCCGAGCCGGTCGTGCACCGCGCCCAGCAGATCCTCGCCGGAGCCGCCCTGGCCCGGCAGCACGAGCACGTACGTCGGTACGCCGGTGCGCTCGGCGAGCCGGGCGAAGTCGGGCGCCATGGAGCGCGGGACCTCGCGGGGGAGCTGGTCGGTGACGTGGACCGGGTTCTCGCGGAGGCGGTCGGCCAGGTAGGCGGCCTGGGTGGGCGGCCGGTCGGCCGCCGGCGCGTCGGCGGCGCGGGCCGGGGCGGCCGCCAGGGGCGCGGAGGCGAGGAGCAGGGCGGTGAGACCGCACAGGGTGAGCAGCAGGCGGAAGGCACCGCTTGCGGTGTGGTGGGTCGGCGGTCGCCCAGCCGTCGTGAGTGTGGTCACCCCTCGCATTCCCCGTGCCCCCGTCTCCCGGTCGTGGATCTTTCGCTCGCGGCACTCTACTGACGGCTTCGCTGCTGCGAAACCGCCCTTATTCAGCCGAGCTTCCCGTTCTGCGCCTTCACCACCGTCGGCGACAGCTTCGCGTCGCTGGGCCTGCCGTTGGCGATCGCCATGCCGTCGACCGAGAAGTAGACGGCGAGGACGTCGCCGCTGCGGACGACCTCGCCGTGCAGGATGTGCGGGACACCGCGGAAGGCGATCGTGGACGTGAAGCCGAGCGACTCGTCACCGGCCGGGGTGACCTTCTCCGCCGTGACGGAGTCGTACGGGCTCTCGTTGCCGTTCGCCTTGGCCGTGAAGCCGCCCCCGCAGGCGTCCACGGCCTTGCGCGCGGCGGCGAAGGCGGACTGCGCCTTCCCCGGGGCGTAGGACGCCAGGGTGACGTAGGTGAAGGTGATGCCCTTCGTCAGCTTCGTCGGTGCGTCCGTCGGCCCCGAGGTGAGGCGGGTCAGGTCGGCCTCGGGGGTGCCGAGGGGCAGTTGGTTCATGGCGTACGCGAGGGGTGCGCAGACGGGTTCGTCGACCGTCACCTCGTCCGTCGACTTGGCGAAGGCGTACTCGGCGTCCGGTTCCTCCACCTCGAAGCCGTCGGTGTCGGCCTTCGTGACGATCGTCGCGGCCAGGTGCTCGGCGGGGGAGGGCGCCTCGGCCGTGGAGGCGGACGTCGACGCGCCTGCCTCTGGCTTGTCGGTCGCCGGGTCCGGCTCCGAGCTGCCTCCGCACGCGGTGAGCGCGGTGACGGACAGCAGGGACAGGGCGGCGAGGGCTGTGGACGTGGGGCGGTTCACGGGTACTCCGTTGCTCCGTAGGTGAGGGGGGTGAGGGGGGTGAGGGGGGTGAGGGGGAGAGGGGGCGGGTCAGTGGTGGCCGTCGAGCAGGGCGCGCAGCTGCGGGGAGAGCTCCGGAACGCGTGCGCCCGCTGCCTGCGCGGCCTCCAGCTCCTTGACGTACTTCAGGGCCTCCTCGCGCAGCTCCTCCTTCTCGCGGCCCCGGCGGCGGCCCGCCAGCCAGACCCAGATGGCCACGGGTACGAGGAGCAGGGCCGCGAATCCGACCCCGGTGCCCACGGTGACGGCCCAGGTCACGCCGCCCCCGCCGGCGAGGACCAGGAGGCAGCCCACCTCGTCGTGCCAGCCGCCCGCGTCCGCCGTGTGCTCGTAGTACGAGACGGCCGAGGGCTTCGGCGGGACGGGGACGGGGACGGCGACAGGGGCGGGTGCGGGCCCAGTGGCCGAGGGTGCCGTGGCCGTCTCCGTGTGGGCCTCCGGTACCGGTTCCACCGGCGGATACGTCGGGATCGGGGCCGCGCCCCTGCCGCCTCCGCCGGCCGTCCGGCCCTCCAGCCACGGCGGTATGTGCGCGAGCGGGATGCCGTGGGCGCGGGCGGCGCCGAGGACCTCGCGGTAGCCGGCCAAGGGGCCGTTGCGCAGTGCGTGCTTCCATTGGGTCCGCGCGTGTACGAGCAGGGCCACGCCGACGACTGTCAGGCCGCCGGCGGCACCCAGTACGGCGAACAGGTGGGCGTCCAGCGCCGGGGACAGCGGGATCCCGAACGGCAGGAACATGCCCGCCATCAGCGTCAGCAGCCCCAGATAGGCCGCCGGTCGGCGTTGTTCCGACTCCAGGGACCCGCGGCGCTCGGTCAGCAGCGCCGTCACGGCCGCGTCGTCGGTGTAGTCGACGCCGTACCGGGCGCCGATGTCCCGCACGGCCTCCCGTACCCGGGCGTCGGCTCTCAACGCCGCCCCGCTCACCGGAAGTAGCCCCATTTCTGTCCCCCGCTCCCTCTGTGTACGCACCCCGTCACTGGTCCGGGCGAAGATCATGGCACGGGCCGTTGGGTCCCTCGTGAGTGAATCGTGCAGGACCGATGGACGCTGCGTGACGAACGGCATGCGGACGGTGTCCGGGGCTGGTCGTTGTGGATTCGCGCGAGCACAGTGAGAGGGACTGCTCGGCGGGCCGTGCTCAAAGGGGCTCCACCGGTGCGAAGTTGCAGATGAGTAACGGCGTGCGGGGGTGCTGGGTAGTGGGTGGGCATGCCTTGAGGGGCTTATGTGCGGCTGATACGGTGCGATGGCTTGACACTCGCCTGACTGCTGGTTATTCGCCCAGGTCGGGCGGGTGCGTCAGGGGGTGCCCCGGGACGCCGACGGTCGGGCGGGCACGGGTGAAGTGTCCGAAATTGCAGATGATTCTGCGGACTTGGGCGATCGGCGCCCGAGTGAGTACGTGGCAGACAACTTTCTTGGTCGTACGGGGAGCGGTTGCGTGAGGATCCAGGAGCGTACGGGGGCGGGCGCGGGACGTTCCGCGGCTCCGGCTCAGCCGTCGGTCGGTGACCGGCTTCCCAGCCCTCCTCGCGAGCGCAAACCGGCGCTGGCCGCGCTGGCGGTGCTGCTGATCCTGCTGGGCGCGCTCGGCGCGACGATGCTGGTGCTGCAGGTCGGCGACCGGATCGAGGCGATCCAGGTGACGGCGGACATCAAGCCCGGTGAGTCCATCACCGACGACAACATCAAGGTCGTCATGGTGAACGACGACTCCGGGGCCGACTTCGTGCCCTGGGAGCAGCGCGAGGGCCTGATGAAGCTCGAGGCCAAGTCCACGATCTACGAAGGCACCGTCGTCGTGGGCCAGATGTTCGCCAAGAAGTCCGGCATGGAGGAGGGCAAGGTCACGGTCGGCGTCGCCCTCAAGGAGGGCCAGTACCCGAAGGGCCTGAAAGCGGGCGACAACGTCGCCGTCTACCGCGTCGGCAACAAGTCCACCGGCGGCGGGGACCAGGAAGGCTCCTCCGGGTCCGCCGGTGCCGACAGCTCGCTGCTGGTCGAGCGCGCGGTGGTCGAGGACGCCTCCGGTGCCTCGGGCGACAGCATCACCAGCACCAACCTGCCCGTCACGCTGACCGTCGACGCCGCCGACGCCGCGGCGCTGGCGCAGGCCGCGTCCGCGGGCGAGGTCGCCGTCGTTCTGATTCCCGGCAACTAGCCAGAAGGCGACCGAAGAAGCCATGGCCCTCATCGCCCTCGCCGCCGACAAGGGTTCCCCCGGCGTCACCACCGCGGCCGTCGCCCTCGCGGCGGTCTGGCCGCGCCGTGTCCTGCTCGCCGAGACCGACCCGGCGGGCGGCGACCTGGTGTACCGGTCGGCCGCCGCGCACGGCGGTCCGCTGAACCCGAACACCGGCATGCTGTCGATCGCCGCGACCGCCCGTCGAGGGCTCGTGCCCGACCAGCTCTGGGACCACGTACAGCCGCTCAGCGGCGGCCTCGAAGTCCTCGTCGGGCTCGGCATCTCCGAGCAGGCCGCCGGGCTCGCGGGCCTGTGGCCCACCCTGGGCCGGGCCTTCGCCTCCCTCGCCGACTCCCCGAACGCCCCCGCCGACGTCATCGCCGACTGCGGCCGGATCAGCGGGGACTCCCCGGCGACCGAGCTGTTCCCGCACGCCTCGCTCGTCCTCCTCCTCTCCCGCACCGAGCCGGAGGCCATCGCCCGGGTCCGGGACCGTGCCGCCGCGCTGTCCAACAAGCTGCACGGCGGATCGCGGGGCGCCGCCGGCCTCGGCCTGCCGTTGGTCGGCGTCGTCCTCGTCGCCGACACGAACGACGCGGCCAAGCTCTCCGGCCAGGTCAACGACATGCTGGTGCACGCCCAGACCGGCGCCCGCGTGGTCGGCACCATCGCCGACGACCCGGCCGGCGCCGACCAGTTGGCCGGACGCAGGCGCGGGCGGCTGGAGAAGTCGCTGCTCATCCGCTCGGCCCGCAAGGTCACCTCGGACCTGTACCAGCAGTTCGGCGCCGCCTGGTCGATGCCCACCACCGGCCCGGGCGGTCACCCCGGTCCCGGCCCCGGAGCTGCTGGTCCGACGGGTCCCGCCGGTCCCGCCGGTCCCGGCATGTCCGGCCACGCGGGGGCCGGCCGATGACCGCTGTCGACCACTCGTTGGTCAAGCGGTTCCGGCAGGACGCCGGCGACCGCATCTCCGAGCAGCGCCGCCAGGACCAGGTCAGCGGCGTCACGCCGATGTCCACCGAGGACGAACGGCACTACGCGCGCGCCGTCATCGCGCAGATACTGGAGGAGTACGCCCGCGCCGAGATCAACGGCGGGCGTACGCCGCTGGACGCGGAGACGGAGGAGGCGTACGCGGCCGCCGTGCACGCCGCGCTCTTCGGCGTCGGCCGGCTCCAGCCGCTCCTCGACGACCCCGAGGTCGAGAACATCGACATCAACGGCTGCGACCACGTCTTCGTCGGCTACTCCGACGGGCGCGAGACGCGCGGCGAGGCCGTCGCCGAGACCGACGAGGAACTCATCGAGCTGATCCAGATCCTCGGCGCCTACTCGGGCCTGTCCTCCCGTCCCTTCGACTCCGCCAACCCGCAGCTGGACCTGAGGCTCCCGGACGGTTCGCGTCTGTCGGCGGTCATGGACGTCGCCCGGCGCCCGGCGCTCTCCATCCGCCGCGCCCGCCTGGGCAAGGTCTTCATCTCCGACCTGGTCGGCAACGGCACCCTCACCCCCGAGCTGGGCCACTTCCTGGCCTGCGCGGTCCGGGCCCGCAAGAACATCATGATCGCGGGCGCCACCAACGCCGGAAAGACGACACTGCTGCGCGCCCTCGCCAACGAGATCCCGCCGCACGAGCGGCTGATCACCGTGGAACGCGCGCTGGAGCTGGGCCTGGACACCTTCCCCGAACTCCACCCCAACGTCGTGGCGTTCGAGGAGCGGCTGCCCAACTCCGAGGGCCAGGGCGCCATCACCATGGCGGAACTGGTCCGCCGTTCCCTGCGCATGAACCCCTCCCGCGTCATCGTCGGTGAGGTGCTCGGCGACGAGATCGTCACCATGCTGAACGCGATGTCGCAGGGCAACGACGGCTCGCTCTCCACGATCCACGCCAACAGCTCGCACGAGGTCTTCAACCGCATCTCCACGTACGCCCTCCAGGCGACCGAGCGGCTGCCGATCGAGGCCAGCCAGATGCTGGTGGCCGGCGCCGTCAACTTCGTCGTCTTCGTCCAGCGGCGCAACGACTTCCAGAGCGGCGGCCGGCTGCAGCGCATGGTCACCTCGGTCCGCGAGGTCAACGGCGTCGACGGCCGGGTGCTGTCCAGCGAGGTGTTCGCCGAGACGCCCGACGGCCAGGTCGTCCCGCACGCGCCCATCGCCTGCCTGGAGGAACTCATCGCCTACGGCTACCGGCCCAACGGAACGTGGGGGTGACGGGGAGGATGCAGACGACCACGCACACGACCACGCACACGACCACCACACTCGCGGCACTGGACTCGCTCGGCTCCATGGGCGGACTGTTCTCCACCACGGTCCTGTACGCGCTCGGCTGCGGTGTCGCCGTCGGCGGCGGCCTGGCCCTCTTCCTCGTCGCCGTACGCGGACTGCCCGCCAAGCCCGAGCACGAGAAGCGGCAGGCCAGCGAGCGCGTCAACGAGCTGATCCGGTGGGCGGGCCGGCGAGGTTCCGCCGCGGCCCTGGCCGGACTCGTCGTCCTGCTCCTGACCCGCTGGGCGGTGCTCGGCATCGCGGCCGGCGTCCTGGTCTTCTTCTGGGACCGCCTCTTCGGCGGCGCCGCCGAGGAACGCGCCGCCATGAAGCGGGTGGAGGCCCTCGCCTCATGGACGGAGTCGCTGCGGGACACCATCGCGGGCGCGGTCGGCCTGGAGCAGGCCATCCCGGCCTCCGCCCGAGCCGCCGCGCCCGTACTCCGCCCCCACCTGGACGCCCTGGTCGACCGACTGCGCTCGCGCACCCCGCTGCCCGAGGCGCTCCAGCACCTCGCCGACGAGATCGACGACGCGTCCGCCGACATCATCGTCGCGGCCCTCATCCTCAACGCACGGCTGCGCGGCCCGGGTCTGCGGCAGGTCCTCGGCGCGCTCGCCAAGTCCGCGCGCGAGGAGGTCGACATGCGCCAGCGCGTGATGGCGCAGCGCGCGTCGACCCGCCGGTCGGTGCAGATCGTGGTCGCGGTCTCGGTCCTCTTCGTCCTCGGCCTGTCCATCTTCAACCGGGACTTCGTCGAGCCGTACGGCTCACCCGTCGGCCAGCTCGTCCTGGCCTGCGTGTGCGGGCTGTTCGCGCTCGGCTTCTGGTGGCTGCGCAAGCTGTCGACCATCGAGACGCCGGAGCGCTTCCTGGTCCGGGACGGCGCCGACGTCCAGTTCGTGCGCCCCCGCACACCGGGTCAGCCGGGTCACCCCGGTCAGCCCGGTCAACCCGTACAGCGCCTGCCGCAACCGTCCCAGCCGTCGCCTGCGTCTGGGGACGAGGGGGTACGACGATGAACCTGACCATGCCGGTCCTGGTCGGCGCCGTCACCGGCCTGGGCGTCTACGCCCTGGTCCGCGCTCTGATGCCGAGCAGACGCAGCCCGATCCAGCAGGTCGCCCGCATCGACGCGATGCGGGCGCGCGGGGCGGCGTACGAGTCGTCCCGCGCGGCGCAGGACACCGGCCGTCTCGGTTCGCTGCGGGCCCAGGTCGGCGCCCGGGTCGCCGAGCTGTACCTCCAGCAGGGCTGGGAGCAGCGCTCGCTGCGCGCGGACCTGGCGGTGCTCGACCGCAGCTGGGAGAAGTTCCTGGCGACGAAGGCGCTGCTGGCGGTGGGCGGCCTGTTCTTCGGCCCGTTCCTGTTCGCGATCGTCTGGCAGCTGGGCTTCGGCAGCAGCCCGATCATCCCGGTCTGGCTGGCGCTGCTCTGCGCGGCGCTCTTCTTCTTCCTCCCCGACCTGGAGGTACGCAGGGACGCCGCCGACAAGCGCCGTGACCTGCGGCGCGTGATCGGGGCGTACCTGGACCTGGTCTCCATGAGCCTGGCCGGCGGCCGCGGTCTGCCGGAGGCGCTGATGGCGGCGGCGGAGGTGTCGGACGGCTGGGCCACCCACCGCATCCGCAACGCGCTGGCGGACGCGCGCATCACGGGCATCAGCCAGTGGCAGGCGCTGGGGCAGCTCGGCGAGGACCTGGGCGTCGAGGAACTCAAGGACCTCTCCGCCTCCCTCGCCCTGGTGGCGGACGACGGCGCCAAGGTACGCGAGTCCCTCGCCTCCCGCGCCGAGACCATGCGGCACCGCGAACTCTCGGAGATCGAGGGCAGCGCGGGCGAGAAGTCCCAGTCGATGCTCGTGGCCCAGCTCCTGCTGTGCGCCGGGTTCCTGGTGTTCCTGATCTACCCGGCGGCGATGCGGGTGTTCCAGGTGTGACGCAGTTTCCGGCGCACCCGCCGCACCCGCCGCAGCCACGATCCAGCAGCTCCGAGCCGCTTCGCTCCCAGAACTGACACGAGAGGACACAACCCACCATGAACGGACGGAACCTCCGCACCGGCACCACGGGCATCGTGCCCGTCGACTTCCTGATCACCTTCCTGCGGGCCCGCGTGGACCGCGCCCGCTCCGGTGAACTGGACCGCGGCGCCTCCGCGGTCGAGTGGGTCATCATCTCCGCGGTCGTCGTCGCGATCGTCGGCGTGGTGGCCGCCATCATCAACGCCGCGCTCAGCGACGGCGCCAACAAGGTCGGCGACTGCATCAAGGGCGCGGACGCGGGCAAGACCTGCTGACCGGCCGCCGGCGCAGGGCACTGACGGGGATGACGTGACGGGACGGACGGGGACGAGGACGCCGGGCGCGGTGCACGGCGTGCTCAAGGACGCGCTCGGGGGCGTGCGCAGACGGGTGCGCCGCAGGGTGGACGCCGCGCGGGAGGCCGCGACCACCCGCGGCGACGACTCCGGCATGACCGCGATCGAGTTCGTGCTGCTCACTCCGGTCCTGTTCTTCATGATCTTCGCGACGGTGCAGTTCGGTCTGTACTTCTTCGCCGACCACGTGGCGCAGGCCGCGGCCCAGGCGGGCGCGCGCAAGGCCCGTGCGACGGCCGACGCCCGGCCCGGCGCGTGGCGGGGCGAGGCCCGGGACGTGGTCGACAGCTACATCCGCCAACTCGGCCCGCAACTGGTCCTGTCCCCGGACGTGAAGATGCTCCAGCCGGAGCAGAACACGGTCGGAGTGGAGATCACGGCCCGCATCCCCACGGTCTTCCCGGGCCTGGACCTGACGGTGCACGCCCAGTCGGCCGGCCCGGTCGAGCGCTTCGTGCAGGAGGGGGACACCTAGATGAACCGCTCCCGCCTCACGGACCGTCGGCCGCAGGGGAAGGTGGACGACCGGGGGCTGTCCACCATCGAGGTGGTCATCCTGGCCCCCGTGATGATCCTCTTCATCCTGGTCCTGGTGGCCTTCGGCCAGCTCGTCGACGGCCGCGGCGCACTCGACGGCGCCGCCAGGGACGCGGCCCGCGCGGGCTCGATCCAGAAGGACCACGGTACGGCGATGGCGGAGGCGAAGAAGGCCGCCGAGGCCAACCTCGCGGACGTGTGCTCCGGCCCGGTCTCGGTCGTCCAGAAGAGCGCGGGCTTCGAACCGGACACCCTCTTCACGGTCGAGGTGAGCTGCGAGGTGCGCGGCCTGGACGCGATCGGCCTGAACATCCCCACGACCCTGTCGGCGACCTTCAGCTCCCCGCTGGACCCCTACCGGAGGACGGCGTGAGAACCCAGGTACGCGACTGGCTCGCGAACCGGCGCACCCGGCTGGACGACCGCGGCTCGGGCGCCGGCGCGGTCATCATCTTCGCCCTGGTCTTCCTGTCCCTGTCGGCCTTCGTCATCGACGGCGGCATGTCCATCTCCAAGCGCGAACGCGCCGCGGACATCGCCGAACAGGCCGCCCGCTACGCCGCCCAGGACATCGACCGCGAGGCCCTCTACGACGACGTGGGCGGCCCCGCCCCCATCAACTACGAGAACTGCAACGCCCGCGTCAAGGCATTCGCCGCCGAGATGGACATGACCGGCGCGGACATCGCCGCGACCCACTGCGTCACGGCCGACGCGGCCCAGGTGCAGGTCGAGGTCCAGCTCACCTACTCCCCGGTGTTCACCGGCATGTTCTACGGCGGCGACGTGGTGGTCCACGGCGAGGCGGTGGCGGAGAACGAGGTGGGGTGAGCGTCCGCCGGCGTGCTCAGCCCTGCTGCTCGTCCTCCGGCGAGATGCCGCCGGTCTGCATCTTGCGCAGCGCCCGGTCCGCGGTGCTGATCTCCGGAAAGTACTGCCGGTGCACCTTGTACGTGCGATCCAGCTCGATCTTGTGATACATGCCGGTCGGCTCGCCGAAACTGGTGTTGCGGGGGAGGCGTTGTACCCCGCCGCGGCCGATGACGAGGACCGCGCGGTCGGTGGCCACGAACGTCCACACCCGAGTGGTGAAGACCGTCGAACCGCTCTGCGCGATGAATCCCGTCTGGATCTGCTCACCGGGTTCCAGATGAGGCGCAGCCCGTTTGGCGATCAGTTCGACCCGCCGTTCCTGATGGCCCACGACTTCCCTCCGAACCGAGACGTGAGCGCCATCGTAGGGGAGAGGGGCCTGGCGACGCTCTCCGTACGAAGGTCAACTCCGGGTCCCTCGCCCTTACTTGTCCTTCGCGCCCTTCCCGCTGCCCCGCTTGTCCTGCGTCTTCACGGCGCCGTTGACCTTCTTGGTGAGATCGTCGTCCAGCTTCTTGAACTCGCGGACCACGGCGTCCGACATGCCGGCGAGGGCGTCGAGCTGCTGGGTGATGTCCTCGCGGCCGTCCTCCCAGTTGGACTCGAAGTCGCCGAGGGCGTCGTTGACGCCGCCGTCGCCGATGTCGTCCTTGTAGGACTCGAAGAGCTTCTTCGTGTGGTTCAGCCGCGTCTTGAGCGACCGCAGCCGGCGCCCGTAGTCCTCCAGCTCGGTCAACGGCAGCGCGAGATCGCTCTTGCCCATGGCCCGAAGTCCTCTCTGCGGGTCAGACGAAACGGAACGTGCCGGTCACGGCGTCGAAGATGTCGTGGAACGCCTCGGCGAGATCCAGCACCGGGCTGGCTCCGGAGACGAGGACGACCTGGTCGGTGGTTCCGGGGACGGGGATGTACGTCTGCGTCAGCACCATACGCAGGGTACGACTGTCGCCCCGCGCCACGGGCACGTCCTCCACGCCGTACGTCCGCGCGGCCGGGCCCACTTCGGGAATGTCGACGGTCGTCACCTTCCGCCAGGCGTCGCCTTCACGTCGCGCGGTGATCGTCCGCAGGCTGTCGGCGATGGCCCGGGGATCGGTGGACAGGGCGACACCCTGCTTGTTCTTGGCGCCGAGGACGGACACGGTGACGGTCGCGGAGAGCGGCACGCCGTCGAAGTTCTCCGCCATGCATCCCAGGTAGAGGGCACCGGAGTCGTGGGCGTCCTTGGCCATCTTCCGGAGCATGGCGGTCAGGTCGGCGCGATAGGGGGCCAACTCCGGGGTCTCTCGGACACGTTCATCGACCAACGCCCGTACCGTGGCCTCACGCCCCTCCGGGCGCATATCAAATTCCCACCAGGAATCCGGAACGGCTAGCGAGAAGCTCGGCATCGACTTACCCTTCCCTTTCTGTCGGCTCTGTAAAGCTTTAGTCGAGAGTCATGCCGAGATCTTCTGTGGCGATCGCGACGAGCCTGTTGTCTGGAACCTTCGATGGCGAGTAGTTTGCATCCCGGATGCGCGTGACGAATTGATCGGGCAGGGCGACGTGATGTTTGGAAACGTAATGCGAAAGGTCTCCGCGCCACACCCATTCGCCGTCGGTGTACAGAGAGCCGATACCGGTCAGGAGCGGGCCGTCGGCGTCCAGTACGTCAGGCCCCGCACTCATTTCACTCCAGATCTCGGTACCGCTCAGCAGGTAAGAGACGATTCCTGCTTCATCTGCCTCGCCGGAAGGTCTTACCGCCTCTCTGATCGAACCGCTCTCAGGGAGTCCCCATCCAGGGCTGAGTTCTGAAAAAAAACCTACCGGGTTAATCATGTGAGCTCCATATGTTCGCCGCGGCTCACGCCATGGGCAGGAAGGTGAGCCATGACCCGTTGTCCTTGATTTGCGGGGTGAAGGGACCGTCTCCAAAGGACGGGACACCCACAGCGTTGGTCGGGGCCTTGACGGGGACCCCCAGAGAGTTGGCCATGTGCTGGATCACTTCGGGCTGAGCCGCCCCGGAATGACAGGTGAGCATTCGGACAGGCTCGCCATTGTAGCCCGGTATTCGATTGATCGTGTCCAGGACATGATTGGGATGAACGGTGTGTCCGCCTGCTCGCTGTCCCGCTCGGTTAACCTGGCCGGCGACCATCCGGCCATCAGTCGTGCCGTGAATGATGACGTCTTGGTAACCGGGCAGTCGCTCCGCGACGTCAAAATTCCGGAGAGTTGCCGGATCGTATCCGATGGCAGTTGCCCCTGGTTTGTGATAAATGGGCATGTCGGACGGCAGGGCGTCGTCGGCTCTTCGGCCGGGTGGACCGACGTGGGGAGAGTCCGCTTTCCACCATCGACTCTTTCCCATCATGCTGAACAGCGCGAAACGTACGTTTTTCAGGTTGCGTACGCCATTGGCGAGGTTCTTCAGACCGCCACCGATGCCACCCATGGCGCCGGCACCAAGAGCTTTCAGCCCGCCCGCCTTCCACAGTTTGCCGAGCTTGGCGAGGCTGGTGAAGCCCTTGGTGGCGGGTATGCAGTCCAAGGCGGCCCATAGGAGATCGCCCCAGCCCGCCTCACCCTTGATGACTTTTCTTATCGTGTCCGCCATCACGACGAGCGCCGCAGCGAAGACCAACCAGCCCAACGGGCCGCCCACGATCATCACGATGATCCCGACGATCGTCACGACCCACTTGCAGATGGTGACGATCTCGTCCCAGTGGTCGGAGACCCAGTCGCCGATCTCCTCCCACCAGTGCCGGTTGGGGATACCGGCGTCGGAGGCCTCCCGGAGTTTGGCCACCGTCCGGCGGGCGGCCTCCTCGCGCAGCCCCTTCGCCTGGCCGGCGAGCTTCTTGGCCGCGTCGAGCGCGCTCTGTGCGCTCTCCATGTTCCGCTCGGCCGCCGCCTGGCGGGCCTTCGCGTGCTGGGCGTCACGCGTGGCGCGGCGGACGTCGGCCTCGTCGGGCTTGGGGACGTCCTTGCCGGCGTTCTTGGCCGGGTCGTACGAGTCGGTCTTCTCGGTCGCCCTGCGCACCCAGTCCTCGGCACCGGTCAGCGCCGTCTGCGCGGTGGTGAGTTCCTCGCGGGCCTTGCGCCCGTCGCGCAGCGCCTTGTCGGCCTTCTCCTGGGCATCCTGGAGATCGGGCCAGAAGGTGGCCAGCGCGTCGCCCGCCAGGCCGTACGACTTCTTCAGCTTGCGCAGCTTCTTCGGGGCGTCCTCGAACTCCTCGGCGAACACCGTCGCCGTCTTGCCCGCCCAGGAGAGGATCTCCTCCTCCTTGGCGATGCCCTTGAGGTCGCGCAGCACGTCGGACACGTCGTCGGCGAAGTCGTTCAGGGTGCCGGCGAGTTTGCGAATGCGGTCCGGGTCGCCCGGCGTCGGGTCCTTGTCCAGGTCGAGTACGTACCAGTCCGCCGGCCTGTGCGACACCGTGTTCTCCCCCGTGCCCGTGCGATGCCCTCGCGTAGAACGCGCGTCTGAACTTATCGCACCCGATCGGGGTCCCGGTCAGACAGTGGTCCTCTTGAGGCTCTGTATGAGGGCGGCGAAAGATCCGACCGGGATGGTGACTGTGCCCCGGGAGGGCGCCTTCGAGTCGCGTATGGCTATGCGGGTGTGCAGGGCTGCAATCTCCGGCGTTCGAAAGCGCTCCAGTTGGGACTGGGCGTCAAGGAATGCCGTGCCGCTGGGAGAGTCGCGAAGCACGGTGTCCAGCTGAGGGAGGGGCCCACCCACGTGCATCATGGCGGCGCCGGCGCCGGCGCCGGCGAAGTGATCGGTGTCGAACGGGATGACCCGCACCGTGACGTGTTCCCTCTCCGACTCGTCCAGGAGCCTGCGCAGCTGTGCTCGCGACACTCCGCGGTCGCCCACGCGGATGCGGAGCGCGGCTTCGTGGACCACGGTCTCGTAGGCTGCTGGAGCGTCGCGCTCGATCACTGCACGGCGTCTGAGGCGATGCTCCACGCGTGGACTCAGCTCGCTGTCCGGCAACTCCGGGACCATGTAACCGAAGACCGCGCGTGCGTAGTCGGGCGTCTGCAGCAGTCCGGGGACATGAGTGATCATGACCTCGTGCAAGAACGTCGCGTGGTGTTCCAGCTCGGCGACGTCCAGGAACACTGGTGGCAGGACTCCACGGAACTCCTCCCACCAGCCCTGAGTGCGATCGGTGGCCATCGCCACCATGGCGTCGACCAGGGCTTCGTCGGCGCAGGCGTAGTGAGCGGCCAGCCGTCGTACACGCGCCTCGCTCGCCCCGGCGAAGCCTGCCTCAACCTGACTCATCTGGGCCGAAGTCGAGCTGATCAGCCCCGCCACCTCTCGCGCCTTCAGCCCGGCGGCCTCCCGCAACCTGCGCAGTTCCGTACCCAGACGTACCTGCCGCGCCGTCCTGACCATGACGGCTGCGGCGATGCCACCGGCCTCCCCCTTCCGAGCAACGGAGTTCCCCATGCCCGAAACCGAGCCCGCCGACCCGGCCGCCCCTGGGAGTACACCCTCTACATCCCGAACGAGCCGCGCGCCGTCACCGTCTGCCGCCGCACCCTCCGGCTCATCCTCACCATGCACGGCCTCATCCGCCTCGTGGACACCGCCGAGTTGCTCGCCACCGAGCTGGTCTCCAACGCCGTACGGCACACGAAGGGGTCCGCCGCGCTGCGGGTCGGGGCCTGGGACGCCGACCCGGGGCCTCGCGCTCGTGCGGGCGTGTGCGGACCTGTGGGGGCGGCAGCCGCTGGCCAGGGGCGGGAAGCGGGGCAGTACGTGTGGTGTGACCTCGTCGCGGCATAGCTCGTTGATCGCGTCGTACAGGAGGGAGAGCTGATGGTCGGCTCGACGCACGAAGCGCTGCACTGGGTCTTTCAGAAGGACCCGGCGCTGCTGACGCGGGCGTTTCAGAAGGTCTTGCACGTTCCGTTCCCGGAGCCGCGTGACTTCGCGGTTCTGAATGCCGACGTCACGGAGATTGAGCCCGTCGAACGGCGCGTGGACACGCTGATGCGGGTGGAGACGGCCGAAGGGGCCTACCTCCTCGTCGTCGAGGCGCAGGGGAAGAAGGACGAGAGGAAGCGCGGCAGCTGGCCCTATTACCTCTCGTATCTGTACGAGAAGTACCGGTGCGAGCCGGTGCTCGTCGTGATCACGCAGAACAGTGCGACGGCGCGCTGGGCGGCACAGCCCATCCGGCGGGGGCTGCCCGGCTGGGACTCGATGACCGTGCGGCCACTGGTGATCGGTCCGGACAACGTGCCGGTGATTGCGAATGAGCGAGAGGCCGAGAGGGACGTTCCGCTGGCCGTCCTGTCGGCCATGACACACGGGCGTGGTGCCGAGGCCGCCGCCATACTGGAACCGCTGGCTTGCGCTCTGCGGACCGTCGACGGTGACAGTGCGGCGGTCTTCGGACAGCTCATCGAATCGTGCCTGGGCGATCCCCGGGCCAAGGACCTCTGGAGGGACCTGATGTCGGAGATCCGCTACTTCTTCAACAACCCGGTGGCCGAGAAGGTCCGTGAGGAAGGCCGGGTGGAGGGCCGTGTCGAGGGGCGTGAGGAAGGGCGAGCCGAGGACCGCTCCGAGATCACGCTGGAGATTCTGGAGTGGCGCGGTGTCCCGGTGAGTGGCGCAGTGCGGGAGCGGGTGCTTGCCTGCACCGATCTGAACCAGCTCAAGGTCTGGTCCCAGCGGGCCGTTCATGTCACGCGGGCGGAGGATCTGTTCAGCGGTGGGGGCAGCTGATGCCCAGGGAGATCCGCTACTTCTTCGACAACCCCGTGGCGTTGCAGGTGCGTGAGGAAGGCCGGGTGGAGGGTCGGATCGAGGAGCGCGCCAGGATGACGCTCCGTATTCTCGAATGGCGAGGCGTTCCGGTGTGCTCCGTCCTGCGAGAGCGCGTGCTCGACTGCTGGAACCTCGACCAGCTCGAAGTCTGGGCGCGGCGTGCGCTGACCGTGGAGCGGGCCGAGGAACTGTTCAGCGGTTGATGGACTGGATCTCCTGGACTTCCATGTCCTGGGTCGTCTCGAAGGTGCCGTCCGGCAGGTCGCCCTGGGCGCCGTCGGTGCCCTCCCAGGAGATCTCCCAGGTGAGCGAGGCATTCAGCTGGTACGGCTCGCCGTTCGACGCGCGGAGGTAGCGGATACCGCAGGGCGGGGTCTGGTCGGCCTTGCCCTTCGTGTACGGCGTACCGATGGAGCCGTCGGCGTTGATCTCGCAGTCGCCGGAGGCGGGGAAGGTCTCGGCGTCGGCCGTGCCGGGTTCCAGGTGGAGGGCGACGGGCTTCGCGGTCGTCTCCGCCCACAGCCCGGTGCCCGGCAGCTCGGCGCGGACCTTGACCTCCTTGAAGGTGCCCTTGTCGAGCCAGACCCAGGTGGGCAGGTTCACCGTGGACTTCGTCTGCGGCCTCAGCTCGACCTCCGTCTTCGGTACGTCGATCTGGTCGTACGCGTAGGCGGCGAGCGTCTCGGGAGTGGGGGCGTGTTCGTCGTCCGGGATCGTGCCGGCGTCCTGCCAGAACATGACGCGGCCGCAGTCCCATGCCTTGGTGTCGTGCTCGTGCCCCTTGCGGACCACGCTGCGCCAGAACATCCCGTCCTTGCCCACGTTGTAGTCCTTGTAGCCCTTGGCCATGGTGTTCTTCGACGAGTTGATGTCGAAGTTGTCCTGCTCCTCGCCCTCCTCGTAGTGATCCACGAAGATGCCCGAGGTCCAGAACTCATGGGCGTTCACGGCACCCAGGCCGCCGTTCTTCTTCAGGTCCGCGACCGCGGACTTGAGCTGTTCGGGAGTGAACACCGGCTCGTACCAGCAGACGGGCGGTTCCCAGTCGGGGTCGACGGAGGTCAGCTCCTCCATGGAGCCGCTGCCGGTCCGGCCGTCGGGGTAGGTGAGCTGAATCCTGGACTGGGAGACCGACGACAGCAGGGTGCGGCCGTTCGCGTCGCCCTTGGGGCTCTCGTCGGCTGGAGGCGTCGTGGTGTTGCCGGGGGTGCCGTTGGCATGGGCCGCCGGGGCCAGGCCTCCGATCATGGCGATCGACAGAGCTGCGGACGACCAGTAGAGGCGGCGACGCGCGGTCATCCCTTGCACTCCTTCACCCGTCCCTGCACCTCGATCTGCCGCGCCTGCCACACCGCCGCCGACGCCTCGGAGGGGCTCATCAGCAGGCTGAACTTCTGGTAGCTGTCCAGGTTCTCCTCGGTGTAGTTGACCTTCCCGGTCTTGACCTTCTTGCTGTAGAACTTCGCCTGGTTGCGGCAGAAGCTGACGAGCACCGACTTGCCCTCACCCACGGGGTCGATACTGGCGTTGAAGTACCGGTCGTCTCCGGTGACCGTCCAGCCGTCCTTGACCCACGCCTCGATCTGGGACTTCGCGTATTTCTCGGCGCCGCCGGTCGAGTAGAACTGATACGCAGGGTCGTTCGGATCCTGCTGCGCGATGCCGTGGTCCAGGGCGCGGATGTAGTTCGCGGCGTCCTCCAGGGCTGCGGCCTGCTCCGCGTCCGACGGCCTCTCGAAGTCGAAGACCAGCTTCAGATCCTCGGGCAGGCTCACGTCCGGCCGGTCCACGTCGGCCGTGCCCGCCGCCGAGGCCGACGGAGAAGAGCTGCTCGCCCCCGTCTCCGCCCCCTTGATGTCGTCCGGGGACGCGTCGTCGCCGTCTCCACCGCAGGCGGTCAGGAGCAGGGTCGCCGTTGCGGCGAAGGTGGCGGCGGTCATGGTGAGGGCGCTGCGGGCCACTGGTGTTCCCCCCGGGATACGGCGTGTGCGGCAGGAAACGAAGCTATCAGGGGTGCGTGCGCGGCCTCTGACCGGTTTTCGGGGATTGTGTGCGGAGTGTGAAGGGCGTGCTCGCAGAAGCGGGCAAACGGCGTGAAGGGGGCGGACGTTGTGATGCGGGACTCCCTCGCCCCTTCGCCGCCCCCGGTGGGAGTCCATAGGATCTCGGTAGGCTCAGCACACCCCTCTTGCCGGACGCCCCCGCGGCTTTTGCCGCCCACGACCACGACCCAGGACTTGGCCCATGCCGCGACGCCGCACCACCAGCTCGTCAAGCTCGACGGCTCCCTCGGCACCGAGAAACCGCACGCCGCAGCCCGTGCGGGTGCGGCGGCGGTCGTTCGGGGACTTCGTCAAGGCGTTCCTTGCCTTTGTCGTGCTGGCGGGGCTGGTGGTCGGGGTGCCGTTGGCGCTGGCCGTGACCGCGGGATGGCCGTTCCCGGGTGGTGCGCCGAGCCTCGACTGGCTGCAGCGCGAGATCACCGTGCAGACCTTCCTGCACATCCTCACCGTCATCGTCTGGCTCGCCTGGGCGCAGTTCACCGCCTGTGTGCTCGTCGAGGTCAAGGCCGCGCTGTCCGGCGTCGGGGTACCGGGGCGGGTGCCGGGGTCGGGGCCCAGTCAGTTGCTCGCCCGGCAGCTGGTCGCCGCCCTGCTCCTCGTCGGCGCCACCGCGGCGAGCCTCACGCCGGGGCTGTCGCAGCTGGGGCAGAGCCTGGAGGGGAACCAGAGGCCGTCCGTCGCCGCCGCCCAGCAGACGCCGGGGATCTTCGCCCAGCAGCAGGAACAGGCGGCCGCCACCGCCAACGCCCTGGCCGAGCAGGCGGGACAGGCGGGCCAGGACGCCGCCCGCGCCGACCGCGGCTCCTCCGCAGCGCACGGCGACACGAAGTACTACCGGATCCAGCCGCCCGAGGGGCGTCACCACGACTCCCTCTGGGAGGTGGCCGAACGGCACCTCGGTGACGGGCGGCGGTACAAGGAGATCTTCGAGCTCAACAAGGACCGGGTGCAGCCCGACGGGTCCCGGCTGTCGGAGGCCTCACTCATCCGGCCGGGCTGGATCATGGAGATGCCCGGCGACGCCCGTGGCGGCGAGCTGGTCGAGTTGCCCGACGAGGCGCCGAACGTCTCCGAGCAGGTGCAGCAGCAGATCGGCGACTACGCCCGGACCGGGGACCACGCCCAGGGGAGTGGCGGTGGCGACGCCCAGGTCTCCCTGCCCGAGCAGCGGCCCGCGCCCACGCCCGCCAACCCCGCCAACCCCGCCAATCCCGTCACGCCCGTCACACCCGCCACTCCCGCCACTCCCGTCCCCGGCACGGGTCAGGAGCACGCCACCCCCGCCGCCGGACAGGCCGGGGACTCCTTCGGGCTGCCCGAGGCGCTGCTCGCTTCGCCGCTGCTCGCCGCCGGTCTCCTCGGTGCCCTCGGGCGACGGCGCCGGCAGGCGATGTGGCAGTCGGCGCTCGGCGCGGTCGGCGGACGGCGCGGCATGGAGCCGCCCACGCCGACCGGCGACGCCCAGGACGTGCAGGACGCGCTGCTCGTCGGCGCCGACCCCGAGGGCGTACGCCTGCTCGACCGGTCGCTGCGCGGGCTGGCCGCCTCCCTCACCGCCGAGTCCCGCCCGCTGCCCGTCGTCTACGCCGCCTGGATGAGCGGCAACGGCGATCTGCACCTCCAGCTCGCCCAGCCGGCCGGGAAGCCGCCCGCCCCGTGGCAGCAGGGGCAGGACCAGACCTTCTGGATGCTGGCCCGCGCCGGCGCCGAGGGGTACGAGGAGGCCGAGACGGCCGCGCCGTATCCCGGGCTCGTCAGTCTCGGCACCATGGACGACTCCCGGCTGCTGCTCAACCTGGAGGCCGTGCCCGGCATCGTCTCGCTCGGCGGCACCGAGGCCGACCGGGCCGCCGTGTTCGCGTCGGTCGCCGCCGAACTGGCCACCAACGGCTGGTCGGACCGTATGACCATCACCCTGGTCGGGTTCGGGGACGATCTCACGCCCCTCGCGCCCAACCGGATCCGCCATCTCGACGGGTTCGAGGACCTCTTCGAGACCATGTCCGCCGAGACCCGTCAGCGGCGCGGCGCGCTCGGTGCCGCCGGGCACGACTCCGTGCTCACCGGCCGCACCGGGCCCGCGCAGCACACGCGCTGGGCCCCGCACCTCGTCCTGCTGGCCGCCCAGCCCTCCGACGACGACGCGCTCAGGCTCGCCGAACTCGCCGCCGACGCCGGTCGGCTCGGCATCGGCTACCTCGTCGGCACCGAGGGCACCGACCTGCCCGGTGCCGCCTGGGAGATGGAGATCACCGGCGAGGGCCGCCTGCTCGCGCCGCTGCTCGGGCTCGAACTGGACGCCCAGATGCTGCCGGCCGCCCAGCGGCGTGCCGTCGTCGAGCTGTTCACCGACGCCGATCCCGGCTCCGGCTCCGGCCCCGGCCCCGGCTCCGATCCCGAGGGCGGGCCCGGCCGGCCGCCCAACGCCCCGCCGTTCCTCGTCGACATCAGCGAGCAGGGGCGGCCCGCGGTGTACGCCCGCCTCGTCGGGTCGTACGAGATCATCGGCCTGGACACGCCCGACGGTGAGCGCAGCGCCCTGCTGCACGAGGCGCTGGCGCTGCTCCTGCTGCACCGCGAGGGCGTCCACCCGCGGGTGCTGTCCTCCGCGCTGTGGCCGCGCGGCGTGACGGCGGACGTGCGCGACGCGCTGCTGGAGCGGCTGCGGGCCTGGCTCGGCTCCGACCCGGACGGCACCCCTCGGCTCGGCACCGACGCCACCGGCCGGCTCACCCTCGCCAAGTCCGTCGTCTCCGACCTCGACGTCCTGCGCTCCCTCTACTACGAGGCCACGCAGGGCCGGGGCGTCGGCAGCCGCCAGGTGCGCGGGCGGCTGCTCACCGACGCGCTGGTGCTGGTGCGCGGGCCGCTGCTCGCCGACCGGCCCGAGGGCCGCTACCGCTGGCTCACCCACGAGATCGTCGACGCCCAGCTCCCGCTGCTCGTCGCCGACACCGGGCTGGCGCTCTCCGAGTTCCACCTGGAGAAGAACCGCGCGGAGAAGGCCATCGAGGCGCTGACCGCGGCGCTGCGCACCGCCCCCGCCGACGAACGCCTGTGGCACGAGCTGCTGCGCGCCACGCACACCACCGGGGACCCCGGCCGGCTGCGCGCCCTCGCCGCCGACCTCGTCGCCCGCAGCGGGGCCCGCGGAGTGCCGCCGCGCACCGAGGCGCTGCTCGACGAGCTGCTGCCGACCTGGCGCGAGGGCGTCGCCGCCGCCGGATGAGCATCAACACCGCCGTCGATACCGCGCTGGACAGCGCCGTCGACATCGATCTCGTGGTCGTCCTCGTCGCCGCGCTGTGGGGCGCGGCGACGGGCGCGTTGCTGCCCCGCGCGGCCTACCGGTTCTCCGCCCCGTCCGGGGAGGCCTGGCGCGAGCGGTGCCCGGACGGGCACCCCGTACCCGGCTGGCTCGGCCGGGCCCGGTGCGGGCAGTGCCCGGCCGACCAGGCGTCCTACGGCCCGCGCACCGCGTCCCTCGCCGTCGCCACCGCCCTCGTCTGCGCCGCGCTCGCCGCCGCCACCGGGACCCGGCCCGAGGTCGCCGTCTGGCTGCTGCTCGCCCCGGTCGGCGTGCTGCTGGCCGTCGTCGACCTGAGGGTACGGCGGCTGCCCGACCCGCTCACCCTGCCGCTGGCCGGGGCCGCGCTGGTGCTGCTGGGCCTCACCGCGCTCGTGCCCGAGCACGCGGGGGAGTGGACGACCGCCCTGCTGGGCGCCCTCGCCCTCGGCGCCGGTTACCTCGTGCTGTTCCTCATCAACCCGTCCGGCATGGGCTTCGGCGACGTCAAGCTCGCCCTCACGGCCGGTGCCGTCCTCGGCTGGTACGGCTGGCCCACCCTGATGCTGGGCACCTTCGCCGGGTTCCTGCTCGGGGCGCTGTACGGCGGCGCCCTCCTAGTCGCCCGGCGTGCGCACCGCAAGACGGCCATCCCCTTCGGGCCCTTCCTCATCGCGGGCGCCTTCCTCGGCGTCCTGGCCGGGGCCTACGCGGCCTGAGCACGAGTGCGCCGAAGGGCTGGCGTACGCTGGTCGCGTCCGTCCACAACCCTTACGAACCTTGCGAAAGGGACGCCGGTGACCGAGAAGGCCGACCTTCAGCCCATCCTCGACCGCGCCGCCGCCGGTGGGCGGATCACCCCCGAAGAGGCGCTCGTCCTCTACCGCGACGCCCCGCTGCACGCGCTGGGCGCCGCCGCCGACGCCGTACGCAGGCGCCGGTACGCGGGTACGGAGCACATCGCGACGTACATCATCGAGCGCAACATCAACTACACGAACGTGTGCGTCACGGCGTGCAAGTTCTGCGCCTTCTACGCGGCCCCCAAGGACACCAAGAAGGGCTGGAGCCGCGACCTCGACGACATCCTGCGCCGCTGCGCGGAGACGGTCGAGCTGGGCGGCACGCAGATCATGTTCCAGGGCGGCCACCACCCGGACTACGGCGTCGAGTACTACGAGGAGCACTTCGCCGCCATCAAGAAGGAGTTCCCGCAGCTCGTCATCCACAGCCTGGGGGCGAGCGAGGTCGAGCACATGGCGCGGATCTCGAAGGTGTCGGTCGAGGAGGCCGTCACCCGTATCCACGCCGCCGGACTCGACTCCTTCGCCGGTGCCGGTGCGGAGCTGCTGCCCGAGCGGCCGCGCAAGGCCATCGCGCCGCTGAAGGAGTCCGGCGAGCGCTGGCTGGAGATCATGGAGATCGCGCACGGGCTGGGCGTCGAGTCGACGTCCACGATGCTGATGGGCACCGGCGAGACCAACGCCGAGCGCATCGAGCACCTGCGGATGATCCGGGACGTGCAGGACCGCACCGGCGGCTTCCGCGCCTTCATCCCGTACACCTACCAGCCCGAGAACAACCACCTGAAGGGCCGCACGCAGGCCACGCTCTTCGAGTACCTGCGGATGATCGCCATCGCCCGGCTGTTCATGGACAACGTCGCCCACATCCAGGGCTCCTGGCTGACCACCGGCAAGGAGGTCGGCCAGCTCTCCCTGCACTACGGCGCGGACGACCTCGGCTCGATCATGCTGGAGGAGAACGTCGTCTCCTCCGCCGGGGCCAAGCACCGGTCCAACCGGCTGGAGATCATCGACCTGATCCGCAAGGCGGGGCGGGTCCCGGCGCAGCGGGCCACCACGTACGAGCACCTCGTCGTGCACGACGACCCGGCGAACGACCCCGTCGACGAGCGCGTCGTCTCGCACATCTCCTCCACGGCGATCGAGGGCGGCACGGCGCACCCCGAGCTGAAGCTGCTCGCCTCCAACTGAGGCCGCCGTGCTGACGATTCACGTCGCCGAAGCCTCGCCCGAGACGGCCGTGGTGGTCGACGGTGCGCAGCTCGCCGCCGTCGGCCCGTACGAGGCGCTGGCCGCCGGCCACCCGCGGGCACGGGTGCGCCGGTGGCCCGGCATCCTGACGCCCGGACTGCTCAACCCGTACGGCCCGGAACTGCTGGAGCAGGCGTACCACCCCGACCCGCGCGAAGCGGACCGGCTGGGCACCGAGCCGGTCTTCGGGCAGCGCGCGCTCGCCCTCCTCGGTGCGGACGCGTCCGCGCGCGGCGCCAGCGCGCGCCGAGGGGTACAACGCATGCTGGCGCACGGCACGGTCGCCGTCGCCGGAGAGCTGCGAGGCCGTGCGGCCCTGGACGCGGTGCGCGGGGCGGGGCTCGCCCTGGCGGGGCGACCGGCCACCCTGCCCGGGCCCGCGTCCCTCTCGCCGGTGCCGCTGGTGCTGCTGCCCGGGCTCGCTGCCGGGAAGCCCGCCCGGTTCGCGGTGTTCGACGTACCCGACCGGGCCGCGCTCGTGCGGGAGGGCGCGTCCACGTGCGTGGCCACCGTCGTGGGCGGCCGTCTGGTGTACCGGGCGCGCTGACCGCGCGGTCCGGCGGGGCTCGTCCGCGACGTGCCCGGCCTACGCGCCGAACGCCGTCCCGAACGCCCCGTCCTTCTGCTCCACGCCGCTGCACGTGGTGAGCGCGTCGGTGGCCGACGCGCCCTCGGCGCATTGCACGTCCCGGAACGCCGCCCACATCGACACCCAGGCGATGCCCTTCTCCTCGGCGAAGGCGCGGACCTCGGCGGCGTCCGCGAGGGTGAACGTCTCACCGGCGACGTCGTTGACGCCGAGCATCGAGGTGAGCGCCATGCCCCGCCAGGCGTCCGCGTCGGACGTGCCGAAGACCTTCCTCAGCTGGGTGTGCGCGGCCTTCGCCGAGGCGAGCGCGTAGTCGCCCATGTCGGCGGTGTACGACTCGCCGTAGTTCATGGTCATGAGGTTGACCGCGGAGACCTGTACGCCGTGGTCGTTGGCCGACGCCAGCAGCGCCAGGCCGTCGGTGTCCAGGCCCGTGGGCATCACCGGGAGGGTGAAGGAGACCTCCAGGCCGTCCCGTTGCTCCTGGAGCAGCGCGATCGCCTCCGAGCGCAGGGCGACGGAGCCGGCGTCGGTCAGCGCGTCGCCCTCGATGTCGAAGTCCGCCCGCGTCGAACCGGCGGCGTCCAGGGCGGTGCCGTACGCCGCCGCCAGTGCGGAGGCGCTGTCGCAGGCCGCCGCCAGCTCCGTGCCGGAGGCGCCGCCGAAGGAGACGCGGACGGCGGCGCCGGACTCCCTCAGCTTCTCGACACGGGAGGCGACGGAGGCGTCGTCGATGTCCTGGACGCCGTTCCAGCGGGGGACGCAGCCGTCGCCGGACGAGACGCCGGACGAGATGACGAACGCCAGGTTGTACGTCGTGGGGGAGCCCGCCGTGTCGGTGGCGGCCGCGGTGGTGGCACTGACGTAGGGGGCGTATGCGGTGGTCGGCCCGGACGATGCCGACGGCGATGCCGACGGCGATGCCGACGGCGATGCGGGGGCCGCGTCGGTGGTGCCGTCGTCCTGTCCGGCGCAGCCCGCGGTGGCCAGGGCGAACAACAGGGCGCACCCGGCTGCCGCGGTCCGGTGAACCCTCATGGGCGCACTCTCCCGTTCTCGTCCAATGTCGTCGTCGGACCAGTGAAGGTGGCACGCGTTCCTGGGTCTTCGCTGAGGAAAGAGCGCCGTTCGGTGCCGTCTGCCAGGAAACGGACAGGAACGGCCGCTTTTCACCGGGACCTCTCAAGGAACTGCCAGTTCGCGACAGACAAGGCTCCCTAACGTCCGGGGCATGCGATCCGAGCCTGTCACCGCCTCCCGAGCCGCCACGCGCGGTCGTCGTCGCAAACGCGGCACCGCGCCCGCCGACGGGCCCGTGTTCGTCGACAGCACCGGACGCCGGGCCCGGCTGCTGCGCCGGCTGGGTCTGCTGGTGGGAGCCGTGTGCGTCGGCTACACGGCCGTCCTGGGCCTGGCCTTCATGGGCGTCGGCATCTCGGTCAACCCGTCCTCGCTGCTGCCCTTCGGCGTCGGCGGTGGTGGCGGCCCGGAAGGGGGCCCGGAGGGCGGCCCGGGTCCCGGCGGCGGTACGCGTCCGCAGGGCGGCGGCGTCGCGCCCACGGGCGTTCCGCCGAGCCCCGCGCCCTCCGTCTCGCCCAGCACGGTCCCCAGCACCGCCGCCACCACCAACTGACCGGACGCCCTCACCCTCATGACCACACCCACCACGCCCACCACACCCCCCACCCCGCCCGCGCGGGGCCGCCGCCGCGCCCCCTCCCGGATGGAACGGGCCGCCGGCCGGGCCGCCGCACTGCAACGCCCGCGCGTCCTCCTCGCCCTGCTCCTCCTGCTCGCGCTGACCTGCGTGATGCTCCTCGACGGCTATCTGCGCGCGGAGGTCGGCGGCGACCAGCGCGTACGCACCGGGGCCTCGGCGAGTGACGTCCCCGACGACGTGCTCGACGGCGGGCCGATCCTGTCCTTCCCCGGCGGACAGGCCACCACCGTCTCCGTCCCGGACAAGACGATCGTGCTGACCTTCGACGACGGCCCCGACCCCACCTGGACGCCCCAGGTGCTGGACATCCTGGAGAAGTACGACGTGCCCGGCACGTTCTTCCTGGTCGGCTCGATGGTCTCGCGCCACCCGGGGATCGTGCGGGACCTGGTCGAGCAGGGCAACGAGGTGGGCGTCCACACCTTCACCCACGTCGACCTCTCCTACCAGAGCCAGGCCCGCGTCAGCCGCGAGATCGAGCAGACCCAGCTCGCCCTGGCGGGCGCGGCCGGCATCACCACCACGCTGTTCCGGGCGCCGTACTCCTCCCAGACGGACGCCATCGACAACTACAGCTGGCCCGTCTACGAGAGCCTCGGCGCGGACGGCTACACCAGCGTCTTCGTCGACACCGACAGCGACGACTGGAAACGGCCCGGCGTCTCGAAGATCGTCGAGTGGGCCACGCCCGAGGACGACGAGGGGGCCTCCGTCCTCTTCCACGACGCCGGTGGCGAGCGGTCGCAGACGATCGAGGCGCTGCCGAAGTACATCGAGAAGATGCGGGCGAAGGGCTACACCTTCACCACGGTCAGCGGTGTCATGGCCGATCAGCAGCCCACCGGCGCCGGTCCCGCCGGCGAGCAGGGCCTCCAGGCCGCCCACCACGAGGCCACCGGCGCGACCCTCTACGAGGGCAAGGCGCTCGTCGCCGCCGTCGCCGTCGCCGAGTGGACGGTCCCGGCGCTGTCGGTCGGGCTCGTGATCGTGGGCGTGGCCGTGATGGGCCGGTTCGCGATGATGCTCGTCCTGGCCCGCCGCCATCACCGGCAGCGCAACAGACGCCGCTTCAGCTGGGGCCCGCCGGTCACCGGCCCGGTGAGCGTGATCGTCCCGGCGTACAACGAGAAGGAGTGCATCGAGGCGACCCTGAGATCGCTGGCGCGCAGTACGCACCCGATCGAGATCATCGTCGTGGACGACGGCTCGACGGACGGCACGGCCGAGATCGCCGAGTCCCTGGGGCTGCCGGGCGTCCGGGTCGTGCGGCAGGCCAACGCGGGCAAGCCCGCCGCCCTCAACAACGGCGTCCGGCACGCCCGGTACGACATCGTCGTGATGATGGACGGCGACACCGTCTTCGAGCCCGACACCGTACGGCACCTGGTGCAGCCCTTCGCCGCCCCCTCCGTCGGCGCGGTCGCGGGCAACGCCAAGGTCGGCAACCGGCGCACCCTCATCGGCGCCTGGCAGCACATCGAGTACGTGATGGGCTTCAACCTCGACCGGCGCATGTACGACCTGCTGCGCTGCATGCCGACCATCCCCGGCGCGATCGGCGCGTTCCGGCGCGAGGCGGTCCTCCAGGTGGGCGGCATGAGCGACGACACCCTCGCCGAGGACACCGACATCACCATCGCCCTGCACCGCGCGGGCCGGCGGGTGGTCTACGAGGAGCACGCCCGCGCCTGGACGGAGGCGCCGGGGTCGCTCGGCCAGCTCTGGTTGCAGCGCTACCGCTGGTCGTACGGCACGATGCAGGCGCTGTGGAAGCACCGCCGGTCCCTGACGGACAAGGGTCCCTCGGGCCGATTCGGGCGGGTCGGGATGCCGCTGGTGGTGCTCTTCCAGGTGGTCACGCCGGTCTTCGCCCCGCTCATCGACGTGTTCACGGTGTACTCGATGCTGTTCGTCGACTTCCGCGCGGCGCTCCTCGCGTGGCTCGCGGTGCTGGGCGTGCAGCTGGTGTGCGCGGCGTACGCCTTCCGGCTCGATGGGGAGAAGTACCGGTACCTGCTGATGATGCCGCTCCAGCAGCTGGCGTACCGGCAGATGATGTACCTCGTCCTCATCCACTCCTGTGTCACCGCCCTGACCGGCGGGCGGCTGCGCTGGCAGAAGCTGAAACGGACCGGCGAGGTGGGGACGCCGGCGGGGACCGGCTGATGGGGGCGCACAGCAGGGGCGCCGCCCTGCCGGGCCCCGTACGCGCCGTGCGGGGTGAGGAGGGTGCCGCCCCGGCGGCGCGGGACCGCTACTTCGACACCCTGCGTGCCCTCGCCCTCGTCCGGGTCGTCGCGTACCACGCCTTCGGCTGGCCCTGGGCCGGGCTGGTCTTCCCGTCCATGGGGATCATGTTCGGCCTGGGCGGCACCCTGATGGCCCGCTCGCTGCGGCGTCCCGCCGCCACGGTGCTCAGGAACCGGCTGCGCCGTCTGCTGCCGCCGTTCTGGTGCTGGGGCCTGTTCGTGGTGGGCGCGATGCTGGCGCGCGGCTGGATGCCGGGGTGGCAGATCGTCTACTGGGTCGTGCCGCTCGGCGACCCGCCGGGCAGCGCGTGGGGCGAGCAGGCCTGGGAGATCCTCTGGTACCTCAGGACGTACCTGTGGTTCGTCCTGCTCTCCCCGCTGCTGCTGCGGGTCTTCCGGCTCGCGCCCGTGCCGGTGCTGCTGCTGTCCCTCGCCCCGATCGTGGCGTTCCAGTTCCTCTGGCAGCCGCCCGAGAACCGCTTCGGTACCGGGCTGCTCGACCTCGCCACGTACCTCTTCTGCTGGATCCTCGGCTTCGCGCACCGCGACGGCGTGCTGGGACGGGTGAAGCCGGCCGCGGTCGTCGTCCTGTCGCTCGCGGCCCTCGCCTGCGGCGCCTGGTACGCCTTCGCGCACCGGGCCGAGTACGGCACCTACGACCTCGACGACGTCCCGCTCGCGCAGGCCTTCTGGTCGGCCGGGTTCGTGACGCTGCTGATGTACTCCAAGGCGCGGCTCGGGGTCGACTTCTCGGGGCTGGTCCGGCTGCGGCGGCTGGACCGGCTGGTCACGGTGTTCAACGCCCGCGCGGTGACCGTCTACCTCTGGCACGAGCTGGCCCTCGTCCTGGCCGTGCCGCTGATCGACCGGTGCTGGGACGTGCCCGCCTTCGAGGCGTACCTGCCGCTGGAGAGCCAGTGGTTCCTGCTCGGGGTGGGCTGGGTCCTGATCGCGGTGTTCGTGCTGCTGTTCGGGTGGGTGGAGGACGTCGCCGCGCGGAAGCGGCCGCGTCTGCTGCCGTGAGCCCGTCGGCGGCGGCGGGGGCCGGTGCTGCAACAATGGGCCCGTGACCCGCGCTTCCCTGAACAAGCAGCCGCACGAAGTCGCCTCGATGTTCGACCACGTCGCGGAACGGTACGACCTGACGAACGCCGTGCTCTCGCTCGGCCAGGACCGGGCGTGGCGCAAGGCGGTCGCCCAAGCCGTCGACGCCCGCCCGGCGCAGAAGGTCCTGGACCTGGCGGCCGGTACGGCGACCTCGTCCCTCCCCTTCGCCCGCACCGGCGCCTACGTCGTCCCCTGCGACTTCTCCCAGGGCATGCTCCAGGTCGGCAAGGAACGGCACTCCTGGCTGCCGTTCACCGCGGGCGACGCGACGCGGCTGCCGTTCAAGGACGACGTCTTCGACGCCGTCACCATCTCCTTCGGGCTGCGCAACGTCCAGGACACGGACGCCGCGCTGCGCGAGATGTACCGGGTGACGCGGCCCGGCGGCCGGGTCGTCATCTGCGAGTTCTCGCACCCGACCTGGGCGCCGTTCCGCACCGTCTACACCGAGTACCTGATGCGCGCCCTGCCGCCGGTGGCCCGCGCGGTGTCGTCCAACCCCGACGCGTACGTCTACCTCGCCGAGTCCATCCGGGCCTGGCCCGACCAGCCGGCGCTCGCCGCGCGGCTGGGCGAGGCCGGCTGGTCCAGGGTGGCGTGGCGCAACCTGACGGGCGGCGTGGTGACGCTGCACCGCGGCTTCAAGACGAGCTGAGCGCGGCGCAGCAGGACGGCGGTTCCCCCCGGCTCCGACGGTGGTCCTCCCGGCCCCGGCGGCGGTGCCCCCGGCTCCGCCAGCTCCCGGCGGGGCCCGCCCGGCGGAGGACGCGGCACGCGCGGCTCGCGGATGCCCCCGCCGCCCTCACCCTCGCCGAAGTCGAACCACACGTACACCACGGACTCGCGCGGCACCTGAGCGCCGGGCCGCGGGTACTGGCGTACGACGTGGTCGACGACGGCGGTCCGGAGATCGGGCCGGTCCGGCGCGTACAGGGACAGGCCCTGGACGTGGGCGGTCTCGTACGCGTCCACGGCCATGAGGCCGACCAGGCGCGGTACGCGGACATCGGGCTTCTCGGATACCGGTCGCACGGACGTCACCCCCAGCGGTACCCGGCAGGGTAGCGCCGCCGCGCACCGCCCGGAAGCGTCAAGTGGCTGACTGTGACACCCGGTTACCCTGAGTCATGTCGGGGTTCCGCTGCTGGTGCAGGTCGAGGCGGTAGCAGTGCCCCCGCTGCTCGGAGGACGGGATCGTGAAGACCTCGGCGAGCCGCATGCCCAGCCGCTCCGTGACCGCGATGGACCGGGCGTTGCGCGCGTTGACCATCGCGACCACTTCCGCCACACCGGCACCGCGGACCCGCTCCAGCGTCTGCCGCGCGGCCGCCGTGACGTACCCCCTGCCCCAGTGCGCCCGGCCGAGCCGCCAGCCGATCTCGATCTCGCCCTTGGGGCCCCAGTCCCCCGGCCACGGCTGGGCGCCGGTGAACCCCATGACCCGCCCGGACTCGTCCACCACGGTCCACAGGCAGAAGCCGTGCTCGGCGTCGTGCCGGCGCTGGCGGGCGGTCAGCTCCTCGTAGACGGACAGCTCCGCCGCCCTCCCGCCGTGGAACTCCATGACGTCCGGATCGTCGAAGATCCGGTGCCAGGCGACGGCGTCCTCGTCGGTGGGGACGCGCAACCGTACAACGGGGAGAGGTCGCTTCACTGGGCAGCCCTTCAGCCGGGTGGTCGGTGACGCTGAATAGACTGCCCATGACCAGTGCCGGTCGGCACGCAGATTCCGAACTTGGGGAGATCCCGCCGTGACCGTCGAGACCGAGCCGCTCTCCGAGAACACCGCCGACGTCATCGTCGTGGGCGCGGGGCCGGCCGGCTCCACGACCGCGTACCACCTGGCCAGGTCGGGACTGGACGTCCTGCTCCTCGAGAAGACCGCCTTTCCCAGGGAGAAGGTCTGCGGCGACGGCCTCACCCCGCGCGCGGTCAAGCAACTCGTCGCCATGGGCATCGACATCTCCGAGGAGGCCGGCTGGCTGCGCAACAAGGGCCTGCGCATCATCGGCGGCGGCTCGCGCCTCCAGCTGGACTGGCCGGATCTCGCCTCCTTCCCCGACTACGGACTCGTCCGCAAGCGCGACGACTTCGACGAGCAGCTCGCCCGGCAGGCCCAGAAGGCAGGCGCCCGGCTGTACGAGCGCTGCAACGTGGGCGCGCCGATCGTGGACGACCGCACCGGCCGCATCACCGGCGTGCACGCCAAGCTGGGCGAGGACAAGCGCGAGGTCACCTTCCACGCGCCGCTGGTCGTGGCCGCCGACGGCAACTCCACCCGGCTGTCCCTGGCGATGGGCCTGCACCGCCGCGAGGACCGCCCCATGGGCGTCGCCGTCCGCACCTACTTCACCTCGCCCCGCCACGACGACGACTACCTGGAGTCCTGGCTGGAACTCTGGGACCGGCGCGGCCCGCAGGACCGCCTGCTGCCCGGCTACGGCTGGGTCTTCGGCATGGGCGACGGCACCTCCAACGTCGGCCTGGGCGTCCTGAACACCTCCGCCGCCTTCAAGGAACTCGACTGGCGCGAGATCCTCAAGGCCTGGTGCGCGTCCATGCCCGAGGACTGGGGCTACACCCCGGACAACATGACCGGCCCGATCCGCGGCGCCGCGCTGCCCATGGCCTTCAACCGCCAGCCCCACTACACCAAGGGCCTGCTCCTCGTCGGCGACGCCGGCGGCCTGGTGAACCCCTTCAACGGCGAAGGCATCGCCTACGCCATGGAGTCCGGCCAGATCGCCGCCGACGTCGTCGTCCAGGCCCACGCGCGGGCGACGCCGGCCCAGCGCGAGATCGCCCTGCAGCGCTACCCGCGCGTCCTGAAGGACACCTACGGCGGCTACTACAACCTGGGCCGCGCCTTCGTGAAGCTCATCGGCAACCCGAAGGTCATGCAGATCGCGACCCAGCGCGGCCTCACCCACCCGATCCTGATGAAGTTCACCCTGAAGATGCTCGCCAACCTGACGGACCCGACGGGCGGCGACGCGATGGACCGCATCATCAACGGACTGAGCAAGGTCGCGCCGAAGGCGTGAGGCCGGTCAGGCGGTGAAGGCCGCGGCGTTGGCGGCCCGGCGCGCGAAGACCTCCTCGCGCCGGTCCGCCGACTGCCGCAGCGCCGCCTTCCGCTCCCGGCCGGAGAGCCGGTCCAGGTAGACGTGCCCGTTCACGTGGTCGGTCTCGTGGGCGAGGCAGCGCGCGAAGTAGCCGGTGCCCTCGACGAGGAGCGGCGCGCCGTCCTTGTCCAGGCCGCGCACGACGGCCCGGTCGGGCCGCGGTACGGCCATGACGGCGCCCGGCACGGACAGGCACCCCTCGCCCTCGTCGAGCAGCCGGCGCGCGGCCGGGTCGAGGGCTTCCAGCACCGGATTGACGATGTGCCCGACATGTCGGACACCGTCGTCGTCCGGGCAGTCGTAGACGAACAGGCGCAGGTCGGCCCCGACCTGATTGGCCGCCAGTCCGGCCCCCTCCGCGACGTACATCGTGCGGAACATGTCGTCGATCAGCGCGGCGAGGTCGGGCCCGAACTCGGTGACGTCCCGGCACGGCCGGTGCAGCACCTCCTCGCCGACCTCGGTGACGCGCCGCACCGCTCCGCGCCGTGCCTCGGGCGCGAACGGGGGGTAGGAGGCGGTGGGCCGCCCCTGGACGAAGACACTCGGCATGACGTTCTCTCCTTCGGCTCGTGGACGGGCCGGTGGGAACCGGCCCGCGCGCCGAGCATGCCAGGAGAGGACGCAGGGCCGCAGCCCCCGAGCGGCTGCGGCCCTGTCGCGCGTGTACGGGTGGGTGCGCGGCTTACAGCACGCGCACCGCGCCGCTCGGCGGGTCGTAGGAGAGCGGCTTCTCCACGACGCCCGTGGAGGAGTTCTGCGCGCCGACGAACATGCCGCCGCCGACGTAGACGCCCACGTGGTACGCGCTGCCCGCGCCGCCCCAGTAGAGGATGTCGCCCGGCTGGAGGTTGTCCAGCCCGACCTGGGTGCCGGCCGTCGACTGCGCCTGGGAGACGCGGGGCAGGCTGATGCCGACCTGCTTGAAGGCGGCCTGCACGAGACCGGAGCAGTCGTAGGCGGACGGGCCGGTGGCGCCGGAGACGTACGCCTTGCCGACCTGGGCCTGCACGAAGGAGACGACGGCGGCGGCCGAACCGGTCGCCGTGGACGAGCCGGTGCTGCTGCCGGTGTCGGTGCCGGTCGAGGAACCGGTGTCCGAGGAAGCGCTCAGGGTGGTGCGCTCGGCGGCGCGCGAGGCGCGCTCGGCGGCCTCCTTGCGCGCGGCCTCCTCGGCCTTCTTCTTGGCCTCCTCGGCCTTCTTCTTGGCCTCGGCGAGGTCCGTCTTGGCCTGCTTGGCGGCCTTGGCGGCCGCCGCGTCACGCTCGGCCTGCAGCTGGTAGCTCGCGGCCGCCTGCTGCGTGACGTCCGCGGACTGGGCGACCTGAGCGGCCAGGTCGGCCGTCAGGGTGGGCAGTTCGAGGGTCTGTGTCACGGGTTCGGCCGCGTGGGCCGCCCCCGACGCACCGGCCACTGCCAGGGTGCTGAGGACGCCACCGGCAACTCCGGTCCGCATCGCGATCGTCGACGCGCTGCGGCGGGGCTTCCGGTGGCTGCGTATGTGAGCGGTGTGGGACATAGGGACAACCGGTATCAGTAGCTCCTCCATACCTTCAAGAAACGTGTGCTGCGCCACAGTTGTTCAATCGGGCCACCGAATCCCGGGCGTGTCGCTCTTTATTGACGCCGTAACGGACATTGCGGACGGGCTGTAACCGGCCTGTGATCACGGTCTTTGATCGTTACGCCCGAATTGCCCCGCGCTTACCACTTGTTGGGACACTTGGCCAAGCCCGGTTCTCAGACGCCTCTCATGAATGTGGCGCAGGTCACGGAACGGTTACCCCGGCGCACGCGTCCGTCGCGTGCGAGGCGCCGGCCGCGTCGCCCGCACGCGCTCGTGAACGCGTGCACGTGTCCACATCGCCCCCGGCGCTCCCCCTGACGTGTGAACGCCTCCTCTATCAAGGGCTCCCGTCCAGCGCCAATTTGCATGCAAGGGAACCATCTTGATATTGAGACGCACTCCGCTCGGGCTCTCTGGCCAGCGACGACGAGCGAAAATGTCACCTCTGGTGATCAGGTGAACGCTTCTTGTGTGAAGATCACCGCTCATCCGACTTCATGATCGTTCGTCAGGTGGTGGAGATCACAAAGCTTGTGCAATACCCCGTGTCGCAGATCACAGAGCGTCGGGCATAGGATGCGAGGCAGTTGGGCTTGTGACCTGCTTCACATGTTCGCGATCTTCGTCGGGACGGGCGGGGCTCGTGGGGCTGTTGGGGCGGCTGTGAGTCCAGTGCAACCGCCAGCAGTCAGTGCCGACTGAGAGGAGCGAGGAGCGGTGAACGCGTATGCGCCCATCCTCGTACTGGGAGCCCTCGGGGCAGGCTTTGCGATCTTCTCCGTGGTGATGGCCACGCTGATCGGTCCGAAGCGGTACAACCGGGCGAAGCTCGAGGCCTACGAGTGCGGCATCGAGCCGACCCCCACGCCGGCCGGCGGCGGGCGCTTCCCCATCAAGTACTACCTGACGGCGATGCTCTTCATCATCTTCGATATCGAGATCGTCTTCCTCTACCCCTGGGCCGTCACCTTCGACGCCCTGGGGATTTTCGGGCTCGTGGAGATGCTGCTCTTCGTGCTCACCGTCTTCGTCGCGTACGCGTACGTATGGCGGCGCGGCGGCCTGGAATGGGACTGAGGGGCCTTTGACATGGGACTCGAAGAAAAACTGCCGAGCGGCTTCCTGCTGACCACCGTCGAGCAGGCCGCGGGCTGGGTGCGCAAGTCGTCCGTCTTCCCGGCCACGTTCGGCCTCGCCTGCTGTGCCATCGAGATGATGACCACCGGCGCCGGCCGCTACGACCTGGCGCGCTTCGGCATGGAGGTCTTCCGCGGCTCGCCGCGGCAGGCGGACCTGATGATCGTCGCGGGCCGGGTGAGCCAGAAGATGGCGCCGGTGCTGCGGCAGGTCTACGACCAGATGCCGAACCCGAAGTGGGTCATCTCCATGGGGGTCTGCGCCTCCTCGGGCGGCATGTTCAACAACTACGCCATCGTCCAGGGCGTGGACCACGTCGTCCCCGTCGACATCTACCTCCCCGGCTGCCCGCCGCGGCCCGAGATGCTCATGGACGCCATCCTCAAGCTCCACCAGAAGATCCAGAGCTCCAAGCTCGGGGTCAACGCCGAGGAAGCGGCCCGCGAGGCGGAGGAAGCGGCGCTCAAGGCCCTGCCCACGATCGAGATGAAGGGGCTGCTGCGGTGAGCGACGCGAACAACACCGCGGGTGACGCGAACGAGGTCAACCCCGAGAAGGACCTGTCCGCGGAGAACCTCCCCGGCCAGCGGGGCCAGGGCGGCGAGGAGATCCGCGTCCAGCGCGGCATGTTCGGCGCCAACAACGGCGGCGACACCTCCGGCTACGGCGGCCTGGTCCGCTCCATCCGGCTCCCCGGACCGGCGAGCAGGCCCTACGGCGGCTGGTTCGACGAGGTCGCCGACGAACTCGAGGGCGCGCTGGAGGAGCAGGGACTCCTGCCCGACAACGCCATCGACAAGACGGTCGTCGACCGCGACGAGCTGACCTTCCACATCGAGCGCGAACATCTGGTCCGCGTCGCCCGCACCCTGCGCGACGACCCGGCCCTGCGCTTCGAACTGTGCACCGGCGTCAGCGGCGTCCACTACCCGCACGACAAGGGCCGCGAGCTGCACGCCGTCTACCACCTGCGCTCGATCACCCACAACCGGCTGATCCGCCTCGAAGTCAGCGCCCCCGACGGCGACCCGCACATCCCGTCGCTGGTCTCCGTCTATCCGACGAACGACTGGCACGAGCGCGAGACGTACGACTTCTTCGGCATCGTCTTCGACGATCACCCGGCCCTGACGCGGATCATGATGCCGGACGACTGGCAGGGCTTTCCGCAGCGCAAGGACTACCCCCTCGGCGGCATCCCCGTCGAGTACAAGGGCGCCCAGATCCCGGCTCCGGACCAGCGGAGGTCGTACTCGTGAGCACTTCCCACGCCTCCCCCAGGGAGACGACCGAAGGCACCGTCTACACGGTCACCGGCGGTGACTGGGACGAGGTCGTCCAGTCCGCGGCCCGCGCCGACGACGAGCGCATCGTCGTCAACATGGGCCCCCAGCACCCGTCCACGCACGGCGTGCTCCGCCTCATCCTGGAGATCGACGGGGAGACGGTCACCGAGGCCCGCTGCGGCATCGGCTACCTGCACACCGGCATCGAGAAGAACCTCGAGTACCGGACCTGGACGCAGGGCACCACGTTCGTGACGCGCATGGACTACCTGACGCCGTTCTTCAACGAGGCGGCGTACTGCCTGGGCGTCGAGAAGCTCCTCGGCATCGAGGACCAGATCCCGGACCGGGCCACGATCATCCGGGTCCTGCTGATGGAGCTGAACCGGCTCTCCTCGCACCTGGTGGCCATCGCCACCGGCGGCATGGAGCTGGGCGCCACCACGATCATGATCTACGGCTTCCGTGATCGTGAACTGATTCTCGACATCTACGAGCTGATCACCGGCCTGCGGATGAACCACGCGTACATCCGCCCGGGCGGCCTCGCCCAGGACCTGCCGCCGGGCGCGGTGGACCAGATCCGCGAGTTCGTGAAGAAGATGAACAAGAACCTCCCGGAGTACGACAAGCTCGCCACCGGGAACCCCATCTTCAAGGCCCGCATGCAGGACGTCGGCTACCTCGACCTGGCCGGCTGCATGGCGCTCGGCGCCACCGGCCCCGTCCTCAGGTCCACCGGTCTCCCGCACGACCTGCGCAAGACCCAGCCGTACTGCGGCTACGAGACGTACGACTTCGACGTCCCGACCGCCGACACCTGCGACTCCTACGGCCGCTTCCTGATCCGGCTGGAGGAGATGCGCCAGTCGCTCAGGATCGTCGAGCAGTGCCTGGACCGGCTCCAGCCCGGCCCGGTCATGGTCGCCGACAAGAAGATCGCCTGGCCCGCCCAGCTCGCCCTGGGGCCGGACGGCCTGGGCAACTCCCTCGACCACATCAAGAAGATCATGGGCACCTCCATGGAGGCCCTGATCCACCACTTCAAGCTGGTCACCGAGGGATTCCGGGTACCGCCGGGACAGGCGTACACGGCGGTCGAGTCCCCCAAGGGCGAGCTGGGGGTGCACGTCGTCTCCGACGGCGGCACCCGCCCCTTCCGGGTCCACTTCCGCGACCCGTCCTTCACCAACCTGCAGGCCATGGCGGCGATGTGCGAGGGCGGCCAGGTCGCCGACGTCATCGTCGCGGTGGCCTCCATCGACCCCGTGATGGGAGGCGTCGACCGGTGACCACCTCTTCTTCGGAGCGGGGCGTCAGCCTGGGCATGCCGGAACTGCCCGCGCCCGCCTACCCGGACGACGTCCGGGCCCGGCTGGAGACCGACGCGCGCGAGGTCATCGCCCGCTATCCGGACTCCCGGTCCGCCCTCCTGCCGCTGCTGCACCTCGTGCAGTCGCAGGAGGGACACGTCACGCGCACCGGGATGCGGTTCTGCGCGGACATGCTGGACCTGACCACCGCCGAGGTCACCGCGGTCGCCACCTTCTACACCATGTACCGGCGCGGGCCGAGCGGCGACTACCAGGTCGGCGTGTGCACCAACACGCTGTGCGCGGTGATGGGCGGCGACGCGATCTTCGAGTCCCTCCAGGAACACCTCGGCGTCGGCAACGGCGAGACCACCGAGGACGGCAAGGTCACCCTGGAGCACATCGAGTGCAACGCGGCCTGCGACTTCGCGCCGGTCGTGATGGTCAACTGGGAGTTCTTCGACGACCAGACCCCCGCGAGCGCCCGTCGCCTCGTCGACGACCTGCGCGCGGGACGGCCGGTGACGCCCACGCGCGGTGCTCCGCTGTGCACCTTCAAGGAGACCGCCCGGATACTGGCGGGCTTCCCCGACGAGCGGGACGGCGCCGTCGCGGCCGGCGGCAGCGCGGGTCCCGCCTCCCTGGCCGGCCTGAAGCTGGCGAAGGGCGAAGCGTCCGCCGCGCGCGTGGTGCACCCGCGGGACGGCGGACCGCACGACGCGCCGCAGGACCGGGCCGTGCACGACCCGTCCCCGACGGAACACCTCAGCTCGCACGACGCGCCGCAGGACACATCGGCATCCGACCCTGCCCACCCGGCAGGGCCTACCGCCGAGGAGGGGGAGTGATGACCGTGGCAGCCGAGATCAGGGGCAGCAACCCGGAGAAGCTGCTCGCACCCGTGCTGTCGGCCTTCTGGGACGAGGACGAGTCGTGGACTCTCGACGTCTACCGGAGGCACGAGGGGTACGAGGGGCTCCGCAAGGCGCTGGCGATGGCGCCGGACGACCTGATCGCGTACGTCAAGGAGTCCGGTCTGCGCGGACGCGGCGGTGCCGGGTTCCCGACGGGGATGAAGTGGCAGTTCATTCCTCAGGGGGACGGCAAGCCTCACTATCTAGTTGTCAACGCCGACGAATCGGAGCCGGGGACCTGCAAGGACATCCCGCTCCTCTTCGCGAACCCGCACAGCCTCATCGAGGGCATCGTCATCGCGTGTTACGCCATCAGGTCTTCGCATGCCTTCATCTATCTGCGTGGTGAAGTCGTCCCAGTGCTGCGGCGGTTGCACGAGGCCGTGCGCGAGGCCTACGCGGCCGGCTTCCTCGGCGAGAACATCCTGGGCAGCGGACTCGATCTCACCCTCACCGTGCACGCGGGCGCGGGCGCGTACATCTGCGGTGAGGAGACCGCACTGCTCGACTCGCTCGAAGGCCGCCGGGGTCAACCGCGGCTCCGTCCCCCCTTTCCTGCCGTCGCGGGCCTCTATGCGTGCCCGACTGTGGTGAATAACGTCGAATCGATCGCTTCAGTTCCCGCGATCCTGAACAAGGGCAAGGACTGGTTCAGGTCGATGGGCAGCGAGAAGTCCCCGGGCTTCACGCTCTACTCGCTCAGCGGCCACGTCGCGGGCCCCGGCCAGTACGAGGCCCCGCTCGGCATCACACTGCGCCAGCTCCTCGACATGAGCGGCGGCATGCGCCCCGGCCACCGGCTCAAGTTCTGGACGCCCGGTGGCTCCTCGACGCCGATGTTCACCGACGAGCACCTCGACGTCCCCCTCGACTACGAAGGAGTGGGCGCCGCCGGTTCCATGCTGGGTACGAAGGCGCTCCAGTGCTTCGACGAGACGACCTGCGTCGTACGCGCCGTCACCCGCTGGACCGAGTTCTACGCGCACGAGTCCTGCGGCAAGTGCACACCGTGCCGCGAAGGCACGTACTGGCTCGTCCAGTTGCTGCGTGACATCGAGGCCGGCAAGGGACAGATGTCCGACCTCGACAAGCTGAACGACATCGCCGACAACATCAACGGCAAGTCCTTCTGCGCCCTCGGCGACGGTGCCGCCTCGCCGATCTTCTCCTCGCTCAAGTACTTCCGCGAGGAGTACGAGGAGCACATCACGGGCCGCGGCTGCCCCTTCGACCCGGCCAAGTCGACGGCCTGGGCCGACCGCACGGAGGTGAAGGCATGACAGTGACCACCAATGCTCCCTCGGGAGGGGGAGAGGCGGCGGTCCCGCCGGAGGACCTCGTGTCGCTGACGATCGACGGCGCCGAGATCAGCGTGCCCAAGGGCACCCTGGTCATCCGGGCCGCCGAGCAGCTCGGCATCGAGATCCCCCGGTTCTGCGACCACCCCCTCCTCGACCCGGCCGGCGCCTGCCGCCAGTGCATCGTCGAGGTCGAGGGCCAGCGCAAGCCCATGGCATCCTGCACCATCACCTGCACCGACGGCATGGTGGTGAAGACGCAGCTCACCTCACCGGTGGCCGAGAAGGCCCAGCACGGTGTGATGGAGCTGCTGCTCATCAACCACCCGCTGGACTGCCCGGTCTGCGACAAGGGCGGCGAGTGCCCGCTGCAGAACCAGGCCATGTCGCACGGCCAGTCCGACTCCCGCTTCGAGGGCAGGAAGCGGACCTACGAGAAGCCCGTGCCGATCTCCACGCAGGTCCTGCTCGACCGCGAGCGCTGCGTGCTGTGCGCCCGCTGCACCCGGTTCTCCAACCAGGTCGCGGGCGACCCGATGATCGAGCTGATCGAGCGGGGCGCGCTCCAGCAGGTCGGCACCGGTGAGGGAGACCCCTTCGAGTCGTACTTCTCCGGCAACACCATCCAGATCTGCCCGGTCGGCGCGCTCACCTCGGCGGCCTACCGGTTCCGCTCCCGCCCCTTCGACCTGATCTCCTCGCCGTCGGTGTGCGAGCACTGCTCCGGCGGCTGCGCCACCCGCACCGACCACCGGCGCGGCAAGGTCATGCGGCGCCTCGCGGCCAACGAGCCCGAGGTCAACGAGGAGTGGATCTGCGACAAGGGACGCTTCGGCTTCCGGTACGCCCAGCAGCGCGACCGGCTCACCACGCCCCTGGTACGCAACGCCGAGGGCGAGCTGGAGCCGGCCTCCTGGCCGGAGGCACTGCAGATCGCCGCGCAGGGCCTGCTCGCCTCCAAGGGCCGCACCGGTGTCCTGACCGGCGGGCGGCTCACCGTCGAGGACGCCTACGCGTACAGCAAGTTCGCGCGCGTGGCGCTCGACACCAACGACATCGACTTCCGCGCGCGCGTGCACAGCGCCGAGGAGGCCGACTTCCTGGCCGCCCGGATCGCCGGACACGGCCGTGACCTGGACGGCACCGGCGTCACCTACACGTCGCTGGAGAAGGCGCCCGCCGTCCTGCTGGTCGGCTTCGAGGCCGAGGAGGAGGCGCCCGGCGTCTTCCTCCGGCTGCGCAAGGCCTGGCGCCAGCACGGCCAGAAGGTCTTCTCGCTGGCCACGCACGCCACGCGGGGCCTGGAGAAGGCGGGCGGCACCCTGCTCCCCGCCGCTCCCGGCACCGAGACCGAGTGGCTGGACGCCCTCGCCAGCGGCGTCGGCCTGGAGGAGGGCGGCACCCAGGCCGCCGAGGCCCTGCGCGCCGAGGGCGCCGTGATCGTCGTCGGCGAGCGGCTGGCCTCCGTGGCCGGGGGGCTCACCTCCGCCGTACGGACCTCGGCGGCGACCGGCGCCCGACTGGTGTGGATCCCGCGCCGGGCCGGGGACCGCGGCGCCATCGAGGCGGGCGCGCTGCCGTCGCTGCTGCCCGGCGGGCGCCCGGCGACCGACCCGCGCGCACGCGCGGAGGTCGCCGCCCTGTGGGGCCTGGCCGACCTTCCGCACCGCTACGGCCGCGACACCGGCGAGATCGTCGAGGCCGCCGCCCGGGGCGAACTCCAGGCGCTGCTCGTGGCGGGCGTGGAGGTCGCCGACCTGCCCGACCCCACGCGCGCGCGTGCGGCACTCGACGAGGCCGGGTTCGTGGTGTCGCTGGAGCTGCGGCCCAGCGAGGTCACCGAACGCGCCGACGTGGTCCTGCCCGTCGCCGCGGTCGCCGAGAAGCCCGGCACCTTCCTCAACTGGGAGGGCAGGGTGCGCTTCTTCGAGGCCGCGCTCAAGCCCGATCAGATGACCCGCCGCCTCGCCCCCGCCGACGCCCGCGTCCTGCAGATGCTGGCCGACGCCATGGACGTACACCTCGGTCTGCCCGATCTGCGCACCACGCGCGCGGAGATCGACCGGCTCGGTGCCTGGGACGGGCCGCGGGCCGGTGAGCCGCTGCAGACCGCGAGCGCGCTGCCGCGACCGGCCGCCGGAGAGGCCGTACTGGCCGGGCACCGGCTCCTGCTCGACCAGGGACTGTTGCAGCAGGGCGACGAGGCACTGGCGGGCACCCGGCACGCCGCCCGCGCGCGGCTGTCGGCCGCGACGGCCGCCGAGGCGGGCGTCAAGGACGGCGACGTCCTCGCCGTGACCGGTCCCGCCGGAGTCGTCGAACTCCCGCTGCAGGTCACCGAGATGCCCGACCGGGTGGTCTGGCTTCCGCTGAACTCGGCAGGCACCGGCGTCGCCTCCGACGCCGGGGTACTGCCCGGAACCCTCGTCCGCATCGGTCCGGCGACGCCCGCGGGCGCCGCCCCCAAGGAGGTGGAGGCATGAGCCCGTACCTCGCCGCTGAAGACCTCTCGATGTTCGGCACCGACCCCTGGTGGCTGGTCGTCGTCAAGGCGGTGTTCTGCTTCGCCTTCCTGATGGTGACCGTGCTGTTCTCCATCGTGTGGGAGCGCAAGGTCGTCGCCTGGATGCAGCTGCGCATCGGTCCGAACCGGCACGGCCCCTGGGGCATGCTCCAGTCGCTCGCCGACGGCATCAAGCTGATGCTCAAGGAAGACCTCGTCGTCAAGCGCGCCGACAAGGCGGTCTACGTCCTCGCGCCGATCGTGGCGGCCATCCCGGCCTTCATGGCGATCGCGGTGATCCCCTTCGGGCCGGCCGGCAACGAGGTCTCGATCTTCGGCCACCGCACCGCCATGCAACTGACCGACCTGCCGATCGCCATGCTGTTCATCCTGGCGGTCGCCTCGGTCGGCATCTACGGCATCGTGCTCGCCGGCTGGAGCTCCGGATCGACGTACCCGCTGCTCGGCGGCCTGCGCTCCTGCGCCCAGATGATCTCCTACGAGATCGCGATGGGCGCCGCGTTCGCCTCGGTCTTCCTCTACTCCGGCTCGATGTCCACCTCGGAGATCGTCGCCCAGCAGGACGACCGCTGGTACATCGTGCTGCTGCCGGTCTCCTTCATCCTCTACATCGTCACCATGGTCGGCGAGACCAACCGCGCCCCCTTCGACATGCCCGAGTCCGAGGGCGACCTGGTGGGCGGCTTCAACACCGAGTACTCGTCGATCAAGTTCGCGATGTTCATGCTCGCCGAGTACGTGAACATGGTGACGGTCTCGGCGGTCGCCACCACGCTGTTCCTCGGCGGCTGGCGGGCCCCCTGGCCGATCAGCACCTTCTGGGAGGGCGCCAACCACGGCTGGTGGCCGCTGCTCTGGTTCGTGGTCAAGGTCCAGCTGCTGCTGTTCTTCTTCATCTGGCTGCGCGGCACCCTTCCCCGGGTCCGCTACGACCAGTTGATGAAGCTCGGCTGGAAGGTCCTCATCCCGGTCTCCCTGGTCTGGCTGATGCTGGTCGCGACCGTGCGGGCCCTCAGGAACGAGAACTACGGCTTCAGCGACATCGCCCTCTACATCGGCGGCGGCGTCCTGGTCCTGCTGCTGTTGTCCTTCCTCGTCGACATGTACCGCGACAAGGGCGGCAAGGGCACCGAACAGCCCGGCGAACAAGCCGCCGAGGCGGAGGGCGCCTTCGACCCGATGGCCGGCGGATTCCCCGTCCCGCCGATGCCCGGACAGCAGGTGCCGCCGGTGCCCAGGCGCCGTCCCCGCCGGGAGCGGGAGCTGATTGTCAGTGGTGGGCCCGATACTCACAGTGACGGACCTGCGGGCGGACCTACGGATGGAAAGGAGGCGTCCGATGGCTGAGGAACGCGAAGAACACAGGGACACCACGGAACACGTGGATCACAAGGGGACCGAGCCCGGTTTCATGAACCCCGTGGCCGGCTTCGGCGTGACCTTCAAGGCCATGTTCAAGAAGCGGCTGACCGAGCAGTACCCGGAGCAGCAGAAGACCACCGCTCCACGCTTCCACGGACGGCACCAGCTCAACCGCCATCCGGACGGCCTGGAGAAGTGCGTCGGCTGCGAGCTGTGCGCCTGGGCCTGTCCCGCCGACGCCATCTACGTCGAGGGCGCGGACAACACCGACGAGGAGCGCTACTCGCCGGGCGAGCGGTACGGCCGCGTCTACCAGATCAACTACGCCCGCTGCATCCTGTGCGGCCTGTGCATCGAGGCGTGCCCCACGCGCGCGTTGACGATGACCAACGAGTTCGAGCTGGCCGACTCCACCCGTGCCGACCTCATCTTCACCAAGGACCAGCTGCTCGCCGGTCTGGAGGAGGGCATGGTCGACTCGCCGCACGCCATCCACCCCGGCACCGACGAGCAGGACTACTACCGGGGCCTGGTCACCGAGGCCGCGCCCGGCACGGTCCAGCAGGTCGCCCACTCCAAGGGGGAGGTCGTCCAGGAGGGCGACTCCACCTTCGGCGCGACCGAACCGGCGTCGGAGGAGGTGATCCGCCGATGAGCGCGCAGCTCGCCGCCGCGGCGACCCTCTCCGCCGGCACCTCCACCGGAGAGGCCGTCCAGTTCTGGATCCTCGGCACGGTCGCGGTGATCGGCGCCCTGTGCACCGTCTTCATGAAGAAGGCCGTGCACAGCGCGCTGTGCCTCGCCGGGACGATGATCGTCCTGGCGGTGTTCTACCTCGCCAACGGCGCCTACTTCCTCGGCATCGTGCAGATCGTCGTCTACACCGGCGCCATCATGATGCTGTTCCTGTTCGTGGTGATGCTCGTCGGCGTCACCGCGGCGGACTCCCTGAAGGAGACCATCAAGGGCCAGCGCTGGCTGGCCCTGCTGTCCGGGCTCGGCTTCGGCATCCTGCTGATCGCCGGCATCGGCAACGCCTCTGTCTCGGAGTTCACCGGCCTCGCCCAGGCCAACGCGAACGGCAACGTGGAGGGCATCGCGTCCCTCATCTTCACCAAGTACGTCTTCGCCTTCGAGATCACCGGTGCCCTGCTCATCACGGCGGCAGTCGGTGCCATGGTGCTCACCCACCGCGAGCGCACCGAGCGCGCCAGGACCCAGCGCGAGCTGTCCGAGCAGCGCATCCGCGACGGCAAGCACCTGCCGCCGCTGCCGGCACCCGGCGTGTACGCCCGGCACAACGCGGTCGACATCGCGGGGCTGCTGCCCGACGGCACCCCCTCCGAGCTGACCGTCAGCAAGACGCTGCGCGAGCGGGGCCAGATCCGCGACGTGTCGATGGAGGCGCTGGGCGACCTGAAGGCGCTGGAGCAGCGGGCCGAGGACCGGCTGGAACGCAAGGCGGTCGGCCCCGACAACTCCAAGCAGTCCGAGGAGGCGTCGAAGTGAACCCCGTCAACTACCTGTACCTCGCGGCCCTGCTGTTCACGATCGGTGCCACCGGCGTGCTGATCCGGCGCAACGCGATCGTGGTCTTCATGTGCATCGAGCTGATGCTCAACGCCTGCAACCTCGCGTTCGTCGCCTTCTCCCGCATGCACGGCAACCTCGACGGCCAGATCATCGCCTTCTTCACGATGGTCGTCGCCGCCGCGGAGGTCGTGGTCGGGCTCGCGATCATCGTGTCCCTGTTCCGTTCCCGCCACTCGGCCTCGGTCGACGACGCCAGCCTGATGAAGCTGTGAGGGGCTGCTGAAACGTGGAGAACCTGATTGCGCTGCTGGTGGCGGCGCCCCTGCTCGGAGCGGCGGTCCTGCTGTGCGGCGGACGCCGGCTGGACCGCGTCGGCCACTGGATCGGCACGCTGCTGGCCGCCGTGTCCTTCGTGATCGGCGTCGTCCTCTTCGCCGACCTGCTCGGCAGCGGCGCCGAGGACCGCACCCTGACGCAGCACCTGTTCAGCTGGATCCCGGTGGAGGGATTCCAGGCCGACGTCGCCTTCCGGCTCGACCAGCTGTCGATGACGTTCGTCCTGCTGATCACCGGCGTCGGCTCGCTCATCCACCTGTACTCGGTCGCGTACATGGAGCACGACGAGCGCCGCCGCCGCTTCTTCGGCTACCTGAACCTGTTCCTCGCGGCGATGCTGATCCTCGTCCTCGCCGACAACTACCTGCTGCTGTACGTCGGCTGGGAGGGCGTCGGTCTCGCCTCCTACCTGCTGATCGGTTTCTGGCAGCACAAGCCCAGCGCCGCCACCGCCGCGAAGAAGGCCTTCCTGGTCAACCGCGTCGGCGACATGGGCCTGTCCATCGGCATCATGCTGATGTTCCTGTGGTTCGGCACCTTCGCCTTCGGGCCGGTGCTCGGCGGCCACGGGGAGGCCGGGATGGCGGCCGGGGCGGACGAGGGCAAGCTCACCGCGATCGCCCTGATGCTGCTGCTCGCCGCCTGCGGCAAATCCGCCCAGGTGCCGCTGCAGTCCTGGCTCGGGGACGCGATGGAGGGCCCGACCCCGGTCTCGGCCCTCATCCACGCCGCGACCATGGTGACGGCGGGCGTGTACCTGATCGTCCGTTCCGGTGCCATCTTCAACGGCGCGCCCGACGCGCAACTGGTGGTCACCATCGTGGGCGCGGTCACGCTGCTCTTCGGTGCGATCGTCGGTTGTGCCAAGGACGACATCAAGAAGGCCCTGGCCGGTTCGACCATGTCGCAGATCGGCTACATGGTGCTCGCCGCGGGCCTCGGCCCGATCGGCTACGTCTTCGCGATCATGCACCTGGTGACGCACGGCTTCTTCAAGGCCGGGCTGTTCCTCGGCGCCGGCTCCGTCATGCACGGCATGAACGACGAGGTCGACATGCGCCGCTACGGCGGGCTGCGCAAGTACATGCCGGTCACCTTCGTGACCTTCGGCCTCGGCTACCTCGCCATCATCGGCTTCCCGGGCCTGTCCGGCTTCTTCTCCAAGGACAAGATCATCGAGGCGGCGTTCGCCAAGGGCGGCACCGAGGGCTGGATCCTCGGCGCGTGCGCCCTGCTGGGCGCGGCCATCACCGCGTACTACATGACACGCGTGATGCTGATGACGTTCTTCGGCGAGGAGCGCTGGCGCAACGCTCCGACGCCGTCGCCCGCGAAGCCGGACGTGGAGCCCGCCGCCGAGACACGCGGCACCTACGAGCCCCCGCACCCGCACGAGTCGCCGGGGCTCATGACGATCCCGATGATCGTGCTGGCCGTCGGATCGGTCGGGGCCGGTGCCTTCTTCAGCATCGGCGACCGCTTCATGCACTGGCTGGAGCCCGTCACCGGGCACAGCCACGGCGACTCCCCGATCAGCGCCGGGGCGGTCACCGGGGCGACGGTGGCCTGCATGGTCATCGGCGTCGCCGTCGCCTGGGCGCAGTACGGGCGCCGTCCGGTCCCCGCCGTCGCCCCGCGCGGGTCGCTGCTCACCCGGGCCGCCCGCCGCGACCTGCTCCAGGACGACTTCAACCACGTCGTCCTGGTCCGCGGCGGCGAGCACCTGACGCGCTCCCTGGTCTACGTCGACCACACGATGGTCGACGGAGTCGTCAACGGGACGGCGGCCTCGGTCGGCGGCCTGTCCGGGCGGATGCGCAAGCTGCAGAACGGCTTCGCGCGCTCGTACGCGGTCTCGATGTTCGGCGGTGCGGCACTCCTCGTCGCCGCGACCCTGCTGATGAGGGCGGTCTGATACCGATGTCCTTTCCCCTGCTGACAGTCACGGCGGCCCTCCCGGCCGTCGGGGCGATCGCCACGGCAGCCGTGCCGGCCGCGAAACGCACCGCGGCCAAGTGGCTGGCGCTGCTGGTCTCGCTGGCCACGCTCGGGCTGGCGATCGCGGTCCTGGTCCGCTTCGACCCCGACGGCGACCGCTACCAGCTCACCGAGTCCCATTCCTGGATCGCGGACTTCGGCGTCCGGTACGAACTGGGCGTGGACGGCATCGCGGTGGCGCTGATCGCGCTGACCGCCCTGCTGATCCCGTTCATCATCCTCGCGGGCTGGCACGACGCCGACCCGCTGGAGACCGGCAGCAGCCGGTGGCGGCCGACACAGGGCTTCTTCGCCCTGATCCTGGCCGTCGAGGCGATGGTGATCATCTCCTTCGAGGCCACCGACGTCTTCCTCTTCTACATCTTCTTCGAAGCCATGCTGATCCCGCTGTACTTCCTGATCGGCGGCTTCGGCGACCGGGCGCACGAGCACGGCGAGAAGACGGCGGCGACCCAGCGGTCGTACGCCGCGGTGAAGTTCCTGCTCTACAACCTGGCCGGCGGTCTGATCATGCTGGCCGCGGTGATCGGGCTGTACGTGGTCGCCGGGAACTTCTCACTCACGGAGATCGCCGAGGCCCGGGCCAACGGCTCGCTGGACATGGCGACCAGCACCGAGCGCTGGCTCTTCCTCGGCTTCTTCTTCGCCTTCGCGGTGAAGGCGCCGCTGTTCCCGCTGCACACCTGGCTGCCCAACGCCATGGGGGAGTCGACCGCACCGGTCGCCGTGCTCATCACGGCGGTCGTCGACAAGGTCGGCACCTTCGCGATGCTCCGCTTCTGCCTCCAGCTCTTCCCGGAGGCCAGCAAGTGGGCGACGCCGGTCATCCTGGTCCTGGCGGTCATCAGCATCATCTACGGCGCGCTGCTCGCGGTCGGCCAGCGCGACATCAAGCGGCTGATCGCCTACGCGTCGATCTCGCACTTCGGCTTCATCATCATGGGCATCTTCGCGATGACCAGCCAGGGCCAGTCCGGCGCCACGCTGTACATGGTCAACCACGGCATCTCGACCGCCGTGCTGATGCTGATCGCCGGGTTCCTGATCTCGCGGCGCGGCTCGCGGCTCATCGCCGACTTCGGCGGTGTGCAGAAGGTCGCCCCGATCCTGGCCGGCGCCTTCCTGATCGGCGGCCTCGCGACCCTCTCCCTGCCGGGCCTCGCGCCCTTCGTCAGTGAGTTCCTGGTCCTGGTCGGCACGTTCACGCGCTATCCGGTGATCGGCATCATCGCCACCCTAGGCATCGTGCTCGCCGCGCTCTACACCCTCGTCCTCTACCAGCGGACGATGACGGGCCCGGTGAAGGCCGAGGTGAACGGGATGCCCGACCTGCGGGTGCGCGAGCTGGTGGTGGTGGCGCCGCTGGTGGCGCTGCTGATCTTCCTGGGCGTCTTCCCGAAGCCCGTGACGGACATCGTCAACCCGGCGGTGGAGCAGACCATGTCCGACGTACACAAGACGGACCCCCAGCCTGAGGTGGAGGCGGCCAAGTGAGCGCATCAGCCGTCCACAGCCTGTGGACAACGGCGGCGACGGCGGCCGACCCGATCGCCAAGATCGACGCACCGAAGATCGAGTACGGGCAGCTGTCGCCCGTCCTCATCGTCCTCGGCGCGGCGATCATCGGAATCCTGGTCGAGGCCTTCGTGCCGCGCAGGTCCCGCTACTACGCGCAGATGTTCGTGTCCGCCGTCGCCCTGGTGGCGGCGTTCGCGGCGATCGTCGCGCTCGCGGCGGGCGGGTACGGCACGACCAAGGCCGGGATCGCGGCGATGGGTGCCGTCGCCGTCGACGGACCGGCCCTGTTCCTGCAGGGCACCATCCTGCTGACCAGCCTGGTCGGCCTGTTCACCTTCGCCGAGCGGCGCCTCGACCCGGAGCAGCACGGCAACCGCGTCGACTCCTTCGCCGCGCAGGCGGCTGCGGTGCCCGGCAGCGAGAGCGAGCAGAAGGCGGTCAAGGCCGGCTTCACCACGACGGAGGTCTTCCCGCTCCTCCTCTTCGCCGTCGCCGGCATGCTGGTCTTCCCGGCGGCCAACGACCTGCTGACGCTCTTCGTGGCCCTGGAGGTCTTCTCCCTCCCGCTGTACCTGCTGTGCGCGCTGGCCCGCCGCAAGCGGCTCATGTCGCAGGAGGCGGCGGTCAAGTACTTCCTGCTCGGCGCCTTCGCCTCGGCGTTCACCCTGTTCGGCATCGCGCTGCTCTACGGCTACGCGGGCTCGATGTCGTACGGCACGATCGCCCAGGTCGTCGACGGCACCGTGCAGAACGTCACCCCGGCGCTCGCCGACACCATGGGCAACGACGCGCTGCTGCTCGTCGGCTCCGCGCTGATCGTCATGGGCCTGCTGTTCAAGGTGGGCGCGGTGCCGTTCCACATGTGGACGCCGGACGTCTACCAGGGCGCGCCGACACCCGTGACCGGCTTCATGGCGGCGGCGACCAAGGTGGCCGCCTTCGGCGCCCTGCTCCGCATCCTGTACGTCGTCCTGCCCGGCCTGCGCTGGGACTGGCGGCCGGTGATGTGGGGCGTGGCGATCGTCACGATGCTGGCCGGTGCGATCGTCGCGATCACGCAGACCGACATCAAGCGGCTGCTGGCGTACTCGTCGATCGCGCACGCGGGCTTCATCCTCGCCGGTGTCATCGCGACCACGCCGGAGGGCATCTCGTCCGTCCTCTTCTACCTGGCCGCGTACTCCTTCGTCACGATCGGCGCCTTCGCGGTCGTCACGCTGGTCCGCGACGCGGGCGGCGAGGCGACGCACCTGTCGAAGTGGGCCGGGCTCGGCCGCAGGTCGCCGCTGGTGGCGGCGGTCTTCGCGGTGTTCCTGCTGGCCTTCGCCGGTATCCCGCTGACCTCCGGGTTCTCGGGGAAGTTCGCCGTGTTCAAGGCGGCGGCGGAGGGCGGCGCGGCCCCGCTGGTCGTGATCGGCGTGATCTCGTCGGCGATCGCGGCGTTCTTCTACATCCGGGTGATCGTGCTGATGTTCTTCAGCGAGCCGCGCCCGGAAGGCCCGACGGTCGCGGTGCCGTCACCGCTGACGATGACGGCGATCGCCGTGGGCGTGGCCGTCACGGTGGTGCTCGGCGTGGCGCCCCAGTACTTCCTGGACCTGGCGGGACAGGCGGGGGTGTTCGTGCGCTGACGCGGCGCTCGCTGTGCTCGAGGCTGCGGCCCGGAACCCCTCGCGGGTGCCGGGCCGCGGTCGTGCGCGCGGGGTTACTCGCCGCCGCGGCGTGCCTTGATGGCGTTGAGATCCAGGTCCGTCGGGAACGGGGCGCTCACCTTGATGCGCTCACGGAAGATGCCCACACTGGTGTAGGCGCCGGTCGTGGGCTCCAGCTCGAAGGCGTGGACGACGGCGAGACCCTTCTCGTTCTCCACCCGCCAGTAGTGGGCGATACCGGCCCGGGCGTACTTCAGGGGCTTGGTCTCGCGGTCGCGGGACACCGATTCCGGGGAGACGACCTCGACGGCCAGGGTGACGGCCTCGGCTGGGTAGCGGGTCTGCTCCGGGTCGTCCACCACGTCGCCTCGCAGGACGATCACATCGGGCTCGGGCCGGTTCTGCCGGTCGATGTCGATGGTGAACTCTCGGACGACCTCGAACTCCGCCGGGGCGAGGGATTGAAGCTGCCAGTTGAAGAAGTCGACAGCGCGTGAGTGGAAAAGAGTCTGCGGACTCACGAAGACGAGGCTCCCGTCGATCAGCTCCGTGTGCGGAGGCAGGTTCGGAAGCCGGTCCAGGTCGTCCGCGGTCCAGCCGCCCTCCGGCGGGGTCGGCCAGTCGGGGGTGGACGCCTTCGGTGCGACGCTCATCAGTGCTCCCATGGGACGGAGTCTCGCGGGTGCAATCAGACTATCCGCCGGAAACGGGCGGGTCTCCCGCGAACGTGTGAACGATCGTCGTGTCCTTGACGCGGGCGGGGCCGGGCGGCCTGTGGATAACTCCCGGGCTGTCGGCGCGGACCCCTATCGTGGAGGCAGTGGTCGGGGCAGGACGGGCCAGGCAGACCGGATGGGCGAGGCAGTAGGTACGGGGGACAAGACGATGGGCGGGACGGGCGTGATCGGCGAGATGGCAGAGACGGCGCAGGTGAGGGACGGGGACAGCGAGGCGCTGGCCACCCTGCACCGGGTCTTCGGGTACGACGCCTTCCGCGGTGAGCAGGAGGCGATCGTCGAGCACGTGATCGCCGGCGGCGACGCCGTGGTGCTCATGCCGACCGGCGGCGGGAAGTCGCTGTGCTACCAGATCCCGTCCCTGGTCAGGCCGGGCACCGGCATAGTGGTCTCGCCGCTGATCGCGCTGATGCAGGACCAGGTCGACGCGCTGCGGGCGCTCGGCGTGCGGGCCGGGTTCATGAACTCGACGCAGGACTTCGACGAGCGGCGCGTGGTGGAGGCCGAGTTCCTGGCCGGCGAGCTGGACCTGCTGTACCTGGCGCCCGAGCGGCTGCGCCTGGACAGCACCCTCGATCTGCTCTCCCGCGGCAAGATCTCCCTGTTCGCCATCGACGAGGCGCACTGTGTCTCGCAGTGGGGCCACGACTTCCGGCCCGACTACCTCGCCCTGTCGCTGCTGGGCGAGCGCTGGCCGGACGTGCCCCGGCTCGCGCTCACGGCGACGGCCACCGACGCCACCCACCGCGAGATCACCGAGCGGCTGCACATGCCGACGGCCCGGCACTTCGTGGCCAGCTTCGACCGGCCCAACATCCAGTACCGGATCGTGCCGAAGTCCGACCCCAAGAAGCAGCTCCTGGGCTTCCTGCGCGAGGAGCACCCCGGCGACGCGGGCATCGTCTACTGCCTCTCGCGCAACTCGGTCGAGAAGACCGCGGAGTTCCTGTCGCGCAGCGGCGTCGAGGCGGTGCCGTACCACGCCGGTCTGGACGCGGGCACCCGCGCGGCGCACCAGTCGAGGTTCCTGCGCGAGGAGGGCCTGGTGGTCGTGGCGACCATCGCCTTCGGTATGGGCATCGACAAACCCGACGTACGGTTCGTCGCCCACCTCGACCTGCCGAAGTCGGTGGAGGGCTACTACCAGGAGACCGGCCGCGCGGGGCGGGACGGCCTGCCCTCCACGGCCTGGATGGCGTACGGCCTCAACGACGTCATACAGCAGCGCAAGCTGATCCAGTCCGGCGAGGGCGACGAGGCGTTCCGCCGCCGGGCCCAGTCCCACCTGGACGCCATGCTCGCCCTGTGCGAGACCGCCCGGTGCCGCCGGGGCCAGCTCCTCGCCTACTTCGGCCAGGACCCGGACGGGTCCGCCTGCGGCAACTGCGACACCTGCGTGACCCCGCCCGAGACCTGGGACGGCACGGTGGCGGCGCAGAAGGTGCTGTCGACGGTGGTACGGCTGAAGCGGGAGCGGGGGCAGAAGTTCGGCGCCGGGCAGATCATCGACATCCTGCTGGGCAAGCGCACCGCCAAGGTCATCCAGTTCGACCACGACCAGCTCTCCGTGTTCGGCATCGGCGAGGAGCTGACCGAGGGCGAGTGGCGGGGAGTCGCCCGGCAGCTGCTGGCCCAGGGCCTGCTCGCGGTCGAGGGGGAGTACGGCACGCTGGTGCTGACCGACACCAGCGGTGAGGTCCTGCGGCGGGAGCGGGAGGTGCCGCTGCGCAAGGAGCCCAAGAAGCCCGCCGCGGCCAAGTCGGCGGGCGGCGGACGCGGCGAGCGCAAGCCGAAGGCGGCCGCCGCCGAGCTGCCCCAGGAGCTGGTCCCCGCCTTCGAGGCACTGCGCGCCTGGCGCGCGGAACAGGCCCGCGAGCAGGGCGTCCCGGCGTACGTCATCTTCCACGACGCCACCCTGCGGGAGATCGTCACCGTGTGGCCCACCTCGGTCGGGCAGCTCGGGGGCATCAGCGGCGTCGGCGAGAAGAAGCTGACGACGTACGGGGAGGGCGTGGTCGAGGTGCTGGCGGGGCTGGAGGGACCGGGCTCCGCCCCGGCGCCCGCGACCGCCCCGTCGGACGGACCGGGAACCGGTTCGGGTGCGCGGGCCGGCGCGGACGACTGGCCCGAGCACGAGCCGGAGCCCGAGCCCGAGGACTGGATATAGGGACGGGCCGAGGCCGGCCCTCGCGCCCGCCGCGCGTCACAGCGCCCGGGTCGCGTACGCCCTGACGTCGGCGTCGGTGTCGCCGGTGACGGTCGCGAGTGCCGTCCGGGCGTCCTCGGTGGTGGCCGTGTGCCGGGTCAGGGCGAGGACGGCCGCCTTGCGGACGTCGGCGTTCCGGTCGGCGAGGGCCTTGGCGAGGACGGGAACCGCGCGGTCGGGCCCGGCCGCGGACAGCGCGGTGGCCGCGCCCGCCCGTACCTGCCAGGCGGGGTCGGACAGCGCGGTGACCGCACGGGCCGCCAGGGGGGCCGGGCAGCCCGTGTCCGCCAGGGCCGCGAGGGCGGCGCCGCGGACCAGGACGTCGGGGTCCTCGGTGAGCCGGTCGAGGGGGCCGCCGGTGCGGGGCGCCGCCCGCAGCGTCCCCAGCGCCTTGGCGACCGCGACCCGCACCTCGCGGGACGGATCCTCGGCGGCCGGGGAGAGCGACTCGGCGGCGTCCAGCGACACCAGCCCGCGCACCGCCTCGATGCGCACCGGGGCGTCGGGGTCGCGGAGCGCGGCGGCGAACGTGTCGGCGTGGCCCAGCCGCAGGATGCGCAGCAGGTCGAGGGCGGTGGCGCGGACGACGGGGTCGGTCCGGGCCAGGGCCTCGGCGAGGGGCTCGCCCAGGGCGGGCTCGGGTGTCAGCGTCTCGGCCAGTTCACGCAGGGAGGCGGCCGCGGCGGCGCGCACCTCGCCGTCGGGATCGGACAGGGCGGCGGCGAGCGCCGGGCCGGTACCGGCCGGGACGGTCTCGGTGAGCACGGTGACCGCCGTGCGCCGGACGCCCGGTGCGGGGTCGGACAGGTACGGACGGAGGGCGCAGAGGTCGGGTTCGTTCTCGGCCAGGGCGAGCAGTTCCAGCAGCCGGGGGGACCCGGCGGCGCCGGGTTCGGCGGCCGCGGTGACCGCGGTGGCCGTGGGGCGGTCCGCGGTGGCGAGGGGCGCGGCATCGCGGTCCCCGGCCGTCGCCACCTGCTCGGGGTGCACCTCGCCGAGGTGCCGGGAGGGGCCGCCGACCGGCGTGAACTCGTCGATGGGAACCAGGTAGGGAGCCACGGGACGTGCCGTGAACTCCATCGCACCGGAGGGGGACTTGTGCAGATCGAGGTGGTGGAACCAGGACGCGTCGTCGCGCTCGGGGATGTCGACGCGCTCGTGGTACAGACCCCAGCGGGATTCCGTGCGGGCGAGGGAGGACCGGGCCGCCATCTCCGCGCAGTCGCGGATGAAGGTGACCTCGGCGCAGCGCATCAGCTCGTGCGGGGTGCGGGCGCCCATCGCCGCGATGTCCGTGCGCATCCGCTCGAAGGACTCCAGGGCGAGCGACAGCCGGGCGCCGGACTTCGGCGGCGCCACGTAGTCGTTGACGAAGCGCCGCAGCTTGTACTCGACCTGGGGCTGCGGCGGCCCGTCGGGGTTGCGCAGCGGGCGGTAGACCAGCTCGTGCGCCTCGCGCAGCTGCTCCGGCGGCAGTTCACCCGCGTAGGCCGTGTACTGGGCCGCGTCCGCGCCCGCCAGATCGCCGAAGACGAACGCGCCGATCATGTAGTTGTGCGGCACGCAGGCCAGGTCACCGGCGGCGTAGAGGCGGGGGACGGTGGTGCGGGCGTGGTCGTCGACGCGGACGCCCGAGGCGGAGTGGCCGCCGCACAGCCCGATCTCGGAGATGTGCATCTCGACGTCGTGGGTGCGGTAGTCGTGCCCGCGGCCCGCGTGGAAGGTGCCGCGCGTCGGCCGCTCGGTGGAGTGCAGGATGGACTCCAGGGCGGAGACCGACTCCTCCGGGAGGTGGCTGAGCTTCAGGTACACCGGACCCCGGTCGCTGGCGACCTCCGCGGCGAACTCGGCCATCATCTGGCCCGACCAGTAGTCGGAGTCGACGAAGCGCTCGCCGTGCCGGTTGACCTGGTAGCCGCCGAAGGGGTTGGCGACGTAGGCGCACGCCGGGCCGTTGTAGTCCTTGATCAGCGGGTTGATCTGGAAGCACTCGATGCCGGTCAGTTCGGCACCGGCGTGGAAGGCCATGGAGTAGCCGTCACCGGCGTTGGTGGGGTTCTCGTAGGTTCCGTAGAGGTAGCCGGAGGCGGGCAGGCCGAGGCGGCCGGCGGCGCCGGTGGCGAGGACCACGGCACCCGCGCGGACGGCCACGAACCGCCCGGTGCGGGTGTTGAAGCCCGCCGCGCCCACCGCCCGACCCTCCGCCGTCAGGATCCGCACCGGCATCACGCGGTTCTCGATGCGGATGCGCTCGCGCATCTCGCGCCGCCGCAGTTGCCGGTAGAGGACCTTCTTGACGTCCTTGCCCTCGGGCATCGGCAGCACGTAGGAGCCGGACCGGTGCACCTGGCGGACGGCGTATTCGCCGTGCTCGTCCTTCTCGAACTTCACCCCGTACGACTCCAGCCGCTGGACCATGGCGAAGCCGCGGGTGGCGGTCTGGCGGACGGTGGACTGGTCGACGATGCCGTCGTTGGCCCGGGTGATCTCGGCGACGTAGTCGTCGGGTTCGGCGCGGCCGGGGACGACGGCGTTGTTGACGCCGTCCATGCCCATGGCGAGGGCCCCGGAGTGGCGGACGTGGGCCTTCTCCAGCAGCAGTACGTTCGCGCCGTGCTCGGCGGCGGTCAGCGCGGCCATGGTGCCGGCGGTGCCGCCGCCGACGACGAGGACGTCGCAGGAGAGTTCTTCGGCGTCGGTGAGAGCGGGGATCTCCACCAGGGGGCCTTTCAGGTGCCGAGGGATGTCAGGACGTCGCGCCGCAGCGCCGTGCGGGCCGGGTCGTCGTGCGCGGCGCGGTCCCGGGGGCGGGGCACGTCGCGCACATCGGTCAGGCGGCCGGTGCCGAGCAGGGCGACCCGGTCGCCGAGGTACAGGGCCTCGTCCACGTCGTGGGTGACGAAGACGACGGTGGCTCCGGTGCCCTGCAGTACCTCCACCAGCAGATCCTGCATGCCGGCGCGGGTCTGGGCGTCGAGGGCGCCGAAGGGCTCGTCCATCAGGACGGCACGGGGGCGCCCGGCCAGTGCGCGGGCCAACTGGGCGCGCTGGCGCTGCCCCCCGGAGACGCGGTGCGGCAAGTGCCGGGCCTGGGCGGCGAGTCCGACCCGTTGCAGCCAGGCCGTCGCCTGGCTTCGGCGTTCGGTGCGGGGCAGGCCCTGGACGGCGAGCGGGAGTTCGACGTTGGCGCGCAGGGTGCGCCAGGGCAGGAGGGCGTCCTCCTGGAAGACCAGTGCGCGGTCCGCGCCCGGGCCGTCGATCGGGCGGCCGTCCTGTTCCGCCGTCCCGGACAGCGGCGGCAGCAGGCCGGCCAGCGTGCGCAGCAGCGTCGACTTGCCGCAGCCCGAGGGGCCGACCACGGTGAGGATCTCGCCGGGGGCGACATCGACGTCCACACCGCTCACCGCGGCGGCGTCCGGGCGGCCGAGGGTGGCGCCGCGCAGGGTGAGCCGGGTGCCGCGGGGAGGCGCACCGGTCTCCCTCGCGGTCGCGGTCGCGGCCTTAATCCCGGTCCCGGTCCCGGTCCTGGCCTCGATCTCAGTCTCAGTCTCAGTCTCAGTCTCGGACGAGGTGTTCATCGCGTGCCTCCTCGGGACGGGCGCGGGTGTCCTTGCGTACGGCGGAGGTGCCGGCGGGCGGGGGCGCCGCCCCGGTCCGCGAGGTCTTCGGGCGGGCGGCGGGACCCTGTGCCGTGCGCGGCAGCCAGCGGGTCAGGCGGCGGCCCAGCAGTTCCACGGCCGTGGAGGTCAGCCAGCCGAGGGCGCCGATGGTGACCATGCCGACGAAGACCCCCGGGTAGTCGACGACCGTGTAGTCCTGCCAGGTGCGGTACCCCACGCCGTACTGACCGGAGATCATCTCGGCGGAGATCACACAGATCCACGAGACGCCGATGCCGACCGACAGGCCACCGAAGACACCGGGCAGCGCGCCCGGCAGGACCACCGAGCCGAGGACCCGCCATCGGCCGCCGCCCATGGTGCGGACCGCCTCCTCCCACACGGGCGTCAGCGCGCGTACCGCGTGCCGGGTGGAGACCAGCACGGGGAAGAAGGCGGCGGTGCAGGTGATGAAGACGATGCCCTGCTCGTTGGAGGGGAACAGGAGGATCGCCACGGGGACGAGGGCGATGGCGGGAATGGGCCGGATCACCTCGAGGACCGGGCCGAGCAGGTCCTCGGCCAGCCGCGAGCGGGCCACGAGCACACCCGTGGCCACGCCCAGGACGGCGGCGAGCAGGAAGCCGGTGAGGATGCGGGTCAGGCTGTCGGTGAGGTCCGTCCAGTAGTCGGGCCCCGCCAGCCGGTCGGCGAAGGTGTGGGCCACGTCGGTGACGGTCGGGAACTGCGAGAAGCGCAGCCACAGGTCGACGTCCTGGCTGGTCAGCAGCTGCCACAGGCCCAGGGCCAGCGCGAGCGAGGCGATCCGCAGCGCGTATCGGGCGGAGCGGTTCACGACGCCCGCTCCAGTGCCTCGGCGTACGGGACGACACGCGCTCCGCCGTGCCCGGCGATGTACGCCTGCGCGGTCTCCGGTGTGACGAAGGGCAGCAGGTCGCCGCCGTCGGCCACCCACACCGCCCGGTCGGCGAACCACAGGGTGCCGGTGGTGTCGGGGACGTACGCGGCGCGGACCTCCTCGCGATGTCCGGCCACGTGCCGCAGCAGCGCCGTGGGGGAGGAGAAGGCCAGGGTCTTCCGCGCGCCCTTGGGCCAGACCTCGCCGGCCGGTTCCGGGGGCGCGGAGGCGAGCCGCTCGGCGTATCCGGCCGGGCCGAGCGCCTTCTTCACGTACTGGTCGTCGACGAAGGCGTCCACGTCCACGTCGCCGGTGAGCTTCGCGTCCCTGAGGATCGAGACGTCCTTCTTGAGGGCCGCGACGAGCTGCGGCCTGATCGCCGGGTCGAAGGTGGCGATGCCCTGGGCGCCGTTGTAGAGGTAGACGGTCTCCGCGGGCAGACCGGTGGCCTTCGCGACCTTCTCGGCGGCGGCCACGGGGTGCGCGTCCAGGTAGTCGGTCGCCTGCGTCTGGGCCTTCAGGAAGGCCTCCAGTACGGCGGGGCGCTCCTTCGCGAAGCCCTCGGCGGCGGTGACGCCGTGGAACGTGGGCAGGTTCAGCCGCGCCCCGTCGTACAGCGCCTTGGCCTTGCCCTGCTGGGCGAGCAGGCCGGGCCAGGCGACGAACTGCGACAGGGCGTCCGCGCTCCCCGAGTCCAGGGCCGAGGCGCCCACCGCGGGCTGCTGGTTGAGCTTCTCGATGTCCTCGGCGGGGTCGAGGCCGGCGCGTTGCAGGGCGCGTACGAGGGTGCCGTCGGCGGCCGAGCCGACGCTGGTCGAGACCTTCTTGCCCTTGAGGTCCTTCAGGGAGGCGAGGGAGGAACCGGGTGCGACGACGATGGTGTTGAGGCCGCCGCGGAGGTTGTAGCCGGTGACCGAGACCAGGCGGGTCGGCTTGCCGAGCTGCTTGCCGCGGGCCGCGTTGATGAGCAGGGGGAAGTCGCCCATCGAGCCGATGTCGATCTTCCCGGCGGTCATCTGGGCGGTGATGGGCGCGCCGGTCGCGTAGTCCTGCCAGTCGACCTTGTAGGTGACGCCGTCGCCGAGGGAGTTGAGCTGCTTCTCGAAGTAGCCGAGGGAGCGCAGCAGGGTGCCGGCGGTGACCGTGTTGATCGTCCTCGACTGGTAGCCGACGGTCACGGTGACAGTGGAGCCGTTCCCGCCGGCGGAGGCGTCGCCGCCGCAGGCGGTGACGGAGAGGAGCAGGGCCACGGAGGCAGCGGTGGCGGGCAGGGCAGGCAAGGTGGGCAAGGCGGGCAGGGGGAGCGTGGTGCGTTTCGGTTTCATGCGGAGTCGGCCTCTCACCGGAGCAGGTAGGGCATGTTGACCGTGACCGCCCCGGTGGGGCAGCGGGCGGCGCACGGGCCGCAGTACCAGCACTCGTCGACGTGCATGTACGCCTTGCCGTTGCGCTCGTCGATGGCGAGGGAGTCCAGCGGGCACATGTCCACGCAGAGCGTGCAGCCTTCGATGCACTTCGACTCGTCGATGGTCACGGGCACGTCGGCCCGCTGGGGCGCCAAAGGCATGGCTGTCTCCAGGGAGGGTGCGCGAAAAGGGGATGAGGGGGACTACAGGGAACGGTGCAGCAGGCCGCTCATCGCGATGCGGTCGCCGCGGAAGCGGACGAACTCCAGGTCGACGGGGCGGCCGTCCGCGAGATGGGTGAGCCGTTCCAGCATGAGGACCGCCGTGCCGCGCGGGGCCTCCAGCACGGCGGCGGAGTGCGCGTCGGCGGTGACGGCCTCCAGGGTGATCTCGGCGTGGCCGAGGGGCTGTCCGGTGACGGATTCCAGGAGCCGGAAGACGTCGGTGTTCTCCAGGTCGGCGCCGAGCAGGGCGGTGCCGATGTCGAGGGGGAGGTAGGTGAGGTCCAGGGAGAGGGGGACGCCGTTCAGGCGGCGCAGGCGCTCGATGTAGAGGACGTCGACGCCGGGTGGGACGCGGAGGCGTTCGGCGACCGGGGCGGGCGCCGGGACGGGGACCGTGGTGCGGACCTCGTTGGTGACGCGGCCGTGTTCGTGCAGGGTCTCCGCGAGGCCCATCAGGCGGTCCAGCCCGTGGGCGTACTTGCGGGCCACGACCACCGTGCCGATGCCGGGCTGCCGGGCCACGAGGCCTTCGGCGCGCAGTAGGTCGAGCGCCTGGCGGACGGTGTTGCGGGTGGTGTCGTAGTCGGCGGCGAGGGTGTCCTCGTGGGGAAGGGTGCCGTCGGGGAAGGCGTCGTCGAGGAGTTGGCGGCGGAGCAGATCGGCGAGTTGACGGGCCCGGTCGGCGCGCAGCCGGCGCCGCGTGCGGTGGGCGGCGACGGTGGTCGCGCCCTGGCCGGCGTGGTCTCGGATGCGGTCGGTGGGCGGCATGGCTGGAACCATACCTATCCGGTCGGATTAGTGGTGTTGCTGGAATGTTGCGCCACCGGGGGCTCTGCCGGTTGTGGGGGTGAGCTGGGCTTTCCGCGGCGGGCGGGGGAGTTCTGCCACCGGGGTGTGCCGGCGTGTACCGGCGTGCGCGGGGTGGGCCTGGTCGTGGGGGTGGGTGCGGCTAGGCCAGGGCGGTCAGGCCCGGGGCGAAGGTGATGAGGAGGGGGATGAGCGGGACCAGGGCAGCCGTTGCCGTGGTCAGGGCCCGGTGGCGGCGGGGCAGGCGAGGGCGGGGTTCCAGGAGGCGGTCGACGCGTTCGCCGAGGAGGCGGTGGCTGGAGGCGCAGGAGAGGACGCCGCGGTGCTGGTTCAGCTCGATCAGGGCCAGCGCGGTGGTCAGGTGGCCGCAGCGGCGGGAGGCGGTGTCGTCGGCCGAGAGCTCGACCAGCCGGTGGGTCTGGTCGCAGAAGTGGGCGAAGAGCGGCACGCTCGGGAAACCGGTGGCCAGGGCGGTCGACAGGTGCAGCAGCCAGTCGTGGCGGGCCCGGGCATGGCCGCGCTCGTGGGTGAGGACGGCGTCCAGCTGATGGTCGGTGAGACGGTGCAGGGCGCCGGTGGTGACGATCAGCTGGGGCGGGCTGCCGGGCATCCACCAGGCGTCCGGGTACTCGTCCTCCAGGACCAGCAGCGGACCACGGGCCGCCGGGAGCCCGGCGGGCAGGTCGGGGGCGCGCTCGCGCAGGTGGGCGCGGGACCGGGTGCGCCGACGGCGGGCCTCGACCAGCTCGCGGGCGAGCATCGCGGTCGTCCAGGCGGCGCCGGCCGCCAGCAGCAGGGTGAGCGCGGCCGCCCAGACCGGGCCGGCGGAGAGGTTGTACGCCGCGGTCACCGCGGGCGGCGCCGGGGCGAAGAGCTGGGCGCGGACGGTCCCGAAGACGGCGGTGGCGCCGAGGGTGAGTGCCGTCAGGCAGCACAGCAGCACCGTCGCGACCAGGCACTGCCACACCCACAGCCCGACCACGGGATCCCGCTCGGGCCACGCGGAACGGGTCAGCGCGCGGGGCACCGGCACCGCGGCGGTCACGGCGACGACGAACAGCAGGAGCAGGCAGACGGTCATGCCACTGGCTCCGGATCCTGGTCGAAGGATGGGCGGCTCTGGCTGTACAGGGGTGGTGCTGGCCGGGCCGTGCGCGCACACCGCCCGACGCCAGTATGACGGGGCCGGGCGGTGTGAGTCAGGTGTCGTCGGACACCGGTTCCGGAACCTGGGCGTACGGACCTAGGACGTTCAGGCCCCGCGTTCCGTCGGACGTAGCGTCAGGCGCCCTGCCCGGCCCCCCGGCCGGCTACTCGCCCGGTCACCTCTCCCAGTCCCACCCGGACACCGTCCGGTCCCGGGGCCCAGGCCGACAGGGTCACCACGTCGCCGTCCTCCAGGAACGTCCGCTTGCCGTCGGGGAGTTCCAGCGGGTCGCGGCCGTTCCAGGTCAGTTCGAGCAGCGACCCCCGCTCCCGCTCGGTGGGCCCGCTCACCGTGCCCGAGCCGTAGAGGTCGCCGGTGCGCAGCGAGGCTCCGTTGACCGTCATGTGGGCCAACTGCTGGGCGGCCGTCCAGTACATGGTGGAGAACGGCGGCTCGGAGACGACGTGGCCGTTGACGGCGACGGAGATCCGCAGGTCGTAGCCGCCGCGGTCGTCCTGGTCGGGGTCCGTGTCGTCCAGGTAGGGCAGCAGCTCGTGCGTGCGCTCGGGCGGCGCCACCCGGGCCTCCTCCAGCGCGTCCAGCGGGGTGATCCACGCCGACACCGACGTGGTGAAGGACTTGCCGAGGAACGGACCGAGGGGGACGTACTCCCAGGCCTGGACGTCCCGCGCGGACCAGTCGTTGAGCAGGCAGAGCCCGAAGACGTGCTCGCGGAAGTCGCCGAGCGCGACCGGACTGCCCAGCTCGGACGGCACACCCACCACGAAGCCGACCTCCGCCTCGATGTCGAGCCGGACGGACGGGCCGAAGACGGGTGCGGCGTCGGCCGGGGCCTTGCGCTGCCCCGACGGGCGCACGACGTCCGTGCCCGAGACGACGACCGTGCCGGAGCGGCCGTGGTAGCCGATCGGGAGGTGCTTCCAGTTCGGGGTGAGGGAGTCGGCGGCGTCGGGGCGGAAGATCTGGCCGACGTTGCGGGCGTGGTTCTCGGAGGCGTAGAAGTCGACGTAGTCGGCGACCTCGAAGGGCAGGTGCAGGGTCACCGACGACAGCGGGTGGAAGAACGGCTCCAGGGCCTCGCGGTGGGAGGGGACCGTCACCCACGCCGTCAGCGCGCGCCGCACGTCCGACCACGCCGTGCGCCCGGCCGCCAGCAGCGGGTTGAGGGTGGGCTGCGCGAGGAGGGCCGCGTACGGCGAGCCGAGCGCGTGGGCCGCCGCCCCCGCGTCGAGGACGTGATCGCCCAGCCGGACGCCCACCGTCCGGTCCATCCGGTCCGAACGGTCTGTCCTGTTCATCCGGTCCGTCCGGTCCGTCCGGTCGAGCGAGCCGGGGATCGAGAACACGCCGTACGGAAGGTTGTGCGGGCCGAAGGGGTTGCCCTCGGGGACATCGAAGGGGGGCATCGGATGCTGCCTCGCTTTCGTGCTCGCCATGTGCGCCGTGCGCGCCGTGTGCGCCACGTGATCGGTGTGCGTCGCGTGACACGTGGTCGGGCCACACGTTACGGGTGACGTGCCGCTGTTGGGCAGTGCGACCGAAGGCGGCGGGGCCCGGGACGCGATCTTGGCGCCTGCGGGTGGTTGGCGTGCCATGTCGCTGCCAACCGGGACACAGGCCCTGAACCGGCTTTAGCCGATGATGTGTCAGGATTCGGACATCATCGGGCGTCCTCGGGCAACCCCGTGCGGGTTCGAACGCACTCGCTACGCCCTCGTTCGGAAGCGGTCACGGGTGAGTCGGACGGGTGCGGTGTCCGTATTCTCTGATCATGGACCGCACCGCGTATTCACTCGTCGCCACCGACCTGGACGGCACGCTGCTCCGAGGCGACGACACCGTCTCCGACCGGTCGCTGGCCGCGCTGGCGGGGGCCGCCGGGGCCGGGGCGCGGCACCTGGTGGTGACGGGGCGGCCGGCACCCCGGGTGCGCCCCCTGCTCGACCGGCTCGGCCGCACGGGGCTCGCGGTGTGCGGACAGGGCGCGCAGGTGTACGACGCCGGCGCGCACCGGATGCTGTGGTCGGTCACCCTGGACCGGGAGCTGGCCGAGACCGCGCTCGGCAAGATCGAGGCCGAGGTGGGCCAGGTGTACGCGGCCGTGGACCAGGACGGCGTCGACGGGCTGACGCTCATCGAGCCGGGCTACCTGATGCCCCACCCGACACTGCCCGCGGTGCGCGTCGAGCGGCGTGCGCAGCTGTGGTCCACGCCGATCAGCAAGGTGCTGCTGCGCCACCCCGAGCTGACCGACGACGAACTGGCGGCGACGGCGCGCGCGGTGGTCGGTTCCCTCGCGACGGTCACCATGTCGGGGCCCGGCACGGTGGAGCTCCAGCCCTGCGGCATCACCAAGGCCACCGGTCTGGCGCTGGCCGCCGAGCACCTGGGCCTGGAGCGGCGGCGGACGATCGCCTTCGGGGACATGCCCAACGACATCCCGATGTTCCAGTGGGCGGCCCACGGTGTCGCCATGGCCGGCGCCCATCCCGAACTCAAGGCGGTGGCCGACGAGGTCACCACGACGAACGAGGACGACGGCGTGGCCGTCGTCCTCGAGCGGATCTTCGGTACCTCTTAGGCGAGGTTCGGGGGGCGTACGGCTCAGTACGCGCTGAAGACGTTGTCCATCGAGCCGTAGCGGTCGGCCGCGTAGTTGCAGGCGGCGGTGATGTTGGCGACCGGGTCGTACGGGTCCCAGGAGGTGCCGGGCACGTGGTACGCCTGGAAGGTCGGGTCGATCACCTGGAGCAGACCCTTGGACGGGGTGCCGTTGATGGCGTTGATGTCCCAGTTGTTGATGGCGAGCGGGTTGCCGGAGGACTCACGCATGATGTTGCGGTGAATGCCCTCGTAGGTCCCGGGGATGCCGTGCTGGGCCATGATGTCGAGCGACTCGCGGATCCAGCCGTCGAGGTTGTCCGGGTAGGCCGTGGCCGCCGTGGTGGCGGTCGTGGCGGTCGTGGCGGCGGCCGGGGTGGCCGCGGAGGCGGTGGTGGCGCCGATGAGTGGCAGCGCGAGCACCGCGGCACCGGTGCCGGCCACGGCGAGCTTGCGGGCGAGGCGGCTGGTGCGGGCGTGACGGTTCTGACCGTTGGCAGACATGCGGTGTCCCTCTCCTTACGCCTACGAGGTGAGCTGTCGGGTTCGGGCGGGGAGGTGCCCGGCCGTGCCCTGACGGGTACGGCTTCACCCCGAGCCGCTCCGGTGGTGACCGGTGCGGCGACTTACCTGGGTCCCCCGCTCCTGCCTGCGAGTTTGTTGGGTGGATGACTGTGCGACGGGCGGTGGCAGGATTCGGCGTCCACCCGACAGGCCGGGAACGTATGCGAGAGCACATGTCCGGAACAAGTGCAGGAATCACCCAACGTGCCTGTTGACCTTGTTCTGAGGCCTATGAGGCTCTTGATCCTTTGCTGCTGCCAATCCCCAACTGGCTTGCGGGGCAAAGGGAGGGCACAGGTTCCGGCCGGGTTGCCCGCAGGTTGCCCGGAGTGAGCCAACTCACTGGCTTCAACAAGCACGGCAAATGGGGCATTAACCCCAACTGGGAGCCAACCGGCCGCGGGTGGGGACGGCTTCGGGTGTCGAGCGGGGAGGGGTGGGAAGCGGGGGAGGGGAGGGGGTGGAGAAGGGGTGGAAGCAAGGAGGGGGCGGGCGTCTCGATCGGGTGACGTTCTGGAAGTGCGGGCCGTTGGGAGGAGTGATGGGATCTTCGGTGGCGGCTCCGGCCCGTTCGCCCTCCGGCTCCGGCTCGTCCCCTCTGGCGATATCAATCAAAATCTGCTCATATCACCTGATCAAAAACATACCGTTCATGATCCGATACCGACCAGCCTGTAACGGTGGGCGCTAGCGGTGATCGAAACGTGACCGGATACGCTGACTTGAGTGGTGGCAGCGACCTATCGACAAACCAGGTAATCGCCAGTAGACACCAGCAGACAGGAGACCCCTCGTGACCGTCGTCGGGCCGTTCGGGCTGAGCGTGCGGGACCAGGCTCTGGAAGCCGATGTCCAGGCCGGATTGGTTGCTGTCGAGGAAGGGTTGCTTGAGGCAACCAAAAGCGAGGTGCCGTTCATCACGGAGGCCGCCCAGCACCTGGTGCGGGCCGGCGGGAAACGGTTCCGGCCGCTGCTGGTGATGCTCTCGGCCCAGTTCGGAGACCGCTACGCCCCCGGGATCGTGCCCTCGGCCGTGGTCGTGGAGCTGACCCACCTCGCCACGCTGTACCACGACGACGTGATGGACGAGGCCGCCGTGCGGCGCGGGGTGCCCAGCGCGAACACCCGCTGGGACAACTCGGTCGCCGTCCTCACCGGCGACTTCCTGTTCGCCCGCGCCTCCCAGATCCTCGCCGACCTCGGCCCCGAGGCGGTCCGCGTCCAGGCCCTCGCCTTCGAACGGCTGGTCACCGGCCAGATCCTGGAGACGGCCGGCCCGCAGGACGGCCGCGACCCGGTCGACCACTACCTGGACGTGCTGGGCGGCAAGACGGGCTCCCTGGTGGCGGTCTCCTGCCGGTTCGGCGCGATGATGTCCGGCGCTGACGAGACGGTGGTGGACGTCCTCACCCAGTACGGCGAGCGGCTCGGCGTCGCCTTCCAGCTCGCGGACGACGTCCTGGACATCGCCTCCGACTCCGACGAGTCCGGCAAGACGCCCGGCACGGACCTGCGCGAGGGCATCCCCACCCTGCCCGTCCTGCGGCTGCGCGAGCGGGCGGCCCGGCTGGGGCTCGCCGAGGACCTCGCGCTGTGCGAGCTGCTCGACTCCGACCTGAGCGACGACGCGCGGCACGCCGAGGCGCTGCGCCTGCTGCGCGCCCACCCCGCGCTGGAGCAGGCCCGCCGGGACACCGTCCGGTACGCGGAGGAGGCCCGGGCTGCGCTGGCCCCGCTGCGCGAGTGCGACGCGAAGGCCGCGCTGGTGGAGCTGTGCGACGCGGTGGTCCACCGGGCCGGCTGACCGCCCTCCGCGGTCCGTCGCCGCCTATGTGGTCCGCGTCGCCCCCTACGGGCCGGGGGAGCCGGCACCCCTGCGTGTCATCCCGCAGGAGTAGGCGGAGTTGAGCCCGCGGTCTGACGCTTGTGCTCCGGCGATTTGGTCAGATGGACACCACGGAAAAACACCAATCCTCACCGATTCGGGTGAGAATGGCGGCTCACGGGTGAACGAGTGCGAGGTCGCGAGACAGCCGCCGCCGACGACGGAGGTAGGGCACACATGGCACCGATCGATTCCGACGACAACACGACCGCCGGGGCGGGCGAGGAGCTGCGCGCCGGACGGCGCAAGGCCGCGCGGTACGTCGTCCCGGTCGCGGTGATGGGAGTGGCGGCCGCGACGATCGGGCTCGTCCCCGCGCTCGCCGACTCCGGCGACCCCGACCTGCCGAAGGTCACGGCGGAGCAGCTCATAGAGAAGATCGCCAAGTCGGACGTCCAGCAGCTGTCCGGCACGGTGCGCATCAACACCGACCTGGGTCTGCCGGACCTCGGCGGGCTGGAGAGCGGCTTGATGTCCGGAATGTCCGGAGGGCCGGGCTCCGGCGGGGACGGCGAGGGCTCCGCCGCCGACCCCTCGGCCAAGCTCACCGAGCTGGTGTCCGGCAGCCACACGCTGCGCGTCGCGGCCGACGGCCCCGACCGGCAGAAGCTGTCCCTGCTGGAGAACGCCGCCGAGTACAGCCTGATCCACAACGGCAAGGACGTCTGGGGCTACGACAGCCGGTCCAACGAGGTCTACCACTCCACCGCCGCCGACGGCGCCGAGCGGCCGGGGAAGGACGTGCCGGGCCAGGACGTGCCGGCCACCCCGAAGGACTTCGCCGACCAGGCGCTCAAGGCGGTCGACGACACCACGTCCGTGACCGTCGGCGGTACCGCGCAGGTGGCCGGCCGGGACGCCTACCGCCTGGTCGTCGAGCCCAAGCAGGACGGATCCACGGTCGGTGCGATCACCGTGGCGGTGGACGCCGAGACCGGCACGCCGCTGAAGTTCACCCTGACCCCGGCGAGCGGTGGCGCCGCCGTCGTGGACGTGGGCTTCACCAAGGTCAGCTTCGCCAAGCCGGACGCGTCGACGTTCGACTTCACGCCGCCCGAGGGGGCCAAGGTCACCGAGGCCGACGAGGCCGGTGAGCGGGCCGGGGCCCAGGAGCACGGGCGCGGGGCCGAGGGCGAGCTGGCCAAGGGGATGGACGGCCTCAAGGTCATCGGCGAGGGCTGGAACTCGGTCGCCGCCTTCGACACCGGCGCCCAGGGCGGCCTGCCCACGGCCTCCGCGGGCGGCGACCTCGGCGGCCTCGGCGGCTTCCTCGGCTCCTTCGGCGACCAGGTCAAGGGCGACTTCGGCTCGGGCACGGTCTTCAAGACCCGCCTGGTCAACGCCCTGATCACGGACGACGGCAAGGTCTACGCCGGTGCGGTCACCAAGGACGCGCTGGTGAAGGCGGCCGACGCCGCGAAGTAGGACCCGCGCAGCACCTCCACCCGTACGGCGAAGAGGACGAGAAGAGGGAGCCGATGGCCGAAGCGTCCGCAGCGGAGCCGGAGCGCCCGGACCGGGAGCCGGTCCGGGAGCCGGTCCGGGCGCCGGTCCGGGCGCCGGGCCGGGAGAGCGCGGATGACGCCGTCATCGCCACCCGCGCGCTCACCAAGCGCTACCGCGGCGGACAACTCGCCGTCGACGGTCTGGACCTGACCGTCCCGGCGGGCAGTGTCTTCGGCTTCCTCGGGCCCAACGGCTCCGGCAAGACCACCACCATCCGCATGCTGATGGGGCTGATCGAACCCACCTCGGGCAGCGCCCGGGTCCTCGGCCGGCCCATGCCGCGCGCGGCCCGCGCCGTACTGCCCCGGGTCGGCGCCCTCATCGAGGGCCCGGCCCTGTACGGCTTCCTCTCCGGCCGGGACAACCTGCTGCGCTACGACGCCGCCGACCCCACCGCCGACCCGCGCACCCGGCGGGAGCGCGTCGCGGCGGCGCTGGACCGGGTGGGCCTCGCGGCCGCCGGCGGCAAGAAGGCGAAGGCGTACTCGCTCGGGATGAAGCAGCGGCTGGGTCTCGCCGCGGCGCTGCTCCAGCCGCGCCGGCTGCTCGTCCTGGACGAGCCCACCAACGGACTCGACCCGCAGGGCATGCGCGAGATCCGCACCCTCGTGCGCGAACTGGCCTCCGACGGCACCACCGTCTTCCTCTCCTCCCACCTGCTGGACGAGATCGAGCAGGTGTGCACCCACGCCGCCGTGATGGCACAGGGCCGGCTGCTCACCCAGGGCGCGGTCGCCGACCTGGCGGCCGGGGCCCGTGGCCGACTGGTGGTGACGACGCCGGACGCGGGCGACGCCGCCCGGGTGCTGAAGGAGCAGGGGGCCGCGGACGTGGTCGTCGACGGGGAGCGGGTGACGTCGGAGCCACCGGAGCGCGACCTCGCCGAGGTGAACGCGGCGCTGGTCGCGGCCCGCGTCCGGGTCCGGGGCTTCGTCGTGGAACGGGCCTCGTTGGAGGACGCGTTCGTGGCGCTGACCGGGGAGGGTTTCGATGTCGCGGGCTGAGGTGCGGGACGAGCCGGTGGGGGAGTCTGCGGGCGGGGCGCGGAGCACGGGTGCGCACCCGGGCCCAGGTGCCGCGCGGACCCCGAGTCCGCTGTGGTCCCTCGGGCTGTTCCGCAGCGAACTGCTGACCACCTTCCGGCGCTGGCGCACCCTGGCCCTGCTGGCCGTGCTCGCCGCCGTGCCGGTCCTGGTGGGCATCGCGGTGAAGATCGAGACGAGCGACGGGTCCTCGCTCGGCGGGGGTGGCGGTGGTGGCGAGGGACCGGCGTTCATCTCGCAGATCAGCAACAACGGGCTGTTCCTGGTCTTCACCGCGCTCGCCGCGACCCTCCCGTTCTTCCTGCCGATGGCCATCGGCGTCGTCGCGGGCGACGCGATCGCGGGCGAGTCGAGCGCGGGCACGCTCCGCTACCTCCTGGTCGCCCCGGCCGGCCGCTCCCGGCTGCTGCTCACCAAGTACGCGACGGTGGTCGCCTTCTGCCTCGCCGCCACCCTGGTGGTCGCGGTCTCGGCGCTGGCGGTCGGCGCGCTGCTGTTCCCGGTCGGCGACCTGACCACCATCTCGGGCACCCGGATCACCTACGCCGAGGGGCTGGGGCGGGCGCTGCTGATCGCCCTGGTCGTGGCCGCCTCACTCGTCGGTATCGCCGCTCTCGGCCTGTTCGTCTCCACCCTGACGGGCAGCGGCATCGCGGCGATGGCCACCACGGTAGGACTGCTGATCACCGTCCAGATCCTCGACCAGATCCCCCAGCTCGACGCCCTCCAGCCGTACTTCTTCTCGCACTACTGGCTCTCCTTCGCCGACGTGATGCGCGAACCGGTCTACTGGGACGACCTGGTGAAGAACCTCGGTCTCCAGGCCCTCTACGCGGCGATCTTCGGCTCGGCGGCCTGGGCCCGGTTCACGACGAAGGACATCACCGCGTAGCCGCGGCGGCCGCCTGCGAAGCAGGTCTTGGCGCGGACCAGCGCCTCCGTGTCCCGCAGGACGTCACCTACAGCGGCGAGGCGAGTGGGGCGCGTGTGGTCGCTGTCGTGCCGCAGGTCCTCGAACTCCGGCAAGGGGTGCCGGGCCAGGTCGATCCAGCGCTGCTCGACGCCCGCGGGCAGTTGGTCTGCGGCGGGACGGGCGCGGCGTGACCTCCTGGAACGAGCCTGTGACACCCCGGTGACGTGAGAATCGGGAGCGAGCGGAGAGACTCGAAGCAGGTGCACGACAGGCATGACAGGCTCTGGACGGCAGGGAACGGAAACCTCCGACGGAAGCCGCCGATGAGTGGGGGAACGATGTCTCGACTCGGCCGCGACAAGCAGCGGGTACACGAGCGCGCCGAGGGCTCGCCCGGTCCCGCGACGACGCCGATCGACGTCCACGTGCCGGACGGCGACTGGGGCGCACGCGGCGCCTCGGTCGACGGTTCGCGGGTCGTCGCGGCCCCGGGCGAGGAGATCCAGAACGCCGTCCTGAACCGCCTCCACCGCCTCGCCCTCGCCGCCGGTCGTCCCGTCCTCGCCACGATCCACGACCGGCGCATCGGCTACTCCGTCCCCCTCCGGGTCGACCCGGACGGCTCGAGCCACCTCGCCGCGGACCCGGTGCCGACGGCACCGGCGGAGGCGCGCGAGGGGGCGCCCGAGGGGGCGCCCGAGGAGGTACCCGTGCAGGCTCCCGTCGAGGCGCCCGCACGGCACGACCGGCCCACGCACGTCCTGCGCTCGGTGGTACCGGCCCGGGACGGCACGCCGACGTTCCCGCTGCCGGCGGTGCCAGGGACGGAGCGGGAGCGGTCCGGCAGCGCCTCCGCGCCGACCTTCACGCTGCGCGCCCTGCCGGAGCCGGACCGGGCGACGCCGCCCGGCACGGTGGCGCCGCCGACGGGTGCGTTCGGGCCGCCGCCCCGCATGGACGGTGCGTCCACGACCGGCTCCGCGCGGGACGCGGGGCCGCGACCGACGTTCGGCCCCTTCGCCGCACCGGAGCCGACACCGGCGCCCGAGCCGGTCTCCGAGCCGGTCTCCGAGCCGGTTCTTGAGCCGAAGCCTGAGCCGGAAGCCGCGCCCGCTCCCGCCCCCAGCCCCGTTCCCGCCCCCACGCCCGCGCCCGCTCCTGCCCCCGTTCCCAAGTCGGTCCTCGATCCGTACTCCGACTCCAACTCCGACCCCGACCCCAAGCCCACTCCCGCCCGCGGCTTCGACGCCGTGGCCGAGGCCGTACTCGGGGACGCGCCGCTCACCGCGCCCGGCGACGCCACCACCCCGGCCCTGCTCGCGGAGCCGACGTCCCGGATCAACGAGGCCGTCAAGGAGGGACGTACGGAGGCCGCGGCGCGGCTGGCGGAGCAGACGGTGACGGAGGCCTCGCGCACGCTCGGGCCGGAGCACGCCGAGGTGCTCCGGCTCCGTGAACTCACCGCGTACATCGCCTACTTGTCCGGCGACCCAGACCGTGCCTTCCAGCTCTCCCTCGACCTGGCCCGGATACACCGGCGCTCGGGCGACGCCGAAGCCGCGTACGGCAACGTCCAGAGCGCCGCGACCGCCTGGCGCGCCGTACGCGACCCCGCACGGGGCCTGGAACTGGGGAACGACCTGGTAGACCTGTGGTCCGAACTCGCCGCCGAGGACGGCCCGGCCGCCGAGGACGCCGAGGAACTGGAGTCCGCCCGCACCCGCATGGGCCGCCTCACCGAACGCGCCCGCGCCCAGGCCGGCTGACGTCGGCCGGTCGGTGCCCGCGCGGGGACGCTCGCCCTACTGCGACAGTTCCCAGACCGCGTAGGCGATGGCGTCGCTGTTGCGGTCCAGGGCCGTGTCGTCGATGTTGGCGGTCGTGTCGCAGGACGAGTGGTAGCAGCGGTCGAAGGGCTGGCCCACGGTGCCGCCCCACTTGGCCGCCTGCGCGGACGTCTTGCGGTAGTCCGCGCCGCTGAAGAGGCCGCCCACGGGGACGCCCGCGTTCTTGAAGGGGGCGTGGTCGGAGCGTCCGTCGCCCTCGGTCTCGATCTCCGTGGAGATGCCGATACCGGTGAAGTAGTCCTTGAACGTCTTCTCGATCGTGGGATCGTCGTCGTAGACGAAGTAACCGGGGTTGGGCGAGCCGATCATGTCGAAGTTCAGGTAGCCGCTGATCTTCGCGCGTTCCGCGGAGCCGAGGCTGTTGACGTAGTAGCGGGAGCCGACGAGTCCCAGCTCCTCCGCGCCCCACCAGGCGAAGCGCAGGTGCTTCGTGGGCTGGTAGCCGGACCGGGCGACGGCGAGCGCGGTCTCCAGGACGGCCGAGGAGCCGGAGCCGTTGTCGTTGATGCCGGGCCCGGAGGCGACACTGTCCAGATGTGACCCGGCCATGACAACCTGACTCGGGTCGCCGCCGGGCCAGTCGGCTGTCAGGTTGTACCCGGTGCGGCCCGAGGCGCTGAACTGCTGGACGCGGGTGGTGAAACCGGCGGCGTCCAGCTTGGCCTTCACGTAGTCGAGGGAGGCCCGGTAGCCGGCGCGGCCGTGGGCGCGGTTGCCGCCGTTCGCCGTGGCGATCGACTGCAGTTGCGCCAGATGGGCCTTGACGTTGGCTATCGGTATGTCGGGCGCGGCAGCGGCAGTGCCGGTGGGGGCGGCGGGGTGCACGGGTGCGGACGCCGCACCGGCGGCGGAGCCGCCGGCCATCAGCGTGGCGACGGCGACGGCTCCGGCCGTCAGTGCGCGCCCGGAAAGGAGGAGCTGCATGTGGGGGGCTCCGAAGTCCTAGGAGGTCCCTGGGGAGGGGACCCCGCAGTGAATGGGGTGCCTGGATGGTGCGGGCGGGACTGACCGCCCGTCAAGACCGCTATCCGGCCACGGCATCGCACATAGCGGAAGCCCTCAGGTCGCGCCCCGGCGGGTTCGGCCCAGGTCCGGCCCTGTGTCGGTCCTAGTGGACGCAGAACTCGTTCCCCTCGGGGTCCGTCATCACCACCCATTCCCCGCCCGGCTCCTTCACCTGCCGCTGCACGCTCGCTCCCAGTTCCTGGAGCCGGGCGACCTCCTCCTCGCGCCCGCCGTCCGGCGCGTGCACGTCGAGGTGGACCCGGTTCTTGACGGTCTTGGCCTCCGGTACGCGCTGGAACAGCAGTCGGCGTCCCAGTCCGGTACCGCTCTCCTCCTGGAAGGGGTCGTCGGGGTGGCGTACGGCGGCCAGGTCGCGCCAGGCGCGGCGGCCGTGGGACTCGACGGTCAGCTCCGCCGGCACCGCCCCGAAGCCCAGCAGTTTCTCGATGAGCGCGCTGTTGTCCTCCACCTCGTAGTGGAGGGCCGAGGCCCAGAAGTCCGCCTGCGCGTGCGGGGCGGCCGCATCGATGACGATCTTGATGTGCAGGGGAGCGGGCCTTGAGGTCGATGTCATGTAACCACTTATACTGGTTTCATGAGCGAGCGGGTAGCGGAAACACCTGAATCGCCGGAATCTCCGCGACAGTCGAAGCCGGCCGCGGCCGCGGACCGTCCCCGTCCCCCCGGGCTGACACTGGTGTCGCACGAGGGCAGGTCGTACCGCTTCGACCCGGGTGCGCTCTGCCTCGAACTGCTGACGACGGGAGGGCCGGGGGCCTTCGCGCGCTGGGAGGTGCTGCACGAGCCCGCCGACCTGATGACCTTCGTCGAGCGCAGCCGACTGGCGGACGGGCTGGACCTGTCCGTGGACCGGGCGGACGTGGCACGGACCAGGGTCCTGCGCGACGCCCTCTTCCTCCTCGCCGCCGACCGCGCCCATGGACGGCCGCTGCGGCGAGATCACCTGGAGGCCGTCAACGCCGCCGCGGCCGAACCCCCGCTCGTCACCCGTCTCGAACCGGACGGCACGCGCGGCTGGGCACCGGGTGCCACGGGGTCCCGCCTGCTGTCGACGGTCGCGCGCGACGCGATCGAGCTGTTCACCGGCCCGTACGCGGACCGCATCCGGGAGTGCGGTGCCGACAACTGCTTCCTGCTGTTCGTCGACACCTCACGGCCCGGCCGCCGCCGCTGGTGCGCGATGGAGCACTGCGGAAACCGGGAGAAGGTCCGCGCGCACCGCGCCCGGCGAGCACCCGACACGCGCTGACCCGGGAGCGTACGAAGGGGTTGCTACGGCTTCCCGGCCCTGGTTCCGTGCTGCTGCTGCTGCTGCTGCTGCTGCTGCTGCTGCTGCTGCTGTGGTGGTGGCGGTGCGTCGGCGGCCCCCTTGAGCGGCGGTACGCCCGCGCCCGCCCGGTCCAGTTGTTGCCTCAGCGCCCGTGCGGTCCGGCGGGCCGTGCGCAACGCGTCCCAGGTGAGCAGCGTCAGCGCCAGCCAGACCAGCCCGAAGCCGGCCCAGCGCTCGGGCGGCATGGCCTCGCCGAAGTAGAGGACGCCGAGCAGGAACTGGAAGACCGGCGCCAGGTACTGCAGCAGCCCCAGCGTGGACAGCGGCACGCGGATCGCCGCCGCGCCGAAGCAGACCAGCGGGATCGCCGTGACGACGCCGGTCGCGGCGAGCAGGGCCGAGTGCCCGGCGCCCTCCGTGGTGAAGGTCGACTCGCCCTGCGTGCCCAGCCACAGCAGGTAGCCGAGCGCCGGAAGGAACTGGATCGCCGTCTCGGCGGCCAGCGACTCGACACCACCGAGGTTGACCTTCTTCTTCACCAGTCCGTACGTGGCGAAGGAGAAGGCGAGGCAGAGCGAGATCCACGGCGGCTGGCCGTAGCCGACGGCGAGCACGAGCACGGCCGCGAAGCCGGTGCCGACCGCCGCCCACTGCGCGGGCCGCAGCCGCTCCTTGAGCAGCAGCACGCCCATCGCGATGGTGACCAGCGGGTTGATGAAGTAGCCGAGCGAGGCCTCGACGACATGGCCGCTGTTCACGGCCCAGATGTAGACGCCCCAGTTGACGGTGATGACCGCGGCGGCCACCGCGACCAGGGCGAGCCTGCGCGGCTGCCGCAGCAGCTCGCCGGCCCAGGCCCAGCGCCGTACGAAGAGCAGGGCGACGGCGACGAAGGCGAGGGACCACACCATCCGGTGGGCGAGGATCTCCCCGGCCCCGGCGGGCTTGAGCAGCGGCCAGAACAGCGGGACGAGCCCCCACATCCCGTACGCCGCGAAGCCGTTCAGCAGGCCTACTCGCTGATCACTCCTGGACGACCCGGCCACGGGCACCTCCTTCTCGCACACGGCATGCCGGGGACGGGGTGGCATGCCAGGACGAAGGTAGCGCCGCACCCGGCCGCGTGTCATGCCCGTATCGGCATACGGTCATGACACGCGGGGTGGGGCAGGGAGGGGCCGGGGTCCGGGGAGGCGCCGGGGTCCGGGGAGGGTGGAGGTCAGCCCTTGAGCGCGACGGCGACGGCCTCGGCGAGCGGTGTCGTCGGGCGGCCGGCCAGCCGGGACAGGTCGCCGGTGGAGACGATCAGCTCGCCCTTCTCGATGCCGGCCTCCACGCCCGCGAGGATCCCGGGCATCGGCTCGGGCACCCCGGCCTGGGCGAGGACGGCGGCGTAGTCCTCGACGGAGACGGGCTTGTAGACGATCTCCCTGCCCGTCTGCCGGCTCAGCTCGGCTGCGTACTCGGCGAAGCTCCAGGCCTCGTCGCCGCCCAGCTCGTACGCGGTGTTCTCGTGGCCCTCGCCGGTCAGTACGGCGACGGCGGCGGCCGCGTAGTCGGCGCGGGAGGCGGAGGAGATCCGGCCCTCGCCCGCCGCCTGGAGGACGGCGCCGTGCTCCAGGACCGGGGCGAGCTGCTCGGTGTAGTTCTCGTGGTACCAGCCGTTGCGCAGCAGCGTGTACGGCACGCCCGAGCCGACCAGCACCTCCTCGGTGGAGCGGTGGTCGTCGGCGAGCGCGGCCTTGAGACTGCTGGGGGCGCTGGTGTAGGCGAGCAGGGCGACGCCGGCCTTCTTCGCCGCCTCGATCACGACCGTGTGCTGCCGTACGCGGCCCTTGTCGAACTCGTTGCCGGAGATCAACAGGACCCGGTCGCCGGCCGCGAACAGGGCGTCGAAGGTCTCGGGGGAGTTGTAGTCGGCGACAGCGAGCCGTACCCCGAGGTCGGCGAGGTCGGCGGCCTTGTCGCGGTTCCGGACGACCGCGGTGACCTGGTCGGCCGGCACCTTGTCCAGCAGCTGCCGCACGACGTGGCGGCCGAGGTGTCCGGTGGCTCCGGTGACGACGATGCTCATGGTTTCAGTGCTCCTTGTGGGGGTGCGTTGCCACTAACCCTAGGAGCTACGCTAACCAGAGGAAAGTGCCCACTTTGAAGTAAGGTACTTACCTGTAGGTAATCGAGAGGGGCCCGGACGGAAGTCGTCCGGGCCCCTCTGGCGTGCCGTGCGGCGGCTGGTTCGTCAGCCGACGACCGTCCAGGTGTCGTTGCCGGCCAGCAACGCGGCGAGGTCGCCCTTGCCGTCTCTCTCGACGGCGGTGTCGAGCTGTTCGGACATGAGGGTGTCGTAGACCGGCCGCTCGACCGAGCGCAGGACGCCGATCGGGGTGTGGTGCAGGGTGTCGGGGTCGGCGAGGCGGGAGAGCGCGAAGGCCGTGGTCGGGGACGTGGCGTGGGCATCGTGGATGAGGACGTCTGCCTCGTTGTCCGCGGTGACGGTGACGATGTCCAGGTCACCGGTTTGCGGGTCCCGTACGACGCCCTTGGTGTTGTCGGCGCCGAAGCGGATCGGTTGGCCGTGTTCCAGGCGGATGACCGCTTCCTCGGCCTGTTGCTTGTCCTTGAGGGCGTCGAAGGCGCCGTCGTTGAAGATGTTGCAGTTCTGGTAGATCTCGATCAGGGCCGTGCCGGGGTGCTCGGCGGCCTGGCGCAGTACCTCGGTGAGGTGCTTGCGGTCGGAGTCGACGGTCCGCGCGACGAAGGACGCCTCCGCGCCCAGGGCCAGGGAGACGGGGTTGAAGGGCGCGTCGAGCGAGCCCATCGGGGTCGACTTGGTGATCTTCCCGACCTCGGAGGTGGGGGAGTACTGGCCCTTGGTCAGGCCGTAGATCCGGTTGTTGAACAGCAGGATCTTGAGGTTGACGTTGCGGCGCAGGGCGTGGATGAGGTGGTTGCCGCCGATGGAGAGCGCGTCGCCGTCCCCGGTGACGACCCACACCGACAGGTCGCGGCGGGAGGAGGCGAGGCCGGTGGCGATGGCGGGAGCGCGGCCGTGGATGGAATGCATCCCGTACGTGTTCATGTAGTACGGGAAGCGGGAGGAGCAGCCGATGCCGGAGACGAAGACGATGTTCTCCTTCGCCAGTCCGAGCTGGGGCATGAAGCCCTGCACGGCGGCGAGGATGGCGTAGTCGCCGCAGCCGGGACACCAGCGCACTTCCTGGTCGGACTTGAAGTCCTTCATGGACTGCTTGCCCTCGGCCTTGGGGACGAGCTGGAGCAGTGCGCCCGCGTCAGTCATCGATGGCCTCCTTCAGGACCGTGGCGAGCTGTTCCGCCTTGAACGGCATGCCGTTGACCTGGTTGTAGGAGCGGGCGTCGACCAGGTAGGTCGCCCGGATCAGGGTGGCGAGCTGACCGAGGTTCATCTCCGGGACCACGACCTTGTCGTACCGGGAGAGGACGGCGCCGAGGTTGGACGGGAAGGGGTTGAGGTGCCGCAGGTGGGCCTGGGCGATCTCCTGCCCGGCGGTACGCAGCCGGCGCACCGCGGCGGTGATGGGCCCGTACGTCGAGCCCCAGCCCAGGACCAGCGTCCGCGCGCCGTCCGGGTCGTCGACCTCCAGGTCGGGCACCTCGATGCCGTCGATCTTGGCCTGGCGGGTGCGGACCATGAAGTCGTGGTTGGCCGGGTCGTAGGAGATGTTCCCGGTGCCATCCTGCTTCTCGATCCCGCCGATCCGGTGCTCCAGGCCGGGTGTGCCCGGCACCGCCCAGGGGCGGGCCAGGGTGTGCGGGTCGCGTTTGTAGGGCCAGAACACCTCGCTGCCGTCGTCCAGGGTGTGGTTGGGGCCCCGCGCGAACTGCACGCTCAGGTCCGGCAGTTCGTCCGGCTCGGGAATCCGCCACGGCTCCGAGCCGTTGGCGAGATAGCCGTCGGAGAGCAGGAAGACCGGAGTGCGGTAGGTCAGCGCGATCCGGGCCGCCTCCAGGGCGGCGTCGAAGCAGTCGGCCGCAGTGCGCGGGGCGACGACCGGGACCGGCGCCTCACCGTTGCGCCCGTACATCGCCTGCAGCAGATCGGCCTGCTCCGTCTTGGTCGGCAGACCGGTGGAGGGACCACCGCGCTGGATGTCCACCACCAGCAGCGGCAGCTCCAGACTCACCGCGAGCCCGATCGTCTCCGACTTCAGCGCCACCCCCGGACCCGAGGTGGTGGTCACCGCCAGCGACCCGCCGAAGGCCGCACCCAGCGCCGCGCCGATCCCGGCGATCTCGTCCTCCGCCTGGAAGGTGCGCACCCCGAAGTTCTTGTGACGGGACAGCTCGTGCAGGATGTCGGAGGCCGGGGTGATGGGGTAGGAGCCCAGGAAGAGCGGCAGGTCCGCCTGCCGGGACGCGGCGATCAGGCCGTAGGCCAGGGCCAGGTTCCCGGAGATGTTGCGGTAGGTGCCGGGCGGGAACGCCGTCGCCGCCGGCGCCACCTCGTAGGAGACCGCGAAGTCCTCCGTGGTCTCACCGAAGTTCCAGCCCGCACGGTAGGCCGCGATGTTCGCGGCGGCGATCTCCGGCTTCTTCGCGAACTTCGACCTCAGGAACTTCTCCGTGCCCTCGGTGGGCCGGTGATACATCCACGACAGCAGCCCGAGCGCGAACATGTTCTTGCTGCGCTCGGCCTCCTTGCGGCTGAGGTCGAACTCCGTGAGCGCCTGGACGGTCAGCGTGGTCAACGGGACCGGATGCAGGTGGTACCCGTCGAGGGAACCGTCCTCCAGCGGAGAAGTGTCGTAGCCGACCTTCTGCATCGCCCGCCTGGTGAACTCGTCGGTGTTGACGATGATCTCCGCGCCGCGTGGCAGGTCGCCCACGTTCGCCTTCAACGCGGCCGGGTTCATCGCCACCAGCACGTTGGGGGCGTCGCCCGGCGTGAGGATGTCGTGGTCGGCGAAGTGCAGCTGGAACGACGAGACGCCCGGCAGGGTCCCGGCGGGTGCCCGGATCTCGGCCGGGAAGTTCGGCAGCGTCGACAGATCATTGCCGAACGACGCCGTCTCCGAGGTGAAACGGTCACCGGTGAGCTGCATCCCGTCGCCGGAGTCCCCCGCGAACCTGATGATCACCCGGTCCAGCCGGCGGACGTCCTTCGCCGCAACCGGTTTGCGCTGTGCTCCCACGACGGTCTCGTCGGTTCCGTCGGCCTGCTCCGCTGGGCTGCTGACCTGGCTGGTCACTTAACTGGACCTCCCTCGGGACGGCTGTCCGGGGACTGGTCTCCCACCGACCGTCCCAGGATCAACCCTACGTCCGCGTGCCGTGACTTCCGGTGGACATTCGCATGATGGACACGACTTCGAGATGGCCCACAGCCCTGGAATCCCAAGGTTTTCCCGCCCTGGCACCGGTGAGGACGCACCCCGCCCGTCCTCCGGTTTCTCATTCGTCCGGATGAGCGTTCCCGTGGCCGGACCGGGCCCGGCCCGGCCGGGTCGGACCGGGTCGGACCGGTGCTTCCGAGGCGTGGGCCGCCGATGTCAGGAATTGAGATAGGTCAGTACGGCCAGCACCCTGCGGTGATCACCGTCGCTCGGGGACAGCCCCAGCTTCATGAAGATGTTGCTGACGTGCTTCTCGACGGCCCCGTCGCTCACGACGAGCTGCCGGGCGATCGCCGAGTTCGTCCGTCCCTCGGCCATGAGCCCCAGCACCTCCCGCTCACGCGGGGTGAGCCCGGCGAGGACGTCCTGCTTGCGGCTGCGCCCGAGCAGCTGCGCGACCACCTCCGGGTCCAGCGCCGTACCGCCCTGTGCCACCCGCACCACCGCGTCCACGAACTCCCGCACCTCGGCCACCCGGTCCTTGAGCAGATAGCCCACGCCCCGACTGGAACCGGCCAGCAACTCCGTCGCGTAGCGCTCCTCCACGTACTGGGACAGCACCAGCACGCCGAGACCGGGATGCGCCTTGCGCAGCCGCACCGAGGCCCGCACCCCCTCGTCGGTGTGCGTCGGCGGCATCCGTACGTCCGCCACCACGACGTCCGGCAGCTCGCCCTGCGCGTCCAGCTCGGTGATGGTCTTGACCAGTGCCTCACCGTCGCCGACACCGGCCACGACCTCGTGCCCGCGGTCGGTCAGCAACCGGGTCAGCCCCTCTCGGAGCAGCACTGAATCCTCGGCGATGACCACCCGCACCCTGTCCTCCACGATCCTCGGCCCCCCACAGCCCCGTGCACCTCACGGCCCGCGCGGCACGCGCCGCGTCCACGAACCGTCCGTGCGACAGGTCCAGCATCCCAGCATCGGAGGCCGGATGCCCAAGGGCAACGGGAAGAGAACGGGAAGTCCCGGGTACCGATCCCGGCATAGGTCCCGGTACGGGTCCGGGCATTGGTCCTGGTATCGGTCCAGGTTCGGCCACCCGATGGCCGGTTCTCGACGGCCGGTTCCCCGCCACGGTGCCGGTTGCCCGTCACGGTGCCGGTTGCCCGTCACGGTGCCGGTTGCCCGTCACCGCGCCGGGCCGCCGCCGCTGTGCCGGTCAGCCGGTGAGCGGCTCGTTCCGCCAGGGCAGCTCCGCCGTGATCCGGGTCGGGCCTCCGGCCGGCGAGTCCACCACGAGGATCCCGTCCACCGCGTCCAGCCGCTCCGCCAGACCGGCCAGCCCGGATCCGGCCGACGCGTCGGCGCCGCCCACGCCGTTGTCCACGACCTGGAGCATCAGCCGGTTCTCCACCCGCCACACCTCCACGGCGGCCGACGTGGCCCGCGCGTGCTTGCTGACGTTCTGGAGCAGCTCAGAGACGGTGAAGTAGGCGATGCCCTCGATCGCCGAGGCCGGCCGCTCCGCCAGGTCGACCTCCACCCGCACCGGCACGGTGCAGCGGGAGGCGACCGAGGAGAGCGCCGCGTCCAGGCCGCGGTCGGTCAGGACCGCGGGGTGGATGCCCCGGGCCAGGTCCCGCAGCTCCTGGAGCGCCGTCTTCACTTCACCGTGCGCTTCGCCGACCATGACGGCCGCGGCCCCGGGGTCCTCCTTCAGCTTCTCCTTGGCCAGACCCAGGTCCATGGCGAGGTTGACCAGGCGGGCCTGTGCCCCGTCGTGCAGGTCGCGCTCGATGCGCCGCAGGTCCGCGGCGGCCGTGTCGACCACGACCCCCCGGTCGGACTCCAGCTCCACGACCCGCGTCGCCAGCCGCGACGGTCCGAGCAGCCCGTGCACCATGACCCGGTCCACCGTCGTCAGCGCCCGCACCAGCCACGGCGTCGCCAGCGTGAACAGCAGACCGACCAGCGCGGTCACGGCGATCTCGAAGGGGTTGTCCAGGTAGACCCGGTGCGTCTCGTCGCCGTACAGCTGGAGCCCGTCCTGGCCCGCGTACATCGGGAACACCCAGAACCACAGCGGGTACGTCAGCATCGCCCACCCGAACGCCCAGACGTTCACGGCGACGACGAACGAGAACACCGACCACGGGAACTGCAGCACCGCGTACAGCAGGCTCCGCCAGGAGGCGCCGCTCTTGAGCACGGCGCCCATCCAGCCCATCGCGCCCCGCTTCTTCAGCCGCAGCGGCTCCGGCTCGGAGACCCGCAGGCCCAGCAGGGCACGGGCCCGCGCCCGCTCCATCGCCCCGAAGCCCCTGCATCCGGCGAGGGCGGCCGCCAGCACCGGCACCCCCAGGAACGTCACCAGCAGGCCCGCCCCCAGCGACACCATCGTCACGGCGTACGTGAAGAGCAGGATGCCGACCGGCAGACCCACCAGGACATAGCCGAACTCCCGCCAGCTGCGCGCCTCGAACGGTGCCCGCAGCCCCGCCGGCAGCCGGTGGCGCCGCTCACCGGTGTGCCCCGGGAAGCCGGACCCGCTCCCGAGCCCGTAACCCTGTCCGTATTCCGTGGCCATCGGTGCCGTCCCTCTCCTCGTCGCGCTACGGCTGTGCTGTCGTAACTCCACCCTCCTCGACCGCAGCGTCTCGGCCCATGGAGCCCGTCGGCGTCTGCGGAGTGGGGTTTTCCCTACCCCCTGGGGCGCGAGCCGGCCGCGTCGGCCTCCGTACGGTCCCGCCACGGCAGCTCGGCCGTGATCGTGGTCGGGCCCCCCTCCGGCGAATCGACGACGAAGAGGCCGTCGACGGCGGACAGCCGGTCGGCGAGGCCCTTCATCCCCGTACCACCGTCGAGGCGCGCGCCGCCGTGGCCGTTGTCCGCCACCTGTATGAGCAGCCGGTCGGACGACCGCCACACCTCCACGGAGGCCGAACTCGCCCCACTGTGCTTGCTCACGTTCTGGAGCAGCTCCGAGACGGTGAAGTAGGCGATGCCCTCGATGGCGGCCGCGGGGCGTTCCGCCAGGTCGGCGGTCACCTTGACCGGCACGGTGCAGCGGGAGGCGACCGAGGAGAGCGCCGCGTCCAGGCCGCGGTCGGTCAGGACCGCGGGGTGGATGCCCCGGGCCAGGTCCCGCAGCTCCTGCAGGGCCAGCTTCACCTCGCCGTGCGCCTCGTCGACCATGGCCGCCGCCGCGTCGGGGTCCTCCAGGAGCTTCTCCTTCGCCAGGCCGAGACCCATGGCGAGGTTGACCAGGCGGGCCTGTGCCCCGTCGTGCAGGTCGCGCTCGATGCGCCGCAGGTCCGCGGCGGCCGTGTCGACCACGACCCCTCGGTCCGACTCCAGCTCGGCGATGCGCCGCTCCAGCTCGTCGGACGGGGACAGCAGCCCCCGCACCATCGCCCGGTCGGCGTTGGCCAGGCCGCGCGCTATGAACGGCAGCACGGGCCACAGCACGAACAACGACGTCAGGGTGACGACGAAAGTGGCGACGCCCCAGGGGAACCGGATGAACGCGTACAGGACCGTGCGCCAGCCCACCGGGTCCTTCAACGACATCCACAACTGCGCGAAGAAGCCGCGCCCGCTCCGCAACGGCAGCGGGCTCGGCTCGTCCACCCGCACCCCGAGCAGCGCTCTGGTCCGCGCCCGCTCCAGCTTGCCCAGCTGCCGCGCGCCCAGCAGGCCGGCCGCCAGCAGCGGGAGCCCGATCACCGTGACCGTCAATCCGACGCCGACGGACAGCATCGTGACCACGTAGGTGAAGCCGAGCAGCGCCGCCGGGAAATTCGCCAGCAGGTGGGCGATCTCCTTCCAGGTGTGCCGGTCGTAGGCGAAACGGGCCGGCGGCAGGCGGTCGCCGGCCGCTGCGCCGGTGGTCCCGGCGAGGCTGGATGTCGAGAGGCGTTCGGTCATACACGTCAGCGTGCCGTGCGGCGCGACGCCGCGCCATGAGGTGGACCGCCGGGATCCACTGAGGAAAACCCCACCCCCGCGTCCCGAGGGGCGACGGGCTGCTTACCGTCTCTTTATCAGGCTCTAGACTCCCGTGCGTACGGATCGTCGAACAGCAGCGTTCACGAGGTTCACGACAGGGAGCGAGGGGCGCACGTGCCGGAACCGACCGTCGGCGACGCGACCGCCGGCGCCGTGACCACCGCCGATGCGACCGTCGGGCTCGCCGCGGACTACTTCCAGTCCTACTCGGTCGTCGGCCTGCTCGCCGTCGTGGGGGTGCTCTTCGTCGCCGTGGCCTTCGGCGCCGGGCGGCTGCTGCGACCGGTGGTCCCGACGCCCGAGAAGCTGCTCACGTACGAGTGCGGCGTCGACCCCGTAGGAGAGGGCTGGGCGCACACCCAGGTCCGCTACTACGTCTACGCGTTCCTCTACGTCATCTTTGCCGTCGACTCGATCTTCCTCTTCCCCTGGGCGACGGTCTTCGCCGACCCTGGTTACGGGGCCACGACCCTCGTGGAGATGTTCATCTTCCTCGGCTTCCTCGCCGTGGGTCTGTTGTACGCATACAAGAAGGGCGTCCTGTCGTGGACGTGAACCCCGCCGAACCCGCACCCGTGCCGCTCCCCGAGCCCAAGAGGCTGGGCACGCTCGCCCGCCTCGCCCCGGAGCCGATGAAGGTCGTCCTGAACTGGGGCCGCCGCTACTCGCTCTGGGTGTTCAACTTCGGCCTCGCCTGCTGCGCGATCGAGTTCATCGCCGCGTCGATGGCCCGCCACGACTTCATCCGGCTCGGTGTCATCCCGTTCGCGCCCGGCCCCCGCCAGGCCGACCTGATGGTCGTCTCGGGCACGGTGACCGACAAGATGGCACCGGCCGTCAAGCGCCTGTACGAGCAGATGCCCGAGCCGAAGTACGTCATCTCCTTCGGCGCCTGCTCCAACTGCGGCGGCCCCTACTGGGACTCCTACTCCGTGACGAAGGGCGTCGACCAGATCATCCCCGTCGACGTCTACGTTCCCGGCTGCCCGCCGCGCCCCGAGGCGCTGCTCCAGGGGATCCTCAAGCTCCAGGAGAAGATCGCGCGGGAGTCCCTGGGGGAGCGGTACGGCGTCCCACCCCGGCCGTCGACGGCCGCGCTGCAGAGCGGCCTGGTACGACCGCCGGACCCGGACCCGGACCCGGACCCGGACCCGGACCCGGACCTGGAGCCGGACCCGGACCCGGACCCGGGTGCGGGGCGAGGCCGATGACGGCGGTCGGCTGGCTGCCCGCCGGCGTCGAGGAGCTCTTCGGCACGGACGCCACGGCGGAGGAGGCGTACGACCTCCTGACCGTCGACGTGCCGCCCGCCTCCTGGATCACCGCCCTGGAGACGGCGCGTGACCGGCTCGGCTGCACGTACTTCGACTGGCTGAGCGCGGTCGACGAACCGGGCACCGGGTTTCGTGTCGCGGCACATGTCGCGGCGCTGGGACCGGTACGCAGGCTGCTGCTGCGCACGACCGTCCCGCACGATGCCCCGGCCCTGCCCAGCGCCGTCGGGGTGTACGCGGGCGCGGCCTGGCACGAGCGCGAGACCCACGAGATGTTCGGTGTCGCCTTCGAGGACCACCCCGCGCTGGACCACCTGCTCCTTCCGGAGGGCTTCGAGGGCCACCCGCTGCGGAAGGACTTCGTCCTCGCCGCACGCGTCGCCAAGGCCTGGCCCGGGGCCAAGGAGCCCGGCGAGTCCGATCACGGCGGCCCCCGTCGCCGCCAGATGCTGCCGCCGGGCGTCCCCGACCCCAACGAGTGGGGCCCGCTGAAGGGCCAGCTGCCGCCCGCTCCGGCCCGCCCGGCACGCGGTGCGGGGCGGGCGGCGGGGGAGCGCCCGGTCCGCGGGGCAGGCGAACGCCCGGCCCGCCGGACCCGTACGGCCGCCGAGGGCTCCGTCGGCCAGACGGCTCCCGGCACCGAGGCCCCGGCCGCGCCGCGCCGCTCCCGCACGGCGGCCGAAGGCTCGACCGGCCAGACCTCCCCGGCCGACGAACCGACGACGGCACCGACGCCTGCGCCGACGGCCGGACCGGCGCCGCGGCGGTCGCGCAGTGCGAGCCAGGGCTCCGCCTCCCAGCGGGCGGCCGGTCCGACGGACGGGCCCACCGCTGACACGGCTGCCGGGCAGGGCGACGTCACCGACACCGGTGCCCCGGCGACCGGACGGACACCCGACACCGTCGGCCCCCGTCGCAGCCGGAGTGCGTCGCAGGGCTCGGCGAGCCAGCGGGAGGCCTCCGCCGCCGGGGAGCCGGACGACACGGGTTCCGGCAGCGCCCCCCGGGGCGGCGACGGCACCACCTCCTCGCCCGCGGAGGAACCGGCCCCGACACCGGCGCCCTCGACACCGCGCAGCCCGGACGCCCCGTGGCACCACGCCCGCCCGGCGTTCGACGAGGCCGACGCGGCAGAGGAGCCGGAGGCGTCCACCGAGTCACCGGAGGCGGAGTCCGACAGCCGGGGCGACACCGACGCCCCCGGTAACCCCCCGAACCCGAACCCGAACCCGAACCCACCCAACCCTCCAGGAGGCCGGCAGTGAACGACGCGCTCGACGTCACCCTGCGCCTTCTGGTCGTCTTCGTCGTCTTCCTCGCGTTCCCTCTGATAGTCGGCCAGACCGAGCACAAGGTGATGGCCCACATGCAGGGCCGCCTGGGCCCGATGTACGCGGGTGGTTTCCACGGCTGGGCCCAGCTCGTCGCGGACGGCGTGAAGTTCGCGCAGAAGGAGGACGTGGTCCCCGCCGACGCGGACCGCCGCATCTTCCAGCTCGCCCCGGCGGTGGCCCTGCTGCCGTACCTCCTGGTTCTCCTGGCCATCCCGGTCGGGCCCGGGGAGGGCGCGGTCGGTCAGGTCGTCGACGCGGGCGTCTTCTTCGTCCTGGCCGTCATGGGCGTGGGCGTCCTCGGCTCGCTCATGGCGGGCTGGTCCTCGGCCAACAAGTTCTCCCTCCTCGGCGGCCTGCGCACCGCCGCCCAGCTCCTCGCCTACGAACTCCCGATGCTGCTGACCGCGGCCTCCGTCGCCATGGCGGCCGGCACGGTCTCCCTCGTCGGCATCCTCGACGCCTTCGAGTGGTGGTGGCTGCCCTGGCAGATCGTCGGCGCGATCGTCTTCTTCGTCGCCGGGCTCGCCGAACTGCAGCGGCCCCCGTTCGACATGCCGGTCGCCGACTCGGAGATCATCTTCGGTGCCTACACCGAGTACACCGGCCTGCGCTTCGCCCTGTTCCTCCTCGCCGAGTACGCCGGAATCGTAGTCCTGTGCGGTCTGACCACCGTCCTCTTCCTGGGCGGCTGGCACGGCCCCTGGGGCGCCGACGGGCTCGGCTGGGTGTGGACCCTGCTCAAGGCGGCCGTCCTCGCCTTCATCGTGATCTGGCTCCGCGTGACCTACCCGCGCCTGCGCGAGGACCAGCTCCAGAAACTGTCCTGGACGCTCCTCGTCCCCCTCTCCCTCGCCCAGATCGCCCTCACCGGCATCGTCAAGGTGGTGATCGCGTAATGGCCCCCGTCCCCGGCAGCGGCCTGGCCAAGGGCCTGGCCGTCACGCTGCGCACGATGACGCGGAAGACCGTCACCGAGCAGTACCCGGACGCCCAGCCCGAGCTGCCGCCCCGTACCCGCGGCGTGATCGGCCTGTTCGAGGAGAACTGCACGGTCTGCATGCTGTGCGCCCGCGAGTGCCCCGACTGGTGCATCTACATCGACTCCCACAAGGAGACGGTCCCCGCGGCCACCCCCGGCGGACGCGACCGCAGCCGCAACGTCCTCGACCGCTTCGCCATCGACTTCGCCCTGTGCATGTACTGCGGCATCTGCATCGAGGTCTGTCCTTTCGACGCCCTGTTCTGGTCCCCGGAGTTCGAGTACGCCGAGACCGACATCCGCGACCTCACCCACGAGCGCGACAAGCTCCGCGAGTGGATGTGGACCGTGCCGGCCCCGCCCGCCCTGGACCCCGGCGCGGAGGAGCCCAAGGAACTCGCCGCCGCCCGCAAGGCCGCCGACAAGCTGGCCGCGCAGCAGCGGGACCAGCCAGGACCCGACCACCCCGGGCAACCGGGCGAGCCCGGGCAGGAGGACCGGACATGACCCTCGCCGCCGCATCCCACGGCTTCCTGTCCCCGACCGGCGTGGAGATCGCCTTCCTCCTCGTCGGCCTGGTCACCCTCGCGGCCGCCGTCGTCACCGTGACCACCCGCCAGCTCGTCCACGCGGCCCTGTGGCTGGTGGTGGCCCTCGGTGGCCTCGCGGTCGAATACCTGCTGCTCACCGCAGAGTTCATCGCCTGGGTCCAGGTCCTCATCTACGTCGGTGCCGTCGTGGTCCTCATCCTCTTCGGCCTGATGCTCACCCGGGCGCCCATCGGCCGGTCGCCGGACGCCGACTCCGGCAACCGCTGGGCCGCCCTCACCGTGGCCGTGGCCTCCGCGGCTGCCCTGGTGTGGGTCGTCGTCGACGCCTTCCGCACCACCTGGATCGACCTGGACGGCCCGGCCGCGGGCTCCACCGCCGTCACCGGAGCGAGCCTGTTCCAGAACTGGGTCCTCCCCTTCGAAGCACTCTCCGTCCTCCTCCTCGCCGCCCTGGTCGGCGCCATCGTCCTGTCCCGCAAGGCCAAGGCGGCCCGCGCCGACGAAGCGCCCCGGCCCGGAACCCCTGAGCCCGGAACTCCCGAACCAGGAACCTCCCGGCCCGGAACCTCCCGGACGGGCGGTGCCCGCTGATGCACCTCGCCTATCCCGCCGTCCTCTCCGCCCTCCTCTTCTGCACGGGTCTCTACGGCGTCCTCGCCCGCCGCAACGCGATCCTGGTCCTGATGTCGGTCGAGCTGATGCTCAACGCCGTCAACCTCAACCTGGTCGCCTTCGACGTCTGGCTCAGCAGGGCCGCGGAGGAGACCCTGCACTCAGGCCAGGCCCTGACCCTGTTCACGATCGCCATCGCGGCCGCCGAGATCGGTATCGGCCTGGCGATCGTCCTCGCCGTCCACCGCAACCGCGGCACCTCGGACATCGACAGGCTCCGCGACACCGCCGAGGGCCACGAGCCGGACGGCCCCGACACCCCCGCGACCGGGACGGCCGCCGAGAAGGCTGAGGCCACCGCGTGACCACGACCACCCTCGCCGTCCTCGTCCCCCTCCTTCCCTTCCTCGGGGCCGCCGCCGGTCTCCTCCTGGGCCGGTCCGCCCCCGGTTTCGTCCGCCCCCTCGCCGTCCTGCCGACGTTGGCGTCCCTCGTCCTCGCCGCCCTCGTCGCGGCGCGTCAGGGCGGTGGCCGGGCCCTCGACGCAGTCACCGAGCTGACGCCCACCGGTTCGGTCCCCGTCGAACTCGCCCTGCACATCGACGGCTTCGCCGCCCTCGTCGCCGTCCTGGTCGGCACCGTCGCCGCCTGCGTGCAGATCTACTCCACGGGATACCTGCGCGACGACCCGCGCTACGCCTCGTACGCCGCTCTCGTCTCCCTGTTCACCTCCGCCATGTTCCTCGTCGTCTACTCCGGCGACCTGATGGTGCTGCTGGTCGGCTGGGAAGTCATGGGCATCTGCTCGTACTTCCTGGTCGGCCACTACTGGGAGACCCCGGAGGCGCGCGCCGCCTCCCTCAAGGCCTTCCTGGTCACCAAGCTCGGCGACGTCCCCTTCCTGATCGGTCTGCTGGCGCTGGCCACCGAGGCGGGCTCCTTCCGCATCACCAAGATCCTCGGAGCGGTCGCGAGCGGCTCGCTCGACCACCCGACGCTGATCGCGCTGCTGCTCCTGGCCGGTGTCGCGGGCAAGTCGGCGCAGTTCCCGCTGCACACCTGGCTTCCCGACGCGATGGCGGGCCCGACGCCCGTCTCCGCGCTGGTCCACGCCGCGACGATGGTCGCCGCCGGTGTGTACTTCGTCGCCCGGCTCCTTCCGCTGTTCGAGGCCTCGCGGGCCGCGATGGTCGTCCTCGCCGTCATGTCCGCCGTCACGATGATCGGCTCCGCGCTCGCCGCCCTCGCCCAGGACGACATCAAACGCGTTCTGGCCTACTCGACGATCGGACAGCTCGGCTACATGACCGGCGCCCTCGCCACGGGCGACCGGGGTGCCGCCGTCTTCCACCTCCTCTCCCACGGCGCCTTCAAGGCGCTCCTGTTCCTCGCCGCCGGCGTGATCATCCACGCCGCCGGCACCAACTCGCTGGCCGCCATGTCCCGGATGCGGGGCCTGCGCCACCGCGCCCCGGACGCCTACTGGACGATGACCGTGGCCCTGCTCGCGCTCGCCGCGATCCCGCCCTTCAGCGGCTTCTTCTCCAAGGAGTCCGTCCTCGGCGCCGCGGAGCACGTCGCTACCGGCCACACCGGGCACGCGCCCGGCGCCGCAGGCTGGACCGTGCTCGTCGCCGGCCTGATCACGGCCCTGCTCACCGCCGCCTACGCGACCCGCCTGTGGCTGCTGGCCTTCCGAGGCCGCGGCGCCGAGGCACCCGACCACGGCAGGCAGCCGGTGGTCATGAACGCCGTGCTCTGGGTGCTCGCCCTCCCCTCACTCGCACTGGGCGGACTCGCCTTCCGCCTGCTGTCCGACTGGTTCGACGGTCAGGACCTCACTCCGACCCTCACCACTTCCGTGCTCGGCACGGGCGTGGCCCTGGTCGGCGGCATCGTCACCTACGCCGCCTGGCGGCACACCACGGCGCTCGCCGACCGCACGCCGCTGGGCGCCGTCGCGGCCCACCCCGAGGGCGACGCCGGCTTGGTGGAGGCCGAGGCGATCGCCGCCCACCGGGCCGCGTACGGAGACCTGGCCTCCGCGCCCGACCCGTCCGATCCGGGACGGCTCCTGCTGGGCCCGGTGCACCGGCACGCGGCCGCGGGCTTCCACCTGGACGCGGTGTACACGACCCTCTTCGTCCGCCCGGTCCAGGCAGGCGCAAGCCTCGTCCGGTTCCTCGACCGCGAGGTCGTCGACACCTACGTACGCGCGGCGGGCGTCCTGCCCCGCCTGCTCGGGGCCGCCGTACGACGTGCCCAGACCGGCAATGTGCAGACCTATGTGAGCGCGCTGCTCGCCGGCACCGTCGTCCTCGCGGTCGCCGCCGTCCTCGTCGCCGCGGGAGCGTGAGCAGACGTGATCGATATCAACGAGTCCGTGATGCAGGTCCTTCTCGCGTTCCTCGTCGTCGGCCCGCTCCTCGGCGCCGTCGCCGCCCTTCTGCCGGCCCCGCCCGGGCTGAAGGGGAAGTCACCCGAGCAGGCCGTGCTCCGGCACGGCGTCACCGTCACCGGCGCCGTCCTCCTCGCGGCGGTCGTCCTCGTGCTCGGCTTCGACCACGACCATCCGTCGAAGATGCAGGCCAGCACGGACATCAGCTGGATCCCCGCACTCGACGTACGCATCCACCTCGGCATCGACGGCATCTCCCTCCCCCTGCTCGTCCTGACCGCGCTGCTGACCTTCCTCTGCGCGCTCTACTCGTACTTCAAGCAGCGTGGCGAGCGGCTGACGCCGCGGGCCCCGGGCCCGAGCCCGAAGGCGTTCGTCGCACTGCTGCTCGTTCTGGAGTCAGGCACCCTCGCGGCCTTCGCCGTCCTCGACCTGATCCTGTTCTTCCTCGCCTTCGAGATGGTCCTCATCCCGATGTACTTCCTCATCGCCCGCTGGGGCGGTGAGGGACGGGCTGGGGCCGCCTGGAAATTCATCCTCTTCACGCTCCTCGGCTCCGTCGTCATGCTGCTCGGCCTGCTCCTGATCGGAATCACCGCGGGCACATTCGACATGGTGGCACTCGCCACTGACAACGGCCGGTCGCTGACCACATCCGTGCAGGTCATCGCCGTTCTGGCGGTCGGGCTCGGGCTCGCGGTGAAGACTCCGATGTGGCCGCTGCACAGTTGGCTGCCCGACGCCCACACCGCCGCGCCGACCGTCGGCTCGGTCCTGCTGGCCGGCGTCCTGCTGAAGATGGGCACGTACGGTTTCATCCGCATCCTGCTCCCGGTCGCGCCGGAGGGCTTCCGCATCTTCGCGCCGTATCTCGCCGCCTTCGCCGTCGTCGGCATCATCTACGGCTCCCTGGCCTGCCTGGCCCTCGCCAGAAGGGGCGCGAAGGGTGATCTCAAGCGCCTCATCGCCTACTCCTCCGTCGGCCACATGGGCTTCGTCCTGCTCGGAGTCGCGACCATGACCCCGACCGGCGTCAACGGCGCGCTCTTCGCCAACATCGCCCACGGCCTGATCACCGGCCTGCTCTTCTTCGTGGTCGGCGCGCTCAGGGACCGGACCGGAACGACCGACCTCGACACCCTCGCGGAGGAGTCAGGCCACGCCCTGTACGGCAAGGCACCGCGCCTCGGCGGACTGCTCGCCTTCGCCGCGGTCGCCTCTCTCGGCCTGCCCGGCCTGGCCGGGTTCTGGGGGGAGATGCTGGCCCTGTTCGGTGCCTTCGACCCGCACGACGACCTCAGCCGCCCCGCCTTCCTCACCTTCATGGCCATCGCCGCCTTCGGCACCCTGCTGACCGCCGCGTACATGCTGATCGTGGTCCGCCGCGTCTGCATGGGCGCCGTACCGCAGGAGGCCCCGCAGCCGAAGTTCGCCGACGTGCGCGCCTACGAGTTCGCCGCCTGGACGCCTCTCGTCGCCCTCACCGTCGTCGCCGGCCTGTGGCCCAGGACCCTCCTCGGGCTGACCGACCCGGCCGTGCAGCAGCTCCTCTCAGGAGGCACCCGATGAGCTTCCCGGCCCAGCCCCTCGCGGAGCCCCTGGCACAGCCGCTGGCCCAGAACCTCGTGCAGTCGGTCGACTGGCTCGCCATCGCGCCGCCCACCATCACGGCGGTCGTGGGACTCGTCGTCCTCGTCACCGACCTGTTCGTCAAGGACGCCCGCAAGCCGCTGCTCGGCTGGATCTCGGTCGCCGGACTCGCCGCCTCCGCCCTCATGCTGCTGCCCCTGGTGAACGACGACCGCTCGACGTTCTGCCAGGCCGGCGAGCCCGGCGTGTGCAGCTACACCGCGGACACCTTCACCCTCGCCATCCAGTTCCTCGTCCTCGGCGGCGCCCTGCTGACCGCCATGCTGTCCGTCACCGCGCTCAAGGACGCCGATCGGAGGCTGCCCGAGGGCGAGTTCTGGTTCCTGCTGCTCTCCTCCGCGGCCGGCGCCGCCCTCCTGCCCGCCTCCCGCGACCTCGCCACGCTGATCGTCGCCCTGGAGGTCGCCTCCCTGCCCGCCTTCGCCCTCGTCGGCCTGCGGCAGGGCGACCGCAGGTCCTCCGAAGCGGCCCTGAAGTTCTTCCTGTCCTCGGTCACCGCGACCGCGGTCAGCCTCATGGGCATCAGCTTCGTCTACGCCACCACCGGCACCCTCTACCTCACCCAGGTGGCGGACCGCATCCAGCACGTCGACGGGCAGTTCACCACCCTCGCCCAGACCGGCGTGGTCCTCACCCTCGTCGGCTTCGCCTTCAAGACGGCCGCCGTCCCCTTCCACTTCTGGGTGCCCGACACCTACGTGGGCGCCCCCCTGCCGATCGCCGCCTACCTGTCCGTGATCGGCAAGGCGGTCGGCTTCTCCGGCCTCATCCTGGTCACGGTCGTCGCCCTGCCGTCCTACGCCGACGTCTGGGGCCCGGCCCTCGCGGCACTCGCCGCACTCACCATGACGGTCGGCAACGTCGGCGCCCTCCGGCAGCAGGCCACGCGCGCGTACAGCGCGGTACGTCTGCTCGCCTGGTCGTCCGTCGGCCAGGCCGGCTACCTCCTGGTGCCGATCGCCGCCGCCGCGTACTCCGACGACCCCGAACACTCCGTCGGCTCCACCGTCGCCTACGCCCTCATGTACGCCGCGGTGAACCTGGGCGCCTTCGCGGTGGCCGCGCTCGTCGGCCGCACGAAGGCGCTGAACCGCGTGGCGGACTACCGCGGCCTGTACGCGTCCAACCCCCTCACGGCCCTGCTCCTGGCCTTCTTCCTGCTCTGCCTCGCCGGGCTGCCGCCCGGCATCATCGGCCTCTTCGCCAAGGTCACGGTCTTCTCCGCGGCCGTCGACGCGGGACTCGGCTGGCTGGCCGTCGTCATGGCCGTCAACGTCGTGATCGCGCTCTTCTACTACCTCCAATGGACGGCGCTCCTGTTCCGGGCCCCCGAGGACGCGACCGCCGGTCACCGCGCCCCCGCCCCCCTCACGGCCGCGATCACGGTGACGGCGGTCCTCGCCGTCGCCCTCTCCGGAGCACCCCAGCTGATCCTGCGCTTCGCCGACACCGGGCTCTTCTGAACACAGCCGCCCGCCGCGCCCGTCACCCGTACGGACCACACGCCCCGCGCCGGGCGTCAGGGAACTGGTGGCCCTCGCCTGGCGTTGACCAGTACGGAAGGGTCCACTGGACGTGTCACCACGGCACCGGTGGCATCGAAGACCAGGAAGCAACCACAGCGAGCGAGACCAGCAAGCAAAGGGTTCCCCTGCTGCACGACTTGGAGGGCGTACCGTGCACCGCCGGCACAACGGGCTCAGGACCGCAGTACTCCTCGGGGGACTGTCCGCGCTCATCATCGTCATCGGCAGCTTCTTCGGCCGAGCGGGGCTCGTCGTCGCCGTCCTCGTCGCCCTGGGCACCAACGCGTACGCGTACTGGAACAGCGACAGACTCGCCCTGCGCGCGATGCGTGCGCGCCCGGTCAGCGAGTTCGAGGCCCCGGCGCTGTACCGCATGGTCCGCGAGCTCTCCACCCAGGCCCGACAGCCGATGCCCCGCCTGTACATCTCGCCGACGGACGCCCCGAACGCCTTCGCGACCGGCCGCAACCCGCGCAACGCGGCCGTGTGCTGCACCGAGGGCATCATGCGCCTGCTGGACGAGCGCGAACTGCGCGGCGTCATCGGGCACGAACTGAGCCACGTCTACAACCGCGACATCCTGATCTCCTCCGTCGCCGGAGCCCTCGCGTCGGTGATCATGTTCCTGGTCAACTTCGCGTGGCTGATCCCGGTAGGACGGTCCAACGACGATGACGGACCCGGCCTGCTGGGCATGCTCCTCATCATGCTGCTCGGACCACTCGCCGCCACCGTCATCCAACTGGCGATCAGCCGCTCCCGGGAGTACGAGGCCGACGCCTCCGGCGCCCAGCTGACCGGTGATCCGCTCGCCCTGGCCGGCGCCCTGCGGAAACTGGAACTCGGCACCAAGCAGCTTCCGCTGCCACCGGAGCCCCGGCTCGAGACCGCCAGCCACATGATGATCGCCAATCCCTTCCGACCGGGACAGGGGCTCTCGAAGATGTTCTCGACCCATCCGCCCATGGCGGAGCGAATCGCCCGACTCGAAAAGATGGCAGGTCGTCAGCAGTGAAGACCATCCTCAACGTCATTTGGCTCGTGCTCAGCGGCTTCTGGCTGTTCCTCGGCTACCTGCTCGCGGGCGCGCTCCTCTGCATCACGATCATCGGCATCCCTTTCGGCATAGCGGCCTTCCGCATCGGCGTCTACGCGTTGTGGCCCTTCGGGTACACGACGGTCGAGCGGCGCGGTGCCGGAGCACCCTCGTGCATCGGGAACGTGCTGTGGCTCGTCCTCGCCGGCTGGTGGCTGGCGCTCGGTCACATCGTCACCGGCATCGCGCTGTGCGTCACGATCATCGGCATCCCGCTCGGCATCGCCAACTTCAAGCTGATCCCCGTCTCCCTGCTCCCGCTGGGCCGCGAGATCGTGCGCACGGACCAGCCGTTCACCGCGGCGGCCGGGACGCAGCGGACCGGTTGGTAAAGGGGCCTTCGCGGGCCCCCGCGGCCCTCGTTGTCCACAACTTCCGGGTTGTCCACAGGGTGGTCCGGATGTCAGTGGCGGCCTGCATCATGAATCCATGACCGAGAGCGAGCAGTTGCTGGAAAGGGTGGCCGCCAAGGCACGGAGCACCCGACCGTGGGGCTGGGGTTCCCTGCCCGAGCCCTTGGACGGAGAGGCGCCGGCCCGCGCCGAGGCCGCCCTGGGGTTTCCTCTCCCCGCACTGCTCGCCGAGCTGTACCTGCGCATAGGAGACGGCGGATTCGGCCCGGAGTACGGCCTGTTGCCGCTGCTCGACAACGCCCCCTCGGGCGAGCCCGCCGCCGTTGCCCAGTACCTGGCCAACCGGGACAGCGGCGCGAAGGACCCCGACTGGCCCTGGCCCGAGGGCATCCTGCCCATATCCCACTGGGGTTGCGCGATGTACGCGTGCCTCGACTGCCGCTCCCCGCAGGCCGCCGTTCTCCTCTTCGAGCCCAACGCGGGGGACGCCGACCATGCCTGGTACGTCGACGCACCGAGCCTCGCCGACTGGTTGCGCACCTGGATCGAGGGCACGGGCTGGTACGAGGAGGCCCACGACGGCCCGGAACCGACCCCGTGGACCGCCCTCCCCCTGCGCACCGGAAGACGCCCCGCCCCGACCGGCACGTCGCCCGCACAGGCGTCCTGAGCGGAGGCGGGCCGAGCCCCGCCCGTCAGGACGCACCCCGAGGTGCCGACGCGCGGCCATCGCGGACGGATGCCCGACGCGCGGCCATTGCGGCCCCAGCCGCCCTTCACCGCGGGGTTTGCTGCCCCGCACCCGTACGCCACCACACCCACCGCCACCACACCCCCTCCCACGACGACCGAAACCGCCGGAAGCGAGAACGCGAGCACCACGCAGGCAGGTGTCATGGGTCGCACCCTGCTGATCAGCGCAACCGCCCGGCGCGGTCGGAACGTCCTCTCCACCAGGAGGACATGAACACCGCGGAGCAACCGGCCCGCAGCACTGGCACAGTGTGGGCACCGGAAGAAAGGGCAGGGTCACGGCATGACCGTCATCAGCTGGATCATCCTCGGACTGCTGGCCGGAGCCATCGCCAAGGTCCTGCTGCCGGGCCGCGACCCCGGAGGGCTCATCGGCACCACCCTCATCGGCATCGCGGGCGCCTTCCTCGGCGGCTGGATATCGGCCCGCTGGCTGGACCACCCGATCAGCAAGGGCTTCTACGACGGCGCCACCTGGGCGGCGGCGATCGGCGGTTCGCTGGTGCTCCTGGTCGCCTACCGGCTCCTGTTCGGCAACTCGCGCGACTGAACGCGCGCGGACCGGACGAGAAAAGGGTGGGCACCGCCGGGTGCCCACCCTTTCTCGTCAACGAAGGCCTACGCGCCACCGAGCCACCGCGTCGCCCGCTCAGCGGCTCACCGGTAGTTGACGAACTGCAGCGCGAAGTCGAAGTCCTGGCCCTTCAGCAGAGAGATCACGGTCTGCAGGTCGTCCCGGCTCTTCGACGAGACCCGCAGTTCCTCCCCCTGCACCTGGGCCTTCACGCCCTTGGGGCCCTCGTCGCGGATGAGCTTGGCCACCTTCTTCGCGTTCTCCTGGGAAATACCCTCCTCGATCGACGCGAAGATCTTGTACTCCTTGCCGGAGAGCTGGGGCTCGCCCGCGTCCAGAGCCTTGAGCGAGATGCCGCGCTTGATCAGCTTGGACTGGAAGACGTCGAGGACCGCGCTCACCCGGTCCTCGGAGTTGGCCTCCATGAGGATCTTCTCCCCGGACCACGAGATCGAGGCGCCCACGCCCTTGAAGTCGTAGCGCTGCGAGATCTCCTTGGCGGCCTGGTTGAGGGCGTTGTCGACCTCCTGCCGCTCGACCTTCGAGACGATGTCGAAACTGGAGTCGGCCATGTCCTGTGGCTCCTTGTATCTGGGTGCGTGTCGGGCCGCGTATCGGGTCCGTACCGGCATACGTCGGCGGCCGCCGGGCCCCGCGGGGTCCTCGGCCGCATCCGGACAAGCCTAGCCACCCGCCGCGATCCGAGCGGCGTTCAATCGGGTGGCGAAGCACCCCTCCACATCAGGTATTGTTTACGTCGTTGCCACGGAGCGCCGCCGAAGAGCGGTTCGACGAGCAGCAAACCCCGGCGGTGTGCCCGAGCGGCCAAAGGGAGCAGACTGTAAATCTGCCGGCTCAGCCTTCCCAGGTTCGAATCCTGGCGCCGCCACACGACCGAAAGGGTCTGTGAACAGCAGCAATGCTGATCACAGGCCCTTTCGTCGTTCCCGGGGCCCACGAGATCTCGGCGTTCTCTGCCCTGGCCCACGGTGTACGCGAGATCATGGCCCGTGCTCCACGTTGTGAGCGTCAGGGGATTCGGGGGTCAACGGTGACCGACACCACGCAACGTATCTTTCTCAGCTACGCGGGCCCGGACCAGGCCTGGGCGGAGTGGGTCGGCTGGCAGCTCCAGCAGGCCGGGCACCAGGTGGAGCTGGACCGGTGGCACTGGCGCACCGGTGACGACTTCGTCCAGAAACTGAGCGTGCCACCCGGAATCTCGCCGCTGTATTGACCGCGATGGGCAGGACGCATGAGGCGCAGCAGTTGACGGGCCGGAAGCCGAGCAAGGGCGGTAAGCGTCGCTTCGGCCGCAAACGCCGTTGACGATGCGCCGTCGACGAAGCCCGCGGGGGCGGCTCACGGTGTCGGTCGGGCGGGGCAGACTGGTGGCATGGCCTCGTCCTCCCGTCGCAGAACCTGCCCAGAGTGCCGTCGCGAGATCGCCGTCGTCGCGGGGCGGTACGCGCGCCATGATCCCCCCGGTGCGCGGGGGAGCGGTGAGCTGGTGTCCTGTCCGGGCTCGCGCCGGTCGGCGCAACTCGGTGCGGCGCAGCCGTCCTTGGACGGGTACGTCGTCCCCGACTTCCCCGGACAGCTGCCCCTCTTCTAGCCGCCCTCAGTTCCCGGCCACCGACTTCACCGCCACCGACACGGGCGCCGAACCGCTGATCAGCTCCAGGGTCAGGCCGTTCGTGGCCGGGGTGTCGACCAGTTCGGCCAGGACCGCGGCGACGTCGTCGCGCGGAACGGGGCCGCGGCCGGTGCGCGCCTCCAGACGCACCATGCCCGTGCCCGCGTCGTCCGTCAGGGCGCCGGGGCGCAGGATCGTCCAGTCCAAGGCGTCCAGCGAGCTGACGTGCGCGTCCGCCTCGCCCTTGGCGCGCAGGTAGACGTCGAAGATCTCGTCCCCCTGGTGTGCCGGGTCGGCGCCCATGGACGACACGATCAGGAAGCGCCGTACGCCCGCCCGGACCGCCGCGTCCGCGAAGAGGACCGCCGCCGCCTTGTCCACCGTGTCCTTGCGGGCCACCCCGCTGCCGGGCCCCGCTCCCGCCGCGAAGACCGCCGCGTCCGCGCCCCGCAGCCGCTCCGCCACCTCCTCGACCGAGGCCGACTCCAGGTCGAGCACGACCGGTTCGGCGCCCGCCGCACGCAGATCGTCGGCCTGCTCGGCCTTGCGGACGATGCCCGCCACCTCGTCACCGCGCGCGGCGAGCAACCGCTCCAGCCGCAGCGCGATCTGACCATGACCACCAGCGATGACAATGCGCATGCCTTCGACCGTACGCCCCGACGACCGCCCGCGCCGCACGGCTTCGGCCACCCCGGCGCCGGGCCGTCAGCCCGCAGAGCCCCGCCCCCCACGGCGGCGAGCCTCCGCCTCAGCTCATGTCCCCTCCCCGACCAGGTCCGCCGCGCCCCTCGCGCCGTCCCCGCCCCGCACCCCCCTGCCGAGGCAGTCCCAGGTCGGACGCGGTGGTCGAGTCGCCGTACTCCCGTACCGCGCTGGTCCGCGCCACCACGCGTCCCCGGTGCACGACGATCCGGCTGTACGCCAGCGACAGCGCACCCGCCAGCCGGTCCCCCCGTACGGCGACCAGTTCGGCCGGGAAGCCCGCCTCCACCCGCACCTCCGGCAGGCCGAGGGCCGACCGTGCCGCCGCGCTCACCGCGTCGTACGCCTCCTCGGGGCGCAGCCCGTGCCGCGAGGCCAGCAGGTACGCCGCCTCCAGGGGGTCGCCGCGCCCGACCGGGTTGGACACGTCCCGCAGCGCGCCGCTCCCGGCGGCGACCCGCGCCCCGGCCGCCCGCAGCAGCCGTACCGGAGCCGTGCCGTCGGGGTGGTCCACCGTCCCGCAGGCGCCCTGCGGCAGGCAGACCACCGTCACACCGGCCGCCGCGAGCTGGTCCGCGGCCCGGGAGGCCGCCTCGGCGGGCAGCCGGCCCAGACCGTCACAGGGGCCGATGGCGACCCCAGGGCGCAACCCGCCCACCGTGGCCGCCAGCCGGGCCAGCCGCGCCGGGTCGGCGGCGTCGGTGTGCAGGTCGACCGGGCAGCCGTGTTCGGCGGCGACCGTCAGCACCGTCTCCACGTACCCCGCCGGATCGGGGTCCAGGTCCGGACACCCGCCCACCACGTCCGCGCCCATCTTGACCGCGTCCCGCAGCATCGCCAGCCCCTCGCCACCGGCCACCCCGGTCAGCACCCTCGGCATCGCCACCGCGCTCAGATCGGCGAGGCCGCGCAGGGAGCGCCGGGTCCGCAGTACGGCGGTCAGCGCACCCAGGCCCGCGACGTCGCCCACCCGCACGTGCGCCCGCAGCGCGGTGGCGCCGTGGGCCAACTGGAGCAGGGCGGCCTCGGTGGCCCGGCGCTGGACGTCCTCGGGGTCGTAGGAGACGGGGCCGGGGACATCGGCCGTGAGCGCCGTGTCGGCGTGGACGTGGGGATCGGCCGGGGCGGGCAGCAGCAGGTAGCCGCCCAGGTCCAGGTGGCCGCCCGGGCCGGACGCGCCGCCCGGGGACAGGCTGCCGGCCGTGCCGACCGCCTCGATGCGTCCGCCGTGGAGCCGTACGTCCACGGTCCGGCCGTCGGTGAGCCGCGCCCCGGAGAGCAGGAGCGAGCCGCGGTCGGCGGGGTCCGAGGGGGAGGGCGAGTGGGGCGGCTGCGGCTGGCTGTCGGGCATCGCGCTCCTCTGGGCTCGGGGCTGCGCAGTGGGGGACGCAAGATCACGCAGAGTGAGACGAGCCTAGGACGGTGATCAGCCCGTGGCGCGGAGGAGCGCAATAGTCGTACCGGTGCCGTCCGGCGCGGTCGGGCCGCCCCGCTGTGCGGCCGGGACGGGACGGGGCAGGGGCGGCGAAACGGATTTGGGCGAACGGCGGGCGACCGTGTAATGTCTTCATCGCTCGCCCCAATAGCTCAGTCGGCAGAGCGTCTCCATGGTAAGGAGAAGGTCAACGGTTCGATTCCGTTTTGGGGCTCTGGTGCGAGAGGTTCCCGTCGCGAGGCGGGGCCCGATCGCATCACAGCGGTGTAGCTCAGTCGGTAGAGCAAGCGGCTCATAATCGCTGTGTCACCGGTTCAAGTCCGGTCACCGCTACTCTCAGTAGCCGATTGCGGGGTCGGTCCTTCAATCGGCTACTCTTTCTTGCGTTAATACCATCAATCCGTTCGTCAAGGAGTGCACTCACGTGGCTGCCACCGACGTCCGCCCGAAGATCACGCTGGCCTGCGTGGAGTGCAAGGAGCGGAACTACATCACCAAGAAGAACCGGCGTAACAACCCGGACCGACTGGAGATGAAGAAGCACTGCCCGCGTTGCAACGCGCACACCGCGCACCGCGAAACGCGATAGAAACAGGCTCGTACACGAGGCCGTCCCCGAGGTTTGGGGGCGGCCTCGTGTCGTTGTCCCAGGCATGCCGAGCAGCAGCAGGAGGTTGCGAGCCCATGGCGCTCGACCAGTCGTTCGTGGGGCGGAGTTATCCGCCCACCGCGCCCTACGAGGTGGGCCGGGAGAAGATCCGCGAGTTCGCGGAGGCGGTGGGGGACGCCAACCCGGCGTACACCGACGCGGAGGCCGCGAAGGCGCTCGGTCATCCGGATGTGATCGCCCCGCCGACCTTCGTGTTCTCGATCACGTTCAAGGCGGCCGGTCAGGTCATCGAGGACCCGCAGCTCGGGCTGGACTACAGCCGCGTGGTGCACGGCGACCAGAAGTTCGCCTACGCCCGCCCGGTCCGGGCCGGTGACCGGCTCACGGTCACCTCGACCATCGAGGCGATCAAGTCGATGGCCGGAAACGACATCCTGGACATCCGTGGCGAGGTCCACGACGAGGCCGGCGAGCACGTCGTGACCGCCTGGACCAAGCTCGTGGCCCGCGCGGCCGGGGAGGCGTGAGCGCGATGCAGTCGAAGATCGCATACAGCGACGTCGAGGTCGGCACCGAACTGCCCGCGCAGAGCTTCCCCGTGGACCGCGCCACGCTCGTGCGGTACGCGGGCGCCTCCGGCGACTTCAACCCGATCCACTGGAACGAGAGGTTCGCCAAGGAGGTGGGCCTGCCGGACGTCATCGCGCACGGCATGTTCACCATGGCCGAGGCGATCCGCGTGGTCACCGACTGGACCGGCGACCCGGGCGCGGTCGTGGAGTACGGCGTCCGCTTCACCAGGCCCGTCGTCGTCCCGAACGACGACCGGGGTGCCGTGATCGAGATCAGCGGCAAGGTGGCGGCCAAGCTCGACGACAACACCGTCCGTGTCGACCTCACGGCCACCAGCGCCGGACAGAAGGTCCTCGGCATGTCCCGCGCGGTCGTACGACTGGCCTGACCAGCCGTCTTCGGCCTCAGCGCCGACCCCCTGGCCGGGCCAGTCCAGTCCAGGCCGGTCCAGGGGGGAACGGGTCAGCGGGTGCCGGCGCGTACCGCCGTGGTCGCCAGCGTCGTGTACCGCATCGTGAAGCGGCCGCCCAGCGCGTCGACGGCGCGGCCGACCGCGTCCAGTATTCCGGCCAGTTGACCGGGACGGAGCCGGGTGAGGCCGCCGGTGGTGGGGAGCAGCTCCAGCCACTGGTCGCGCGTGTACGACCGCTCCCAGTCGAACCGCCACTGCTCCGGCTCGTGGAACCGCCCGGACTCGCGGATCCGGTCGGCGATCTGGGCGTACCCCGCCAGGTACATCTCCAGCGGTCGTCGTGCCGGCTGATCGCTGAACGGCGATTCGGGTGCCGCCCGACGGTAGGCGGCCGCGAACGGCTCGGCCACCTCGGCCGGCGGCTCGAACACGTGCCCGAAGATCGCCAGACGCCCGTCCGGGCGCAGTACCTGGGCCGCCTTCACGGCGCCGGCGGCCGGGTCCACCCAGTGCCACGACTGGGCGGCGATCACCGCGTCGAAGGCCCGGCCGGCGGGCTCCCAGGCCTCGAAGGCCGCCACCTCGACCGGCAGTCCGCGGCCCCGGGCGAAGGCGGCCATCCGCGCGTCCGGCTCGACCCCGAGTACGGCGCAGCCGACGGCCTGGAACTGGCGGGCCGCGATGCCCGTGCCGCAGCCGACGTCGAGGACGTCGGATCCCGGGCTCCCCGCGACGACACGCGTCACGAGGGCGTCGGGGTAGGGCGGTCGGGCCCGGTCGTAGCGCTGCGCGTCGGTACCGAAGGACTCGGCCGTCTCCCGGGCCTGATACGACGGTGTCGGGACCGGCTGCTCCGGCTGCTCCGGAGAGGATAGAGTGGGCATGCGTTCACTTTAGTGGGCGCACGCCCACAAGCCAATGAGTGAGCATGCGAGGAAGGATCCGCGAGTGCCGACCGGAGTGCACCTTCGCGACGCGAGGCGGCAGTTGTTCGACGCCGCCGAACGCGTGCTTCTGCGGGACGGCCCGAACGGGCTGACCAGCCGGGCCGTCACGGACGAGGCAGGCTGCGCCAAAGGCGTCCTGCACCGGCACTTCGCGGACTTCGACGCCTTCCTCGCCGAGCTCGTGCTCGACCGGGCCGCGCAACTCGACACGCAGGCGCTGACGCTGCGGGAGGCCGTGGGCTCCGGCACGGTGGCGGACAACCTCACCGGCGCGCTGACCGCCCTGTTCGGGCCGGTCCCCGTGGCGATCATTCCGCTCATCACCTTCCGGGACGAGCTGCGCGCTCGGCTGCGGCAGGCCGTGCCCGGTGGCGGCATCGCGATCCTCGCCCAGGTCACGGCCGCGGTCTCCGCCTATCTGTCGGAGGAGCGCGCGAGGGGCCGCATCTCGGCCGACGCCGACATCGACTCGCTCACCCTCTCCCTCGTCGGCGGGGGCCATCTCCTGTTCGCGGACCGCGACCCGGGCCACCCGCCGGCCGCGGCGGCCGTCGGCAAGCTGGTCGACACGGTGCTCGCCGGCGTCGTGCAGTGAGGCCGGCGCTGACGCGCCACCCGACCGCGACCACTCCGCACATCCCCCTTGACGAAGTTAGTGATTGAGTACTAACTTACTTCCATGGTCAGGATGAGCGCAGAGGAGCGGCGCGAGAGCGTCATCCGCGCGGCGACGAGCGAGTTCGCCCGGGGTGGCTATCACGGCACGTCCACGGAGACCATCGCCAAGCGCGTGGGGGTCTCCCAGCCGTACCTCTTCCGCCTCTTCCCGGGGAAGAAGGCGATCTTCCTCGCGGTGGCGGAGCGCTGCCTGCGGGACACCCGCGAGGTCTTCGAGAAGGCGTCCGAGGGCCTGCACGGTGAGGAGGCTCGGAATGCCATGGCCGAGGCCTACTCGCAGCTGATCGCGGACCAGCCCGAGAAGCTCCAGATGCAGTTGCAGGTGTACGTCACCGTCGCCGCCGCCGAAGCTGCCGGGGACCACGGGTTCGGCGAGATGGTGCGCAAGGGCTGGCTCGAGATCTGGGACACCGTGCACCTGTCGCTGGGGGCGGACATCGACCAGACGACGACCTTCCTGGCCACCGGCATGCTGATCAACACCCTGGTCGGCGTGGGGTTCCCGCCGGAGCACCGCGTCTACGGCGGCATCTACGAGTCGAGGCAGGCCGAGCCGAGCCGGAAGGGCGCGGAAGCGAAGGACGCGGAAGCGTAGGAACGAGCGGCATCCGCATACGGCACGACAACCGTCGACCGGCCGCTTCCGCGCGCCCGCAGAAGTTAGTCATCAATTACTAATCGACTCCACATCCACGGCAAGTGCATGCACACCCTCTGGGGGAGAGATGTCACAGCAAGGAGCACGTCGGAACACCCGCGGTGGGGGAGCCGCCTGGGCTCTCGTCATCACCAGCGTCGCCGGCTTCATGGCGGCCCTGGACAACCTCGTCGTCACCACCGCCCTGCCCTCCATCCGCGAGGACCTGGGCGGCGCGCTGCACGACCTGGAATGGACCGTGAGCGCCTATACGCTCACCTTCGCCGTCCTCCTGATGTTCGGCGCGGCCCTCGGCGACCGCTTCGGCCGCCGCAGGCTCTTCCTGGTCGGCCTCACCGTCTTCACCGGGGCGTCCGCCGCCGCGGCCATGGCATCCGGCATCGACTCGCTCATCGCCGCCCGCGCGGTGCAGGGCGTCGGCGCGGCGATCATGATGCCGCTGACGCTGACCCTGCTGACGGCCGCGGTACCCGCCGAACGCCGCGGGATGGCGTACGGCATCTGGGGAGCCGTCAACGGGCTCGCCGTGGCGTCCGGCCCGCTGGTCGGGGGCAGCCTCACCGAGCACATCTCGTGGCAGTGGATCTTCTGGCTGAACGTTCCGCTGGGCCTGGCCCTGCTGCCCCTCGCCCGCCTCCGCCTCGCCGAGTCGCACGGCACCGGCGCCCCGCTCGACATACCCGGCACCCTGCTCGCCAGCGGCGGACTCTTCGGCATCGTCTACGGCCTGGTCCGCGGACCCGTCGACGGCTGGACCGGCTCCGTGGTGCTGACCGCCCTGTTCGCCGGGACCGCGTTGCTCGTCGGCTTCGTCCTCTACAGCACCCGTGCCCGGAACCCCATGCTCCCCATGCGCCTGTTCCGCTCCCGTGCCTTCTCCGGCGTCAACGCGGCGAGCCTGCTGATGTTCCTGGGCATGTTCGGCTCGATCTTCCTCCTGAGCCAGTACATGCAGGGCGTGCTCGGCTACTCGCCCACCGAGGCGGGCCTGCGCATGCTGCCCTGGACCGGCATGCCGATGCTGGTCGCGCCGATCGCCGGCCTCCTCTCGGACCGGATCGGAGGCCGCCCGGTCGTCGCGACCGGACTCTTCCTCCAGGCGGCCGGCCTCGGCTACCTGGCCTCCGTGATCACGGCCGACGCCTCCTACACGGTCCAGCTGCCCGGTCTGATCATCAGCGGAATCGGCATGGCCCTCTACTTCGCCCCCGCCTCCGCCCTGGTGATGTCCAGCGTCGCCGCGAAGGAGCAGGGCATCGCCTCCGGCGCCAACAACGCACTGCGCGAAGTGGGCGGCGCGCTCGGCATCGCCGTCATGTCGTCCATCTTCGCGGCGCAGGGCGGCTACGAGTCCGCGCAGACCTTCGTGGACGGACTACGGCCCGCGATCGCCGTGGGCGCCGCGGTGGTGGCCCTGGGCGGAATAGCGGCCCTGGCGATCCCGGCACGCCGCCGCACCGGCGGACAGAACCCCACGGCCGAACCGGCGACGGAACCGGCCCTCGCCACGACGGCACCGACGCCCCACCACTGACCGCACGGCACAGCATGCGTCACGAGAGGAGTACGACATGCCCACCCTTCCCTGGACCGTGCCGAACGAACCTCCCCGCGCCACCGAGGTCCACGTCTTCGCGTCCCGCTTCGAGACCCGCACCCTGTGGGGAGCGCTGAAGTTCCTGGCGCGCACGCCGGGCGTGTGGCGGCAGGTCGGGCGCGCCCCCGGCGCGTACGGCGCCTCCCTGAAGGCGGAACCCTTCAAGCGGACCTTCTGGACGCTCTCCGCCTGGGAGTCGCCCGAGGCCCTCAAGACCTTCGCCCGCTCCGGCACCCACGCACCGGCCTCCCGCGGGCTGTCGGCGCAGATGCGGGACTCGAAGTTCGCCTCCTGGCCGGCGTCGAGCGACGAGCTCCCGGTGAGCTGGGCGGAGGTGCGCAGGCGCCTGACGTGAGGACACGTCCCGCGACGCCCCGGCCGACCGGCCGGGGCGTCGCCGCGTTTCCCCTGCCTGCGGCCCGGCGCCGTCGGTGCCGTCTCGTACTCTTGAGCCCGTGCAGGAACTCCACGACGCCCCCCTCGCCCCGCTGACCACCTTCCGCCTGGGCGGGCCCGCGACCCGGCTGCTCACGGCCACCACCGATGCCGAGGTGATCGCCGCCGTCCGCGAGGCCGACGACACCGGGACCCCGCTGCTGCTCGTCGGCGGCGGATCCAACCTGGTCATCGGCGACAAGGGCTTCGACGGCACCGCCCTGCACATCGCCACGCGCGGCTTCCGCCTCGACGGCACGACGCTGGAGCTGGCGGCCGGCGAGATCTGGACCGACGCGGTCGCCCGCACCGTCGAGGCGGGCCTGGCGGGCGTCGAGTGCCTGGCCGGCATCCCCGGCTCGGCGGGCGCGACCCCGATCCAGAACGTCGGCGCGTACGGCCAGGAGGTGTCCGCCACGATCACCGAGGTCACGGCGTACGACCGCCGGAACCGCGAGACGGTCGCCCTCTCCAACGCGGACTGCTCCTTCTCCTACCGCCACAGCCGCTTCAAGGCCGAGCCCGAGCGGTACGTGGTCCTGCGTGTCCGCTTCGAGCTGGAGAACGCCGACGGGCTCTCCGCGCCCCTCCGATACGCCGAGACGGCCCGCGCCCTCGGTGTCGAGGCGGGCGACCGGGTGCCGCTGACGGCCGCCCGGGAGACGGTGCTGAGGCTGCGCGCCGGGAAGGGCATGGTGCTGGACCCGGAGGACCACGACACCTGGTCGGCCGGGTCGTTCTTCACCAACCCGATCCTCACGGACGAGGAGTTCGCCGCGTTCCGCTCCCGCGTCGCCGGGCGTCTCGGTGCCGCCGTGGAGCCGCCCGCCTTCCCGGCCGGGGAGGGCCGCGTCAAGACCTCCGCGGCCTGGCTGATCGACAAGGCGGGCTTCACCAAGGGGTACGGCACGGGCCCCGCGCGCATCTCCACCAAGCACACGCTCGCGCTCACCAACCGCGGTGAGGCGACGACCGAGGACCTGCTCGCGCTGGCCCGCGAGGTCGTCGCCGGGGTCCAGGATGCCTTCGGCGTCACGCTGGTCAACGAACCGGTGACGGTGGGCGTCGCCCTGTAGCCCGACCCCGCGGCCACGTGCCGCCGGTGGATCCCGCGGGCCGGCGTTACCGGGGCACCCGTCGTGGGTGCGGGCGCGAGGGGGACGCGGCCCGGCGTTGCGGGGTGCCGCTGCGCCCACCCGTGCCGCCCCAGCGGCACGACTGCCCGCAGCTGGGGCGAGGGGCGGCGGCTGCCCGCGGCTGCGGCGGGGGGCGGCGGCCCGCAGCTAGGGGGGGGGCGGGACGGGCGGTCAGCCGCGTACGGCGCGAAGGGGGCGTGTCGGGGGGTGTCCGCCCGCAGTGGTTGGCGCGTCAACGCGCCGAGCCTCCGTAGCCAACCGATTCCGCGCCGTTCCGAGGACGGACACCCCCCGGCGCGACCCCGACCCACCCACCGCACAAACGGCGCTACGCGCACCCCCACCGAACGCGCGCAGGCCGCCGCAGGCACCCCCGCAGCCCACCACCTACGCCGCAAGCCAGTCGTCCACCCCCGCCAGCAGCCTCCCCTTCACCTCCTCCGGCGCCGCCGACCCCCGCACCGACTGGCGCGCCAGCTCCGCCAGCTCAGCGTCCGTGAACCCGTGGTGCTCGCGCGCGATCTCGTACTGGGCGGCCAGCCGCGACCCGAACAGCAGCGGATCGTCCGCGCCCAGCGCCATCGGCACCCCCGCCTCGAACAGCCTCCGCAGCGGCACGTCCTCCGGCTTCTCGTACACGCCCAGCGCGACGTTCGAGGCCGGGCACACCTCGCACGTCACCTGCCGGTCCGCCAGCCGCTTCAGCAGCCGGGGATCCTCCGCCGCCCGCACACCGTGCCCGATCCGGTCCGCCTCCAGGTCGTCCAGGCAGTCCCGCACCGACGCCGGACCGGTCAGCTCACCCCCGTGCGGCGCGCTCAGCAGCCCCCCGTCCCGCGCGATCGCGAACGCCCGGTCGAAGTCCCGCGCCATCCCGCGCCGTTCGTCGTTCGACAGCCCGAACCCGACCACCCCCCGCTCCGCGTACCGCACCGCCAGTCGCGCCAGCGTCCGCGCGTCCAGCGGATGCTTCATCCGGTTCGCGGCGACCAGCACCCGCATCCCGATCCCGGTGTCCCGCACCGTCGTCTCGACCGCGTCCAGGATGATCTCCAGCGCCGGAATCAGCCCGCCCAGCCGAGGCGCGTACGACGTCGGATCGACCTGGATCTCCAGCCACCCCGACCCGTCCCGCAGGTCCTCCTCCGCGGCCTCCCGCACCAGCCGCTGGATGTCCTCCGGCGTCTGCAGGCACGACCGCGCCGCGTCGTAGAGCCGCTGGAAGCGGAACCAGCCCCGCTCGTCCGTCGCCCGCAGCTTCGGCGACTCCCCGCGGCCCAGGGCCTCGGTCAGCGTCTCGGGCAGCCGCACCCCGTGCTTGTCGGCCAGTTCCAGCAGGGTGGTGGGCCGCATCGACCCGGTGAAGTGCAGGTGGAGATGGGCCTTGGGCAGTTCAGAGACATCACGTACACGCTCCATCTGAGGATCCTGCCGCACGACACGCCCGGCCCGACAGCACTTTCCCCGTACGTGGTCTTGCTCGCACAAACAAACAGGGCCACACCGGAACGTTCCGGTGTGGCCCTGCGGGCGGAAGGACGGTCAGTCCCGCGCCTCCGCCAGCAGCTTCTGGATCCGGCTCACGCCCTCGACGAGGTCCTCGTCCCCGAGCGCGTACGACAGCCGCAGGTACCCCGGCGTGCCGAACGCCTCACCCGGCACCACCGCGACCTCGGCCTCCTCCAGGATCAGCGCGGCCAGCTCGACCGAGTCCTGCGGACGCTTGCCGCGGATCTCCTTGCCGAGCAGCGCCTTCACCGACGGGTAGGCGTAGAACGCGCCCTCGGGCTCCGGGCACAGCACGCCGTCGATCTCGTTCAGCATCCGCACGATCGTCTGGCGGCGCCGGTCGAAGGCCTCCCGCATCTTCGCCACGGCGTCCAGGTCGCCGGAGACCGCGGCCAGCGCCGCCGCCTGGGACACGTTGGCCACGTTGGACGTGGCGTGCGACTGGAGGTTGGTCGCGGCCTTGACGACGTCCTTCGGGCCGATGACCCACCCGACCCGCCAGCCGGTCATCGCGTACGTCTTCGCCACGCCGTTGACCACGATGCACTTGTCGCGCAGCTCGGGCAGCAGCGCCGGCAGGGACACGGAGACGGCGTCGCCGTACACCAGGTGCTCGTAGATCTCGTCGGTCAGCACCCACAGACCGTGCTCGACGGCCCAGCGGCCGATCGCCTCGGTCTCGGCCTCGCTGTACACCGCCCCCGTCGGGTTCGACGGCGACACGAACAGGACGACCTTGGTCTTCTCGGTGCGAGCCGCCTCCAGCTGCTCCACCGTCACGCGGTAGCCGGTCGTCTCGTCGGCGACGACGTCGACGGGCACACCGCCGGCCAGCCGGATCGACTCCGGGTACGTCGTCCAGTACGGCGCCGGGACGATGACCTCGTCGCCCGGGTCGAGGATCGCGGCGAACGCCTCGTAGATGGCCTGCTTGCCGCCGTTGGTGATGAGGATCTGCGACGGGTCGACCTCGTAGCCGGAGTCGCGCAGCGTCTTCGCGGCGATGGCGGCCTTCAGCTCGGGCAGCCCGCCGGCCGGCGTGTAGCGGTGGAACTTCGGGTTCTTGCACGCCTCGACGGCGGCCTCGACGATGTAGTCCGGCGTCGGGAAGTCGGGCTCACCCGCGCCGAAGCCGATCACGGGACGTCCAGCGGCCTTGAGGGCCTTGGCCTTGGCGTCCACGGCGAGGGTCGCGGACTCGGAGATCGCGCCGACTCGGGCGGAGACCCGGCGCTCGGTGGGAGGGGTTGCAGCGCTCATGACCCCATCGTTCCAGACCGGAAACCTCGCGGGCACAGGGGTTTCACGGACTGAACCGGACCGGTCCAGGACCTGAACGCCAGTCCGGACGCCGGTGCGGTCCACGGCCTGAACATCAGTCCGGACATGCTTTCTGTTCGACGCCCGGCCCGTGAGCACGTACACTCTCACCTCGTTGGCCTTCAGCGGCCCGCGATCACCCGGTGCACACCAAGCATCCGGGCGGATGCGGTACGTTGGGGGACGAACAAAGGGTCGTAGCTCAATTGGTAGAGCACTGGTCTCCAAAACCAGCGGTTGGGGGTTCAAGTCCCTCCGGCCCTGCTACACACACCATCGCCAGGATGTGTGCGCAGGTACGTACAGCAATGCACCGCCGTGCGGCTCCAACCGGGCGCGGCACGGCCACGACCCGGAATCAGGTGAGGACGAGTGACGGACGCCGTGGGCTCCATCGACATGCCTGATGCCCAGGACGAGGCGCCGGACTCCAAGAAGTCCCGCAAGGGCGGCAAACGAGGCAAGAAGGGCCCGCTGAAGCGGCTCGCGCTCTTCTATCGCCAGATCGTCGCGGAGCTGCGCAAGGTCGTCTGGCCCAGTCGCAACCAGCTGACGACGTACACCACCGTGGTGATCATCTTCGTGGTCATCATGATCGGCCTGGTGACTCTGATTGACTATGGCTTCTCTCACGCCGCCAAGTACGTCTTCGGCTGAGTCGAGAGCGAAGGGCGCCGAGGTACCCGGCGCCCCTTTCGCGTGTTCCACCCCTATGTATCCAGGAAGAAGCAGCCACAGTGTCTGACCCGAACGTGAACGACGCCATCGAGCCGGTCGAGTCCGTCGAGGACGAGCCCGGCACCGTCGAGGGCGCCGACAACGAGGACACCGAGGCCTCCGCCGAGGCCGAGGCTGCCGACGACACGGTCGTCGCGGAGACGGACGAGGACGCGACGGACGCGGAGGCGGACGAGACCGCCGAGACGACCGACGCGGAGCCCACCGACGCCGAAGCCGACGCGGCCGAAGCCGACGCCGACGCGGCGGAAGCCGAGGAGTCCGAGGAGGAGCCCGAGGCCGAGGAGCCCGAGCTCGACCCGATCGAGAAGCTCCGCCAGGAGCTGCGCGTCCTGCCCGGCGAGTGGTACGTCATCCACACCTACGCCGGTTACGAGAACCGCGTGAAGACCAACCTCGAGCAGCGCGCCGTCTCGCTCAACGTCGAGGACTACATCTTCCAGGCCGAGGTGCCGCAGGAAGAGGTCGTCCAGATCAAGAACGGCGACCGCAAGACGATCCGGCAGAACAAGCTGCCCGGTTACGTCCTGGTGCGCATGGACCTCACCAACGAGTCCTGGGGCGTCGTCCGCAACACCCCCGGTGTCACCGGCTTCGTCGGCAACGCCTACGACCCGTACCCGCTGACGCTGGACGAGATCGTCAAGATGCTCGCCCCGGAGGCCGAGGAGAAGGCCGCCCGCGAGGCCGCCGAGGCCGAGGGCAAGCCGGCGCCGCAGCGCAAGGTCGAGGTCCAGGTCCTGGACTTCGAGGTCGGCGACTCGGTCACCGTCACCGACGGCCCCTTCGCCACCCTCCAGGCCACGATCAACGAGATCAACGCCGACTCGAAGAAGGTCAAGGGCCTCGTCGAGATCTTCGGCCGCGAGACCCCGGTCGAGCTGAGCTTCGACCAGATCCAGAAGAACTAGCACCCCACCGGCCCCGCCGGTACTCCTACTCCTCTGGACGTACTGCTTCCGACCAGGTCAGGCGCCCGCTCGCGCGGCGTCTGACCTGCTCGGTTTTTGGCCGCGCATCTATACCCGTTATCGTTGTGCGGTATGCCTGTGTCCGGGTAGCTCCCGAACGCGGGCAGGACCCGAATCGAAAGGACCCGGAGAGCTATGCCTCCCAAGAAGAAGAAGGTCACGGGGCTCATCAAGCTCCAGATCCAGGCCGGTGCCGCGAACCCGGCTCCGCCGGTCGGCCCCGCGCTGGGTCAGCACGGCGTCAACATCATGGAGTTCTGCAAGGCCTACAACGCCGCGACCGAGTCGCAGCGCGGCTGGGTCATCCCGGTGGAGATCACGGTCTACGAGGACCGCTCCTTCACCTTCATCACCAAGACCCCGCCGGCCGCCAAGATGATCCTCAAGGCCGCGGGCGTGGAGAAGGGCTCCGGCGAGCCGCACAAGACCAAGGTCGCGAAGATCACGCGCGAGCAGGTCCGTGAGATCGCCACCACCAAGATGCCCGACCTCAACGCCAACGACCTGGACCAGGCGGAGAAGATCATCGCCGGTACCGCTCGTTCCATGGGCGTCACGGTCGAGGGCTGACCTCCACCCCCGTAACCAAGCAGTAGTGGCAGGGCCCGCTCGGCCCGGACCACGACTCCTAAGAAGCCACCAGGAGCAGTAGTGAGCAAGCGCAGCAAGTCTCTCCGCGCTGCGGACGCCAAGATCGACCGGGACAAGCTCTACGCCCCGCTCGAGGCCGTCCGTCTCGCCAAGGAGACCTCCACCTCCAAGTTCGACGGCACCGTCGAGGTCGCCTTCCGTCTGGGTGTCGACCCGCGCAAGGCGGACCAGATGGTCCGTGGCACCGTGAACCTCCCGCACGGCACCGGTAAGACCGCCCGGGTCCTGGTCTTCGCGACCGGTGACCGTGCCGAGGCCGCGACCGCCGCGGGCGCCGACATCGTCGGCTCCGACGAACTGATCGACGAGGTGTCGAAGGGCCGTCTGGACTTCGACGCCGTCGTCGCCACCCCGGACCTCATGGGCAAGGTCGGCCGCCTCGGCCGCGTGCTCGGTCCCCGTGGTCTCATGCCGAACCCCAAGACCGGCACCGTGACCCCGGACGTCGCCAAGGCTGTCAACGACATCAAGGGCGGCAAGATCGAGTTCCGCGTCGACAAGCACTCGAACCTGCACTTCATCATCGGCAAGACGTCGTTCGACGACACCAAGCTGGTGGAGAACTACGGCGCGGCGCTGGAGGAGATCCTCCGTCTGAAGCCGTCCGCCGCCAAGGGCCGCTACATCAAGAAGGCCGCCCTCAGCACCACGATGGGCCCGGGCATCCCGCTCGACTCCAACCGCACCCGCAACCTCCTCGTCGAGGAGGACCCGGCCGCGGTCTGAGCGAGCAGCTCGCCCCACCGGTTCACGGGCCCCGCACCTTCCGAGGTGCGGGGCCCGTCCCGTTTGACCCGTCCCTTTTGGCCGTCCCCTTTTCCGGCGCCCTGGGTTAGCGTGCGGGCAACGGACCCGCGCACGGGGCGCAGGGGACGTACGGGGCGCAAGGGGTGGGCGGATGACGGGCACGACGGCACGCCGTACGGTCGTCTCGGTCGCGGTGTCGGCCGCGCTGGCGTGCCTCACCGCGTGCACCGGCCCCGGGGGATCCGACGACTCCGGCGGTTCCACCGGCCCCACCGGCTCGGCCCGGCCGTCCGCCTCCGCCCCGGCGTCCTCCCGCGCACCCGCCCTCACCGGACCCTCGGCGGACGCCCTGCGCAAGGTCGAGCGGGCCACCGGGCGGGCGGGTTCGGCGCGGGTGGAGTCCACGACCGTGATGGGCCGCGAGCTGTCCCTCAAGGCCGCGGGCGCCCTCGGCTGGGACGACGGCCTCACCGGCACCCTGACCATCACGTACACGGGCGGCACGACCGCCGAGACCATGCGCCGCCTCGGCACCACCGCGATGGAGGCCCGGTACCTGCCCGACGCCTACTACGCCAGGATGGGCGACGAGTTCGCCGAGCGGGTGGGCGGCCGGCACTGGATCAAGTACGTGTACGAGGATCTGGAGGACCTCGGCGGCGGCGCGGGTGCCGGATTCGCCGACCAGATGCGCAACACCACGCCCAACCAGGCCGTGAAGCTCCTGCTGTCGGCGCGGGACGTGCGCAGGGTGGGCGAGGAGACGACGCGCGGCCGGCGCACCACGCACTGGTCCGGCACGATGGGCGGGGCCACCGCCCAGACCGTCGACATCTGGGTCGACGACCGGGACCTGCTGGTCAAGAAGGTCGAGCGGGGCCGCACGGAGACCGGGGAGCTGACCCAGACCGCCTACTACAGCGACTACGGCGTCAGGGTCCTGACCGAACGTCCGCCGGTCGCGGACACCGCGGACTTCAAGGACCTGCTGGCGTCACAGGGGAGCTGAAACCCGTCCGGACCGGGGAGCTGAAGCCCGCCGGCGGAGAAACCACAAGATCGTTCGAACCGATTCGGCTACGCTCGCGTCCTTGTCACAAACGAATGCTGTGGAGCGGCGGTGCGACTCCTGTGCCCGTCATGCTCCTGTGTGCACCCTGAATCCCGTGGGGGGATATCGATGAAGACTTCCGTACGTGTGCCCGTGGGCGCCGGACTCGCCGCGCTGCTGCTCGCCGCCGGGGCGGTGGGCTGCGCCAAGGAGGACAAGGCCTCCGAGTCCCCGAAGATGACGCCCGCGGCCGCCGTCGCCAAGGCGGCGAAGAACACGGAGGCGATCAACTCCCTCCATTACCGCATGACCGGCAAGGTCCCCGAGGAGGGCCGGGTCAAGGCCGAGGCCGAGATGCAGATCAAGCCGACCCTCGCGATGAGCATGAAGATGACGGCGCTCGACCAGGGGGCCGAGGGGACCGCGGAGATCCGGCTCGTCGACAAGGCCATGTACATCGGGGGCGGCCCCGAGGCGGCCAAGGAGATGGACGGCAAGAGCTGGCTCAAGTTCGACCTGGCCGCGATGGGCGCCGGCGACGAGCTGAACCAGCTGGGCGGCGCCTCCCAGGCCGACAAGAACCCGGCGGCCGAGTCCACCTTCCTCACCGGGGCCAAGGACGTCGAGAAGGTCGGCACCGAGACCGTCGAGGGCGTGAAGACCACCCACTACAAGGGCACGGTCACCCTCGCCGACCTGGAGAAGTCCCTCGGGGACGAGGACAAGGCCACCCGGGACAAGCGCCAGAAGAGCATCGAGCAGTACGAGAAGATGGGCCTAGACAAGCTCACGATGGACATGTGGGTCGACGGCGACGACCAGACCAAGCAGTTCCGCATGCGCGGCGACGCCGAGAAGGGCCCGCTGGACATGACCATCACCTTCCTCGGCGTCAACGAGCCCGTGAAGGTCACCGCCCCGCCGGCCGGGGAGGTCGCCGACCTGGCCGAGATGATGAAGGGCGCCCAGCAGGGCTGAGGCGCCGCGCGCCCGGCCCGCTCCGGTCGCCGCGGGGGCGGATTTGCTTGACACCGCCCCGTTCACGTACGCTTCCACAGAAGCCAAAGACCGCTGGTCGTTGCCGTGTGTTCGAAAGAGGACACGGTGGCCGAAGGATCCGCTGAACTGCGGACGACCCGCGCAGGTGACTGTGGATGAGCTCCCGGAAGTCCCCGCCCCGTGCGGATGACGAACGGTCGAGCCACGCCCCGTGCGCCTGCGCCGGGGCGTTTCGTTTTCCCCAGTCCTCCTTCGGGTCCGCGCGGTCCGAATCACCCGGAAGGAGGCCGAGGCTCTATGGCAACGCCCGAAAAGGCTGCCGCGGTTGCCGAGCTGACGGACAAGTTCCGCAGCTCCAACGCCGCCGTGCTGACCGAGTACCGCGGTCTCACCGTGGCGCAGCTCAAGACGCTGCGCCGGTCGCTCGGTGAGAACGCCCAGTACGCCGTGGTGAAGAACACGCTGACCAAGATTGCGGCCAACGAGGCCGGGATCACGCTCGACGACCAGCTCTTCGCTGGTCCGACGGCCGTCGCCTTCGTCACCGGTGACCCGGTGGAGTCGGCGAAGGGTCTGCGCGACTTCGCCAAGGACAACCCGAATCTCGTCATCAAGGGCGGTGTCCTTGACGGCAAGGCGATGTCCGCCGACGAGATCAAGAAGCTTGCGGACCTCGAGTCCCGCGAGGTTCTGCTCTCCAAGCTGGCGGGTGCCTTCAAGGGCAAGCAGTCCCAGGCTGCTCAGCTCTTCCAGGCGCTTCCCTCGAAGCTCGTCCGCACCGTGGACGCGCTCCGTGCCAAGCAGGACGAGCAGGGCGGTGCCGAGTAACTCGGCTCGCTTTCTGGTCCGGGCCGCCTGAGCGCGGCGCGGATCGCAGCGGGCCGACGTACGCCCGCCACACCCCGTACATCCGGCACCTGCCGAATTAGTGGAAGGACCGCCATCATGGCGAAGCTCAGCCAGGACGACCTGCTCGCCCAGTTCGAGGAGATGACCCTCATCGAGCTCTCCGAGTTCGTGAAGGCCTTCGAGGAGAAGTTCGACGTCACCGCCGCCGCCGCGGTCGCCGCCGCCCCGGTCGGCCCGGCCGCCCCGGTCGAGGCCGCTGCCGAGCAGGACGAGTTCGACGTCATCCTCACGGGTGCCGGCGACAAGAAGATCCAGGTCATCAAGGTCGTGCGCGAGCTGACCTCCCTGGGTCTGAAGGAGGCCAAGGACCTCGTGGACGGCGCCCCGAAGCCCGTCCTCGAGAAGGTCGCCAAGGACGCCGCCGAGAAGGCCGCCGAGTCCCTCAAGGGCGCCGGCGCCTCCGTCGAGGTCAAGTAAGACCGCGAGCCAGACCGCACCGGCACCACGGATCCGTCAGGGTCTGTAACGCCGTAGCACCGAAGAGCGATCATCCATCCGGGTGGTCGCTCTTCGGCGTATCCGGGGTCCGGCGGCGGTCGCCTTGCACGCGTGACGGTGAAGAGTAGGGTGATCTTCGTCGTGCCGTCGCCGGGGCCCTGAGAGCCCCCTGGCGGCAACCGGTTTGGGCAAGGGGGGCCTTGACGAACCGCACGCGGCGCGCAATTCTCAGGGCGTCGTCACAAGGATCCGAATCCGAGGCATGGATCGACGGCGAAGAGGGCAGTATCTGGGTGCGTTGAGGGCGAGGCCTTGCCGCACAGGTGGTGAGAACAACGAGGAGCGAACACGGTCCCCGAGAACCGCACTGGACATCAGTGTGCCAAGTGGCTACACTGACCCTTTGCGCTGCCTGTTAGCTGCCCCCTGCCCGTCACCAGGGGTCTGCCCTCGCCCGAGCACTGACGACCAGAGCATGCCTGACCTGGCTCTTTAGCCACATCAGGCACCCCCTGTCTCCGTGCACGGAAGAGGGGCCGGTACGCGCGTAGTGAGTCCGAGCCCTCGGAAGGACCCCCTCTTGGCCGCCTCGCGCAATGCCTCGACCGCGAATACGAACAACGCTGCCAGCACCGCCCCGCTGCGCATCTCCTTTGCAAAGATCAAGGAGCCCCTCGAGGTTCCGAACCTTCTCGCGCTGCAAACCGAGAGCTTCGACTGGCTGCTCGGCAACGACGCCTGGAAGGCTCGCGTCGAGTCGGCTCTGGAGTCCGGTCAGGACGTCCCCACCAAGTCCGGTCTGGAGGAGATCTTCGAGGAGATCTCCCCGATCGAGGACTTCTCCGGGTCGATGTCGTTGACCTTCCGCGACCACCGTTTCGAGCCCCCGAAGAACAGCATCGACGAGTGCAAGGACCGCGACTTCACGTACGCGGCGCCGCTCTTCGTCACCGCCGAGTTCACCAACAACGAGACCGGCGAGATCAAGTCCCAGACGGTCTTCATGGGCGACTTCCCGCTCATGACCAACAAGGGCACCTTCGTCATCAACGGCACCGAGCGTGTCGTCGTGTCGCAGCTGGTCCGTTCGCCGGGTGTCTACTTCGACTCCTCCATCGACAAGACGTCCGACAAGGACATCTTCTCCGCCAAGATCATCCCGTCCCGGGGTGCCTGGCTGGAGATGGAGATCGACAAGCGCGACATGGTCGGTGTCCGCATCGACCGCAAGCGCAAGCAGTCCGTGACCGTCCTCCTCAAGGCCCTCGGTTGGACGACCGAGCAGATCCTCGAGGAGTTCGGCCAGTACGAGTCCATGCGCGCCACCCTGGAGAAGGACCACACCCAGGGCCAGGACGACGCGCTGCTCGACATCTACCGCAAGCTGCGTCCGGGCGAGCCCCCCACGCGTGAGGCCGCGCAGACGCTGCTCGAGAACCTCTACTTCAACCCGAAGCGCTACGACCTCGCCAAGGTCGGCCGCTACAAGGTGAACAAGAAGCTCGGCGCGGACGAGCCGCTGGACGCCGGCGTGCTCACCACCGACGACGTCATCGCCACCATCAAGTACCTGGTGAAGCTGCACGCCGGTGAGACCGAGACGGTCGGCGAGTCGGGCCGGGAGATCGTCGTCGAGACCGACGACATCGACCACTTCGGCAACCGCCGCATCCGCAACGTCGGCGAGCTGATCCAGAACCAGGTCCGTACGGGTCTCGCCCGTATGGAGCGCGTCGTGCGCGAGCGCATGACCACCCAGGACGTCGAGGCGATCACGCCGCAGACCCTGATCAACATCCGGCCGGTCGTCGCCTCCATCAAGGAGTTCTTCGGCACCAGCCAGCTGTCCCAGTTCATGGACCAGAACAACCCGCTGTCGGGGCTGACGCACAAGCGTCGACTGAACGCCCTGGGCCCGGGTGGTCTCTCCCGTGAGCGGGCCGGCTTCGAGGTCCGCGACGTGCACCCGTCGCACTACGGCCGCATGTGCCCGATCGAGACGCCCGAAGGCCCGAACATCGGTCTGATCGGCTCGCTCGCCTCGTACGGCCGCATCAACCCCTTCGGCTTCATCGAGACGCCGTACCGCAAGGTCGTCGACGGCCAGGTCACCGACGAGGTCGACTACCTGACCGCCGACGAGGAGGACCGCTTCGTCATCGCGCAGGCCAACGCCACGCTCAACGACGACATGCGCTTCTCCGAGGCCCGCGTCCTGGTCCGCCGCCGTGGCGGCGAGGTCGACTACGTCCCCGGTGACGACGTCGACTACATGGACGTCTCGCCGCGCCAGATGGTGTCGGTCGCGACCGCGATGATCCCGTTCCTGGAGCACGACGACGCCAACCGTGCCCTCATGGGCGCGAACATGATGCGCCAGGCCGTGCCGCTCATCAAGAGCGAGTCCCCGCTCGTCGGCACCGGCATGGAGTACCGCTCCGCCGCCGACGCCGGTGACGTGGTCAAGGCCGAGAAGGCGGGTGTGGTCCAGGAGGTCTCCGCCGACTACATCACCACCACCAACGACGACGGCACGTACATCACGTACCGCCTGGCCAAGTTCTCCCGGTCCAACCAGGGCACCTCGGTCAACCAGAAGGTCATCGTCGCCGAGGGCGACCGGATCATCGAGGGCCAGGTCCTGGCCGACGGTCCGGCCACCGAGAACGGCGAGATGGCGCTCGGCAAGAACCTGCTGGTCGCGTTCATGCCGTGGGAGGGTCACAACTACGAGGACGCGATCATCCTGTCGCAGCGCCTCGTGCAGGACGACGTCCTCTCCTCGATCCACATCGAGGAGCACGAGGTCGACGCCCGTGACACCAAGCTCGGCCCCGAGGAGATCACCCGGGACATCCCGAACGTCTCCGAGGAGGTCCTCGCCGACCTCGACGAGCGCGGCATCATCCGCATCGGTGCCGAGGTCGTCGCCGGCGACATCCTGGTCGGCAAGGTCACGCCCAAGGGCGAGACCGAGCTGACGCCGGAGGAGCGCCTGCTCCGCGCGATCTTCGGTGAGAAGGCCCGTGAGGTCCGCGACACCTCGCTGAAGGTCCCGCACGGCGAGATCGGCAAGGTCATCGGCGTCCGCGTCTTCGACCGCGAAGAGGGCGACGAGCTGCCGCCGGGCGTGAACCAGTTGGTCCGCGTCTACGTCGCGCAGAAGCGCAAGATCACCGACGGTGACAAGCTCGCCGGCCGCCACGGCAACAAGGGCGTCATCTCCAAGATCAACCCGATCGAGGACATGCCGTTCCTGGAGGACGGCACGCCCGTCGACATCATCCTGAACCCGCTGGGTGTCCCGTCCCGAATGAACCCGGGGCAGGTCCTGGAGATCCACCTCGGCTGGCTCGCCAGCCGCGGCTGGGACGTCTCCGGCCTCGCGGAGGAGTGGGCCGAGCGCCTCCAGGTGATCGGCGCCGACAAGGTCGAGCCCGGCACCAACGTCGCCACCCCGGTCTTCGACGGTGCGCGCGAGGACGAGCTGGCCGGCCTGCTCCAGCACACCATCCCGAACCGCGACGGCGAGCGCATGGTGCTCCCGTCCGGCAAGGCGCGGCTGTTCGACGGCCGCAGCGGTGAGCCGTTCCCGGAGCCGATCTCGGTCGGCTACATGTACATCCTCAAGCTCCACCACCTGGTCGACGACAAGCTGCACGCCCGGTCGACCGGCCCGTACTCGATGATCACCCAGCAGCCGCTGGGTGGTAAGGCCCAGTTCGGTGGCCAGCGCTTCGGTGAGATGGAGGTGTGGGCGCTGGAGGCGTACGGCGCCGCGTACGCCCTCCAGGAGCTGCTGACCATCAAGTCCGACGACGTGACCGGCCGCGTGAAGGTCTACGAGGCCATCGTCAAGGGCGAGAACATCCCTGAGCCCGGCATCCCCGAGTCCTTCAAGGTGCTCATCAAGGAGATGCAGTCCCTGTGCCTCAACGTGGAGGTGCTGTCCTCGGACGGCATGTCCATCGAGATGCGTGACACCGACGAGGACGTCTTCCGCGCTGCGGAGGAGCTCGGCATCGACCTGTCGCGGCGCGAGCCGAGCAGCGTCGAAGAGGTCTGACGGGAGTCAGGCGGGGCCTTCCACCCGAAGTCCCCGCCGATCCCGCGACCCCCGTTTCAGACCACAGACTTACAACCCTGAGAGGGATTGACGCATAGTGCTCGACGTCAACTTCTTCGACGAGCTCCGGATCGGTCTGGCCACCGCTGACGACATCCGTCAGTGGAGCCACGGCGAGGTCAAGAAGCCCGAGACCATCAACTACCGCACCCTCAAGCCCGAGAAGGACGGACTCTTCTGCGAGAAGATCTTCGGTCCGACCCGGGACTGGGAGTGCTACTGCGGCAAGTACAAGCGCGTCCGCTTCAAGGGCATCATCTGTGAGCGCTGCGGCGTCGAGGTCACTCGCGCCAAGGTGCGCCGTGAGCGGATGGGCCACATCGAGCTGGCCGCGCCCGTCACCCACATCTGGTACTTCAAGGGCGTCCCGTCGCGCCTGGGCTACCTGCTCGACCTGGCGCCGAAGGACCTCGAGAAGGTCATCTACTTCGCCGCGTACATGATCACGTTCGTGGACGAGGAGCGCCGCACCCGCGACCTGCCCTCGCTGGAGGCCCACGTCTCCGTCGAGCGCCAGCAGATCGAGCAGCGCCGCGACTCCGACCTGGAGGCCCGCGCCAAGAAGCTCGAGACGGACCTCGCCGAGCTGGAGGCCGAGGGCGCCAAGGCCGACGTGCGCCGCAAGGTGCGCGAGGGTGCCGAGCGTGAGATGAAGCAGCTGCGCGACCGCGCGCAGCGCGAGATCGACCGCCTCGACGAGGTGTGGAGCCGGTTCAAGAACCTCAAGGTCCAGGACCTGGAGGGCGACGAGCTGCTCTACCGCGAGCTGCGCGACCGCTTCGGCACCTACTTCGACGGCTCGATGGGCGCCGCCGCGCTGCAGAAGCGCCTGGAGTCCTTCGACCTCGACGAGGAGGCCGAGCGCCTCCGCGAGATCATCCGCACCGGCAAGGGCCAGAAGAAGACCCGTGCGCTCAAGCGCCTCAAGGTCGTCTCCGCGTTCCTGCAGACCAGCAACAGCCCCAAGGGCATGGTGCTCGACTGCGTGCCGGTCATCCCGCCGGACCTGCGTCCGATGGTGCAGCTGGACGGTGGCCGCTTCGCGACCTCCGACCTGAACGACCTGTACCGCCGTGTCATCAACCGCAACAACCGCCTGAAGCGGCTTCTCGACCTCGGTGCGCCCGAGATCATCGTGAACAACGAGAAGCGCATGCTCCAGGAGGCCGTCGACGCGCTCTTCGACAACGGCCGCCGCGGCCGCCCGGTGACGGGCCCCGGCAACCGTCCGCTGAAGTCGCTGTCCGACATGCTCAAGGGCAAGCAGGGCCGCTTCCGCCAGAACCTGCTCGGCAAGCGAGTCGACTACTCGGCGCGTTCCGTCATCGTCGTCGGCCCGCAGCTGAAGCTGCACCAGTGCGGTCTGCCCAAGGCCATGGCGCTGGAGCTCTTCAAGCCGTTCGTGATGAAGCGCCTGGTCGACCTGAACCACGCGCAGAACATCAAGAGCGCCAAGCGCATGGTCGAGCGCGGCCGCACGGTCGTGTACGACGTGCTCGAAGAGGTCATCGCGGAGCACCCGGTTCTGCTGAACCGCGCGCCCACCCTGCACCGCCTCGGCATCCAGGCCTTCGAGCCGCAGCTGGTCGAGGGCAAGGCCATCCAGATCCACCCGCTCGTCTGCACCGCGTTCAACGCGGACTTCGACGGTGACCAGATGGCCGTGCACCTGCCGCTGTCCGCGGAGGCGCAGGCCGAGGCCCGCATCCTGATGCTGTCCTCGAACAACATCCTGAAGCCGGCCGACGGCCGTCCGGTGACGATGCCGACCCAGGACATGGTCCTCGGTCTGTTCTTCCTCACCACCGACTCCGAGGGGCGTGGCCCCAAGGGCGAGGGCCGTGCCTTCGGCTCCTCCGCCGAGGCGATCATGGCGTTCGACGCCGGAGACCTGACGCTTCAGGCGAAGATCGACATCCGCTTCCCGGTGGGAACCATCCCGCCCCGCGGTTTCGAGCCCCCGGCCCGCGAGGAGGGTGAGCCGGAGTGGCAGCAGGGTGACACCTTCACCCTGAAGACCACGCTGGGCCGTGCGCTCTTCAACGAGCTGCTGCCCGAGGACTACCCGTTCGTCGACTACGAGGTCGGCAAGAAGCAGCTCTCCGAGATCGTCAACGACCTCGCCGAGCGCTACCCGAAGGTCATCGTGGCGGCGACGCTCGACAACCTGAAGGCGGCCGGCTTCTTCTGGGCCACCCGTTCCGGCGTCACCGTCGCCATCTCCGACATCGTCGTTCCCGACGCGAAGAAGGAGATCGTCAAGGGCTACGAGGCGCAGGACGAGAAGGTCCAGAAGCAGTACGAGCGCGGTCTGATCACCAAGGAAGAGCGCACGCAGGAGCTCATCGCGATCTGGACCAAGGCGACCAACGAGGTCGCCGAGGCGATGAACGACAACTTCCCGAAGACCAACCCGGTCTCCATGATGGTGAACTCGGGTGCTCGCGGAAACATGATGCAGATGCGTCAGATCGCCGGTATGCGTGGTCTGGTGTCGAACGCGAAGAACGAGACGATCCCGCGTCCCATCAAGGCGTCCTTCCGTGAGGGCCTGTCCGTGCTGGAGTACTTCATCTCCACGCACGGTGCCCGTAAGGGTCTGGCGGACACCGCGCTGCGGACCGCCGACTCGGGTTACCTCACGCGTCGTCTGGTCGACGTCTCCCAGGACGTCATCATTCGCGAGGAGGACTGCGGCACCGAGCGCGGTCTCAAGCTGCCGATCGCCTCGCGCGACGCGGACGGCACGCTGCGCAAGGCCGAGGACGTCGAGACCAGCGTCTACGCCCGCATGCTCGCCGAGGACGTCGTCATCGACGGCAAGGTGATCGCGCCGGCCAACGTCGACCTCGGTGACGTCCTGATCGACGCCCTGGTCGCCCACGGCGTCGAGGAGGTCAAGACCCGCTCGATCCTGACCTGCGAGTCCCAGGTCGGCACCTGCGCCATGTGCTACGGCCGCTCGCTGGCCACCGGCAAGCTGGTCGACATCGGTGAGGCGGTCGGCATCATCGCCGCCCAGTCCATCGGTGAGCCCGGCACCCAGCTGACGATGCGTACCTTCCACACCGGTGGTGTGGCCGGTGACGACATCACGCAGGGTCTGCCGCGTGTCGTCGAGCTCTTCGAGGCCCGTACCCCGAAGGGTGTCGCCCCGATCTCCGAGGCCTCCGGCCGCGTCCGGATCGAGGAGACCGAGAAGACCAAGAAGCTCGTCGTCACCCCCGACGACGGCAGCGACGAGACGGCGTTCCCGATCTCGAAGCGTGCCCGTCTGCTGGTGGGCGAGGGCGACCACGTCGAGGTGGGCCAGAAGCTCACCGTGGGTGCCACCAACCCGCACGACGTGCTGCGCATCCTGGGTCAGCGTGCCGTCCAGGTCCACCTGGTCGGCGAGGTCCAGAAGGTCTACAACTCGCAGGGCGTGTCGATCCACGACAAGCACATCGAGATCATCATCCGGCAGATGCTGCGCCGCGTGACGATCATCGAGTCCGGCGACGCCGAGCTGCTGCCCGGCGAGCTGGTCGAGCGGACCAAGTTCGAGACCGAGAACCGTCGTGTGGTCCAGGAGGGCGGTCACCCGGCCTCCGGTCGTCCGCAGCTGATGGGTATCACCAAGGCCTCGCTGGCGACGGAATCCTGGCTGTCGGCCGCCTCCTTCCAGGAGACGACCCGAGTCCTGACGGACGCGGCGATCAACGCCAAGTCCGACAGCCTCATCGGCCTCAAGGAGAACGTCATCATCGGTAAGCTCATCCCGGCCGGTACGGGCCTGTCCCGCTACCGCAACATCCGGGTCGAGCCGACCGAGGAGGCCAAGGCCGCGATGTACTCGGCCGTCGGCTACGACGACATCGACTACTCGCCGTTCGGCACGGGCTCCGGCCAGGCCGTTCCGCTGGAGGACTACGACTACGGTCCGTACAACCAGTAAGCGGTCAGCTTGATACGCCCGAAGGGCGGTCACCCCGAGCGGGTGGCCGCCCTTCGGCGTGTCAGCGCCCGGTCGCCAAGTGGGCCCGCAGGTGATGCAGCCGGGTGTGAAGGTCGGGGTGCGAGTCCAGCAGTCGTGCGACGACTCCCTCGTCCTCGGCCGGCAGGTTTAGGGCCGCGGCGTGGGCCCGTGCGGCCTCTTCGCGCTCGTGTTCCTCGCACAGCACTGTGATCAGCTGCGCCGCGAAGCCGAGGTTCGCAGCGTGTTTGTCTGCGCGCAGCTCGGCGCGTCGGGACACGGCGGCCGCCAGGTAGGGCGTGACGAAGGGCAGAAGGACCAGTCCGTACGTGGCCGTCGCGAGGGCGACCGTGGCGGCGCCCACGAGCCCGGTCAACACGGCCGCGGTGCCCACGGGAAGCCGGTCGACGCGGGAGGCGAGGGCCCGGAGCAGACGCCAGGTGAGTCGGCCGGGCAGCGCGTACCAGAAGGTGAGCAGTGAGGTCCAGGAGTGACCTCGGGTGTGGTGGCCGAGCTCGTGTGCGAGGACGCCTGCGAGCTGCGCGGCCGACAGGTGCCTGAGTGAGTGTCGGGTGACTCCGATGATGTGGCCGGCGGCGGCCATGGCGTTGACCCCGTCACTGTCCTCGACCCAAAGATGGTATGCCGCCGAGTTCACCCCGGCACGTGCGGTGACTTCGCGCCATACGTGGCGCAGCACGCGGTCCTCTTCGGGGGTCGGATGGCGCAGGCCGAACAGGCGGCGGGCGAGTATCCGCTCCAAAGGCCGGTGGAAGACGAACCCGCCGCTCAGCACCCAGATGCCGCAGACGATCCACCAGGGTGGTCCACCCAGCGGCTCGATGAGGTAGGCCGCCCCGCAGACGACGGTCAGACTCGCGCAGGCGTGCGGGAGATGCAGCGCCAGATGGCCGAGAGCGGTGCCGTCGGCACCACGCTGACGTGCCGCGATGACGATCCTGCCGGGACGCGGCGGTAGGTCCTCGTCGTGTGGGGGCGGCGGTTCCGGTTCGGCCGGGTTGCCGTGCTCGGAGCTGATGGGCATGGCGCTTCCTTCCGGTACGAGTGGACGGCGCGGCAGAAGGCCGGCTCAGGTGAGAAGCAGGGACGCGGGCAGCAGAAGCGCAGCGCAGCCGAAGGCGATCAGCCCCGCACGGATCCAGAAGTGCTTGCGGGCGGCGATGCCGCTCGTCTCGGCAAGGGCGATCAGCATGCCGTGAGCAGGGTCGCGTCCGGTGTCCGCCAGGGCGGCGGAAAGGCGGCCGGACCTGGATGCTCTTCGTACGTCGCCGAAGTAGGTGAGAGGCCGGCCGGGAGCCCAACGGCTGGGGCGGTAGCGGGGGACGACCGCGAGCAGGGCGGCCAGCAGAGCAGTCAGCAGCAGGGCCGTGCCGGCCCACCACAGCACGGCAGCGGGTGCCGGGAGCGGGGCCGGCCGCCAACGGGAGTTGGCCAGCAGCGCGGCGGGAACGCCGGCCGACAGACCGAGCGCCGCCACCAGGACGGCTGCCTTGGCGTCGGCCCGCGCTATCTCCGCTCGGAGGTCGGTGAGCAGGTGTGCGCCGGCTTCCACCAGGACGGCGTCCGACGACGGGCCGGCCGGGCTCACGTGCCCGGCTCCGGCGGCGCCGCCGGGTAGGGCGGTGACTTCACCGCTGGGGAGGTGGCCCCCAGGATGGCGGTCATACGATCCGCGATGAGCTGGTGCGGCTCGTCCAGTTGGTGGTCCTCCAGCCGCCTGCTGTCCAGCGCCCGGTCGATCAGATGGAGCTGGGTCTCGACCAGTTTGGCCTGCTCGTCGCGGAGGTGTCCGAGGACCAGCTGGGTGTCGTCGGGGTGTACCGCCAGGTGCAGCGCGAGCGCGGCGATGCCACCGCGTTCCAGATGATGCTCGTAGAACCGGATCTTTTCCGCGGTGCGACTCACCTCGTACGTCTGCTGAAGAACCGCCGCCTTGTGCTCGGGTTCCACGGCCTCCGCCTCGTGCCGGGCGGTCCGCAGCCGCGCTTGGTGGTTCCGTTCGGACGCGTCGCGGCGCAGTCGGACCGAGCACGCCGTGCGCAGACCCAGCTCCTCACCGAGCCACGAGGTGTCGTTCACCGCCTGCTGCACGGCCCGCTCGGCGGCCGCGCTCTCGTCGATGGCGTAACCACGACTGGCCGCGCGAAGCACGGGGAGCACTCTGCGGGTGACGAGTCCAGGCACGTCCCGCTCCTGGCTGCGGACGAACCGCTCGGCATCCACGACGCGCCAGGTGATGTCCGCGGTGGCCTCGAACTCGAAACTGTCGACCTTGCTCGGCAGGAGCACGCTCAGCTGGAAGGCATGGGGGTCGGTGTCCACCTCGTACAGGGCGACAAAGCGCCGTGTGGAGGCGGGGCGGGCCGGTGGCGGGAAGGTCTCGTACAACCCGGTGCGTGTGACGCAGACCAGGGCGTAGTCGATGCGTCCCATGAAGCGGCGGCGGCCGATGTGGAAGCGGGAGAGTTGCCAGACCGTGCGGACCGGGTCCTCGAAGGTGCGGGCCGGGGCCGTGGGCGGCGGTGGTTGCCGGAACCAGTCGAGCTCGTCGGATTGCTGGGGGTGTTCCATGGTCTGCCTTCCGTGAGCGGTCAGGCGGGGGAGAGGTGGTTCAGCAGGCGGTCGGCGGCCGGAGAGGGGACGCCACCGGAGTCGCGGACCGTACGCAGCAGGTGGGTGATGCGCCGATGGTTGACGGGGGTTTCGGCGAGTTCGTACAGCAACGGGACGAGGGCCCGTTCCGACTCGGGGTCGGTGTCGGCCGCGCGTACCCAGCCGCGCAGCACGGCAAGGGCCGGCGCGGTGTGGGTCCGGTCGGCCAGGAGCGCGTCCCAGAACTGGGCGAGGTGCCGGGTGACCGTGCTGTTTCCGGCGGCCAGGGCCTCCCCGTACCAGTCGAGGACGATGGGCCGTCCCCTGTCTTCCTCCTTCGACTGGGTGCAGGCCTGGAAGAAGGCGAGCAGCGCGTATGGGCGGGCCGTACGGTCGGCGTGGTCCGGGTCGAGCTGTCTGGCGAGTTGGGCCAGCACGGGGCCCCGCACGGCGAGAAGCAGCAGCTCCAAGGCGTCGGCGAACTGCTTGGTCGCCTCCGACGGCTTGTCGTCCTCGGTATCGGCGTCGCTGTCGTCGGGCGGCTGTCGGCGAGCCGCGTCCAGGAGCGCTTCCAGGGCTTCCTCGTGGTGTACCGGGCCCAGCAAACCGAAGGCGCGGATGGCGGTCCAGCGGCGGCTTTCCACCTCGCCGGTGCACCATTCGTGGAGGATGCGCAAAATGGTAGGGACCTTCAGCAGTTGAGCCATGGTGAGGGCATTGGCCGCCGCCAGCCAGGAGTGCGGATCACGGGCATCTGCCCACGGTTCGATGAGATGCGCCAGCGCGGACGAAAGGTCGAAGTGAGCGAGCTGGGCGGCGGCAGAGGCAGCCCTGGTCCGTACCAGAGGGCGGCGGTCCTCGGCGAGTTTGCGCAGCCACTCGGCGACCGCCGGGCGGGCCGAGGGATGGCGGTTCCACACCTCCTCCAGCAGCAGCGGGGATGTCTGCCGGTCGCGGAATTCGGCGAAGAAAGTACCGATGACGGGTCCGTGTTCGGTGACCTCCGTATCCACGTAGCCCGTGGCGCGGGCGAGTCGCAGTCGTTCCTCGCGCGAGGTGCCGAAGACGGGGATACGGGGAGCGGCGAAGGGGTCCTCGATCTTCTGCAACCGCACGAACAGGCCGTCGCCGACCTCCGCGGCCACCGCGTACGGGGCTTTGTCGAAGACCGCGAGCGAGATGAGGAATGCCTTCTCCCGCAGGATGGGCTCGACCTCCGTGAGCCAGCGGGAGACCTGGCCGCGTACGGCCGCCGCCCCGTATGCGGCCAGTCGCCGTTCGTCGGTCTGCCCGTGGTGCAGGGCGACGACTTCCTTCGCGAAGCGCTCGATCTGGCGCGGCGGGTGCTCCTGGGCGAGGAACTCCTTGACCGCCGCCCGTTCACGTAGGTGTGGCCAGGCGCTCTCGCCGGTTGCCGGGGTGACGTGAGCGTGCAGTATGTCCTCGGCGGACGGGGGGTCCCAGCGTACGGAGGAGATGTCGCCCAGTGCGGCCGACGGCTCCACTGTGATCACCAAGTAGGCCCCACGGCGTTCCAGTTCCCGGCGCAGGGCCAGGAGGTGCGGTTGCCGCAGAGGGCGGTTCCGGCTGACGGTCAGATCGCACAGGACGTGACCCGCGCCGGTGTCCAACTGCTCGGAGAGTGCGGGGAAGGCTGTGGGCGGCTCCAGCTCGAAGAATCGGTCGAGGCCGAGCCGGTGCAGCAGCATCAGCGCGGCAGTTCTGCGTCCCGTCTCCCGTCCGCCGGACAGGAGGAGGAACCGCTCCGCCTTCAGTCGGGTGAGGACCTCGCCGAAGTCCTCGGCTTCCTGGAAGGCGCCGGCCAGTCTCTCCACCTCTGCCCCGGGGACGGGCCCGGGAGTGGCAACGGACGCTTCGGCTCGGCCGCCGCCGATGTGAAAGATCGTGTCGCCGTAGTGCGAGCCGCCCGACTGCCCGAACTGGTCACCGCCGACCAGGGTGGAGATGAACTCGGGTCCGTGCGCGATCAGGTCCCGGCGTGCTGCCCATGCCTTCTGGCGCGGTTGTTCCTGGCCCTCGGCAGACTCCTCCTGCTCTTTGCGCTCGCCGTCCTGCGCGGTCTCGTCGGCCTGCTTGGCCGGGGCCGCCGCCTCCGCCTGGCTCATCGGCGCTCGTCCCGTCCACGACGGGTGAAGTCGAACCGCTGGTCGCCGTGGACCGTGCCTCCGCTCACGCCGTACTGGTCGCCGTGCACGTGGGTGGTGGTCGCGGGTCCGGAGACCGCCGGGTCCGGGACCGGCGCGGAGTCCGAAGTGGCGGCCCGGGAGGCGGCCGCGTCAGGCAATCCGTGCACCCAGGCCACCGTCGGCCCCTCCTTCGTCTCCACAGTGACCCGGCGGAAGTCGTCCGGACGTACACCGAGCGGGCCGTGCCGGACGACTCCTGTGTAGATGCCGTCGGACACGCACAGCACACTGTGGTCGTCGCGCTGCTTGAGGGCGTCCCGCAGGGGGTCGGAGTTGAGGAGGCGCACGGCGTGATTGAGGTCCGAGCCGACCCAGCCGTCGAGTTCGTCGATCGCGACGTACCCGGCGGACAGCACCATGCGCAACCGCATTCGGGCGCTGCTGGCGATCAGCCGGTTCTTGCTGTGCAACAGGGCGGGAGCCTCGGTGAGCAGGGTCTTGACGAGCGCCGGGACCGAGGCCTGGACGTCGATGAGCTCCATCACCGAGTCACCTCGGTCCGCGCGCAGCCGAGCCGATTCGTCGATGCCGGCGGCGAGGAGCGTGGCGTCGACGACCTCGTACAGGAGCCGGCGCAGGAACGCCTGCTCCACGTCGTCGCGGGAGCCGAACTGCTCGATGTCGAAAAGGAGGATGGTGCGGTACAGGGGATCCGTCACGGTTCTGCCTCTCGTGCTCGTCTGATTGAGCAGCACGATGGCGGACGGACGACAGGTGTCAGAGGGCCGATGACACGGACCAAGTGTGACCGTGTGCACAGAAGACAGCCTGTCCGGCGGGCTGTCAGGCGGGCTGTCCCCCGATGATGCGACGCAGGATGTCGGGGCGCAGGACGACGATGCGTCGGCGTCGGGTGACCACGACATGCCGGTCCCGCAGTTCCCTGAGGAGCCGGGCAACCGCCTCGCGCGAGGAGCCGACCGATCCGGCGAACTCCTGCTGGCTGAGGCCGATGGTCAGCTCGACACCCTCGTCGGTGCGGGCTCCGTGCGTGCGAACCAGTTCCAGCAGGAGCACTGCCAGGCGCTCACGTACGGTGAGGGCCGCCCACTCCAGCCGCCGACGGTCGGTCGAGCGCTGCCGGTCGGTGGTCAGGCTCAGCAGCCGCAGGGCGGCTCCGGGGTGAGCCGTGAGGAAGGCGGTGAAGCGGGTCTCGTCGATGACGACCGCTTCGACGGCGTCGAGCGCGGTGACGGTCGCCGAACGATGACGCCCGCTGAGCGCTGCGCCCTCGCCCACGATGTCTCCTGGACCTCGAAGGGCCAGGAGGGCTTCGTAGCCGTTCGCCGCGATCGCCGTCACCTTGGTCCAGCCGTGCAGCAGCAGGAGCACATGGGAGGAGGGCTCGTCCTGGTGGAGGATGACGCTGCGGGCCCGGTAGCGCAGCGGCCGTCCGGCACGGAGCAGGGCTGCGCGGTCGTCCTTCTCCAGCCGCGCGAGGAACGGCACGCCGTCGTCGAACCCGTCGTCATCCCAAGCGTGTGTACGTCCGCCGGTCATCCCGCCGCCCCCGCGTTCGCCTGTGCCGATGCCGCACCCTCGTAACCAGCCAACGTACTTCACCTGGGCATACGGGCAACGGGCGACAATCGGCCGCCGTGGCCGACGACCGGCCGGCGGGCGCCTACGGCACGCCCAGTTCGAAGATGACGTAGTGGGCGTACCAGCCGGAGGCGATCGAGGCCGTGGTGAAGAAGACGATCAGGGTCGGGAGCTTCAGGCGGCTCAGGGCCGCGGCCGGGGCCAGGAGGAGGGGGAAGGCGGGGAGCAGGTAGCGCATGGTGTTGCCGAACATCTGCTGGGTGCCCAGGACCGTGATGATCGTCGCCAGGGTGTAGGCGACCAGGACCAGCGGGGGCCTCTTGCGCAGCATCAGGGCGATGAGGAAGGGCAGCGCCAGGACCAGCTGGAGGGAGAGCAGGTCCGGGGTGGAGAAGGCGAAGGGGTAGTCGCCCCGGCCCACCGCGAGGTTGCGCAGCACGTCCCAGGTGTAGGCGCCGTAGTCGAAGAAGTGGGCCCAGCCCTCGCGCTGGAGGGTGAAGTAGGCCGTGGCCTCGCCGGTGCTCCAGCCGACCCAGGCGATGTAGGAGAGCAGGCCGAGCGGTGCGACGAGCATCGCGTACACGGGGCCGCGTACGCCGTGCTCGCGCCGGGAGGCGGGGCGGGCCAGCGTGACCAGGGCGGCCAGGCCCACCGCGCCGATGAGGACGGCGGACGTGGGGCGGTTCAGGCCGGCCGTGAAGGCGAGCAGGCCCGCCGTCACCCAGCGGCCCTTCATCACGGCGTAGCAGGTCCAGGCGGCGATGGCGACGAACAGGGACTCGGAGTACACCGCCCACTCGACGCCCGCGCCCGGCGCCACCGCCCACAGTCCGGCGGCGACGGTGCCCGCCCGCGCTCCCGCGAGCAGCGAGATCACGGCGTAGATGCCGGCCGCGGCGATGAAGGAGGTGACGACGGAGACCAGGATTCCGGAGCCGTACAGGCCGAGGCCCGTGGTCTCCGAGACCATGCGGATCAGGGCCGGGTAGAGCGGGAAGAAGGCGACCGAGTTCTGCTGGACCGTGAACAGGCCGTCCGAGTCGAGCCGGACCAGGGAGGGGCTGTAGCCGTGCTCGGCGACCTGGAGGTACCACCAGCCGTCCCAGGTGGCCAGCACGTCCCACCAGTGGGCGCCGCCGCCGAAGCGCGGGTTCTTCCCCCGGAAGTCCCCGGCGTGGGTGAGGAGGGTGGCGAAGATCCCGAGGCCGACGAGTTTCGTGACGCCGTAGAGCGCCAGCGGGGCCAGGTAGGGCCGGGCCCCGGGCGGGAGGGCGGGGAGCCGGCTCCGCCAGGAGCGTGCCGCCCCCTCGCCGCCGGCGGGCCGTTCGCCGGTGCCGTCCGGCCCGCCGGTCGCCGTGTCGTCGGCAGCCGTGTCCATGGCTGTCATCCCCCTCGGGCCACCCTCAACCGTCCATTGCTGCCATAAGATCGCACAAGAGTCGCACATCTGTACTCAAGGTCATGAGGAGGGAGGCGCGGTGCCCGAGGGACGGGACGCGGAGCAGCATCCACCGGTCGTGCTGTCGGTCGTCATTCCGATGTTCAACGAGGAAGACGTCCTGCCCGCGCTGGTCACCAGGCTCCGTCCGGTCCTCACGGAGCTGGGCGTCCCCCACGAGGTCGTCGCCGTCGACGACGGCAGCGGCGACCGCACGGCGGAGCTGCTGGAGGCCTTCCGGCTGGGCTGGCCGGAACTGCGCGTGGTCGCGCTGCGGCGCAACTCCGGCCATCAGGCGGCCCTCACGGCGGGCCTTGACCGGGCCCACGGCGCCTACGTGGTCAGCCTGGACGCCGACCTCCAGGACCCGCCGGAGAAGATCCCCGACATGCTGGCGCTGGCCCGCGCGGAGGGCCTCGACATTGTCTACGGCGTGCGCGCGGACCGCAGCAGCGACTCGGGGTTCAAGCGGTGGACGGCGGGCTTCTACTACCGGCTCATGCGGCGCCTGGCCGGCCCCTCGGTCCCCGCCCAGGCGGGCGACTTCCGGCTGCTCAGCCGGGCCGCGGTGGACGCCCTCAAGGCCCTGCCCGACCAGCAGCGGGTGTACCGGCTGCTGGTGCCCTGGCTGGGCTTCCCGAGCGGGCAGGTGACGTACGAGCGCGCGCCGCGCACGGCGGGCCGCACGAAGTACCCGCTGGGCCGGATGATCCGGCTGGCGGTGGACAGCGTCACCGGCTTCTCCGCGGCCCCGCTGCGCATCGCCACCTGGCTGGGCGCCGGCGCCTTCGTGGTCTGCCTGGGGCTGCTGGTCTACACGCTGACCGCGTTCGCCCTGGGCCGCACGGTGCCCGGCTGGACCTCGCTGTTCACCGGCATCGTCTTCATCGGCGCCGTACAGCTGGTCTGTGTCGGCCTGCTCGGCGAGTATGTCGGGCGCATATACACGGCGGTGCAGAACCGGCCGACCTATTTCGTCCGCCACGACACGGCGGCGGGCGACGAGCCGCGCGTCCCGCTGCCGCGGGCCTGAGGAGGCTTCCGAGTCTTCTGCCGATCGTCTTCTGCCGATCGTCTTCTGTCGATCAGGGCAAAGCGGGGTGAACCGGGCGGTGGCGCCGGTGTCGCCCATTTGTTTTGACCGCAGCGAATGCGCTAGGTACGCTCAGACCTTGTGCCTGGGGTGTGCCCTGGCCCTCGTGCGTGTCTACAGCCGCACCGGGGCCGTGCGTGGCCACCGCATTTCGCGTCTCCTTCCGCCTCGCGGCCGGAGTTCGCGGCTTCGACACACCCGACCGCGTGGGTCGGTGACGTTCCAGGTTAGCTTCACCATTCGGCACACAGAAACCGGAGAAGTAGTGCCTACGATCCAGCAGCTGGTCCGGAAGGGCCGGCAGGACAAGGTCGAGAAGAACAAGACGCCCGCACTCGAGGGTTCGCCCCAGCGTCGTGGCGTCTGCACGCGTGTGTTCACGACCACCCCGAAGAAGCCGAACTCGGCCCTGCGTAAGGTCGCGCGTGTGCGTCTGACCAGTGGGATCGAGGTCACCGCTTACATTCCGGGTGAGGGGCACAACCTGCAGGAGCACTCCATCGTGCTCGTGCGCGGCGGCCGTGTGAAGGACCTGCCGGGTGTTCGCTACAAGATCATCCGCGGTTCGCTTGACACCCAGGGTGTGAAGAACCGCAAGCAGGCCCGCAGCCGCTACGGCGCCAAGAAGGAGAAGTAAGAATGCCTCGTAAGGGCCCCGCCCCGAAGCGCCCGGTCATCATCGACCCGGTCTACGGTTCTCCTCTGGTGACCTCCCTGATCAACAAGGTGCTGCTGAACGGCAAGCGCTCCACCGCCGAGCGCATCGTCTACGGCGCCATGGAGGGCCTGCGCGAGAAGACCGGCAACGACCCGGTCATCACGCTCAAGCGCGCTCTCGAGAACATCAAGCCGACCCTCGAGGTCAAGTCCCGCCGTGTCGGTGGCGCGACCTACCAGGTCCCGATCGAGGTCAAGCCGGGCCGTGCGAACACGCTCGCCCTGCGCTGGCTGGTCGGTTACTCCCGCGCCCGTCGCGAGAAGACCATGACCGAGCGTCTGCTCAACGAGCTCCTCGACGCCTCCAACGGCCTGGGTGCCGCTGTGAAGAAGCGCGAGGACACGCACAAGATGGCCGAGTCCAACAAGGCCTTCGCGCACTACCGCTGGTAGTCGCTACCCACATCGAGACCGAGAGAAGACTGAAGCCTTATGGCTACCACTTCACTTGACCTGGCCAAGGTCCGCAACATCGGGATCATGGCCCACATCGACGCGGGCAAGACGACCACCACCGAGCGGATCCTGTTCTACACCGGCGTCTCGTACAAGATCGGTGAGGTCCACGACGGCGCCGCCACGATGGACTGGATGGAGCAGGAGCAGGAGCGTGGCATCACGATCACGTCTGCTGCGACCACCTGTCACTGGCCGCTCGAGGACAACGACTACACGATCAACATCATCGACACCCCGGGACACGTCGACTTCACCGTCGAGGTGGAGCGTTCCCTGCGGGTGCTCGACGGTGCCGTGACCGTGTTCGACGGTGTCGCCGGTGTCGAGCCGCAGTCCGAGACGGTGTGGCGTCAGGCCGACCGTTACGGCGTGCCCCGCATCTGCTTCGTGAACAAGCTGGACCGCACCGGCGCCGAGTTCCACCGCTGCGTGGACATGATCTCGGACCGCCTGGGCGCCCAGCCGCTGGTCATGCAGCTCCCGATCGGTGCCGAGGCCGACTTCCAGGGCGTCGTGGACCTGGTCCGCATGAAGGCGCTCGTGTGGTCCGCCGACGCGGCCAAGGGCGAGATGTACGACACCGTCGACATCCCGGCCACGCACACCGAGGCCGCCGAGGAGTGGCGCGGCAAGCTGGTCGAGGCCGTCGCGGAGAACGACGAAGAGGTCATGGAGCTGTTCCTGGAGGGCCAGGAGCCCACCGAGGAGCAGCTGTACGCCGCGATCCGTCGCATCACCATCGCCTCCGGCAAGTCCGAGGACACCACGGTCACCCCGGTGTTCTGCGGCACCGCGTTCAAGAACAAGGGCGTCCAGCCCCTGCTCGACGCGGTCGTGCGCTACCTGCCGACCCCGCTCGACGTCGAGGCCATCGAGGGCCACGACGTCAAGGACCCCGAGGTCGTCGTCAAGCGCAAGCCGTCGGAGGAGGAGCCCCTCTCCGCCCTCGCGTTCAAGATCATGAGCGACCCGCACCTCGGCAAGCTCACCTTCGTCCGGGTGTACTCCGGCCGCCTGGTGTCCGGCACCGCGGTGCTGAACTCCGTCAAGGGCCGCAAGGAGCGCATCGGCAAGATCTACCGCATGCACGCCAACAAGCGTGAGGAGATCGAGTCGGTGGGCGCCGGTGACATCGTCGCCGTCATGGGCCTGAAGCAGACCACCACCGGTGAGACGCTGTCCGACGACAAGAGCCCGGTCATCCTGGAGTCCATGGACTTCCCGGCCCCGGTCATCCAGGTCGCCATCGAGCCCAAGTCGAAGGGCGACCAGGAGAAGCTCGGCGTCGCGATCCAGCGCCTGGCCGAGGAGGACCCCTCCTTCCAGGTCCACACCAACGAGGAGACCGGCCAGACCATCATCGGTGGTATGGGCGAGCTGCACCTCGAGGTGCTGGTCGACCGCATGCGCCGTGAGTTCAAGGTCGAGGCCAACGTCGGCAAGCCCCAGGTCGCCTACCGTGAGACGATCCGCAAGACCGTCGAGCGCGTGGACTACACCCACAAGAAGCAGACCGGTGGTACCGGTCAGTTCGCCAAGGTGCAGATCGCGATCGAGCCGATCGAGGGCGGCGACGCCTCGTACGAGTTCGTGAACAAGGTCACCGGTGGCCGCATCCCGAAGGAGTACATCCCTTCGGTGGACGCCGGTGCGCAGGAGGCCATGCAGTTCGGCATCCTGGCCGGCTACGAGATGACGGGCGTCCGCGTCACGCTCATCGACGGTGGCTACCACGAGGTCGACTCCTCCGAGCTCGCCTTCAAGATCGCCGGTTCGCAGGCCTTCAAGGAGGCCGCGCGCAAGGCTTCGCCCGTGCTGCTCGAGCCGATGATGGCCGTCGAGGTCACCACGCCCGAGGACTACATGGGCGACGTCATCGGCGACATCAACTCCCGCCGTGGCCAGATCCAGGCCATGGAGGAGCGGATGGGTGCCCGCGTCGTGAAGGGCCTCGTGCCGCTGTCGGAGATGTTCGGCTACGTCGGAGACCTCCGCAGCAAGACGTCGGGTCGCGCAAGCTACTCGATGCAGTTCGACTCCTACGCCGAGGTTCCCCGGAACGTCGCCGAGGAGATCATCGCGAAGGCCAAGGGCGAGTAACGGGCTACTCCGTTCAACGGACCCCGTGAACACGCTTTAGGCTTGACCCCGGAGCCTGCATGGGGCATTCCGCCGCGAACCCGGCGGAATGCCCCCGGCACCCGGGCTTTCCAGCAAAGATCACCTGGCGCCGATGAGTAAGGCGTACAGAACCACTCCACAGGAGGACCCCAGTGGCGAAGGCGAAGTTCGAGCGGACTAAGCCGCACGTCAACATCGGCACCATCGGTCACATCGACCACGGTAAGACGACCCTCACGGCCGCCATTACCAAGGTGCTGCACGACGCGTACCCGGACATCAACGAGGCGTCGGCGTTCGACCAGATCGACAAGGCTCCCGAAGAGCGCCAGCGCGGTATCACCATCTCGATCGCGCACGTCGAGTACCAGACCGAGGCGCGTCACTACGCCCACGTCGACTGCCCCGGTCACGCGGACTACATCAAGAACATGATCACGGGTGCCGCGCAGATGGACGGCGCCATCCTCGTGGTCGCCGCCACCGACGGCCCGATGCCGCAGACCAAGGAGCACGTGCTCCTGGCCCGCCAGGTCGGCGTTCCGTACATCGTCGTCGCCCTGAACAAGGCCGACATGGTGGACGACGAGGAGATCCTGGAGCTCGTCGAGCTCGAGGTGCGTGAGCTGCTCTCCGAGTACGAGTTCCCGGGCGACGACGTTCCGGTCGTCAAGGTCTCCGCTCTGAAGGCCCTCGAGGGCGACAAGGAGTGGGGCAACTCGGTCCTCGAGCTCATGAAGGCCGTGGACGAGGCCATCCCGGAGCCCGAGCGCGACGTCGACAAGCCGTTCCTGATGCCGATCGAGGACGTCTTCACGATCACCGGTCGTGGCACCGTCGTCACCGGTCGTATCGAGCGCGGCATCCTCAAGGTCAACGAGACCGTCGACATCATCGGCATCAAGACCGAGAAGACCACCACCACGGTCACCGGTATCGAGATGTTCCGCAAGCTGCTCGACGAGGGCCAGGCCGGTGAGAACGTCGGTCTGCTGCTCCGCGGCATCAAGCGCGAGGACGTCGAGCGCGGCCAGGTCATCATCAAGCCGGGCTCGGTCACCCCGCACACCGAGTTCGAGGCCCAGGCCTACATCCTGTCGAAGGACGAGGGTGGCCGTCACACCCCCTTCTTCAACAACTACCGTCCGCAGTTCTACTTCCGTACGACGGACGTGACCGGCGTCGTGACCCTCCCCGAGGGCACCGAGATGGTCATGCCGGGTGACAACACCGAGATGAAGGTGGAGCTCATCCAGCCCGTCGCCATGGAAGAGGGCCTGAAGTTCGCCATCCGCGAGGGTGGCCGGACCGTGGGCGCCGGCCAGGTCACCAAGATCAACAAGTAAGCTCCGCTTGCTTGTCGGTCGACCCGACCTGACATGGGCTGATGCCTGAAGGGGCCCGTACGACTTCGGTCGTACGGGCCCCTTCGTCGTGCTGGTGGCCGCGGGCGTGTCACGCGCGGACGACCGGGCGGCGGCGGGCCGCCAGGGCGGCGGACCCGAGCGAGGCCGCCACGGCCAGCGCCGCGCAGAGGCCCGCGGTGGTGGCGACGGCCGCCCACGGGATCACCGGTGCGGCGGGTACCGCGAGCAGGTGCAGGGCCGCCCCCATGCCCGCCAGGTTGAGGCCGGTCACCAGCAGACCCAGCAGGGTGCCCACGGCGGCGACCGTCAGGGACTCCACGGCGAGCAGCCGCAGCACCTGCCCGTCGGTGGCGCCGGCGAGGCGCAGGACCGCCAGGTCGCGGACCCGGTCGGACGTCGCCATCAGCATCGTGTTGACCACGGAGATCCCCGTGTAGAGCAGGGCGATGCCCAGGACCAGGAAGAGACCGGCCCGCGTCGCGCCCCGGGAACCGGGAGCGGCGGCCGCGGCCCACTCGTCCCCGCTCGACACCCGTCCGCCCACCGGCGCCACCGCCCCGCGCAGCCCGGCGGCCACCGGGTCGGCGTCGGCGCCGTCGGCGAGGGCGACGTCCACCCGGTCGACCGGGGCACCGGCGGCGTTGGCCGCGGTGACGTAGACGCCGTTGTCACCGGTGCCGGTGTGCATCACGGCGGCGATGCGCAGGGTCTTCGGCGTGCCGTCCCCGAGCCGGACCCGTACCCGCCGGCCGACCGTGTGCTCCTCCCACTCCTCGTTCACGACGATCGAGTGGTCGTCGAGGTCGGACACCTTCCCCGCGGCGAGCGGGAGGCGGGTCGTGGCCGTGAGGGCCTCGGGGGCGGCGACGGCACGCGCGTCGGACCTGATGAGGGCCGCACCGTCCTCAAGGACGTACACCGCGCTCGACGAGGTCGGGGAGATCTCCGTCCCCGGCACCGCGCGCAGGCGGTCCACGGTCGCCGCGTCGAGGCCCGCACCGGACGGGGCCGTGACCACGAAGGCGGCGGCGGTGCGCTCCCGGACCTCGGCGGCCTTCGCCTCGTCCAGGGTCGCGACGGCGCCGAGCAGGGAGCCCGCGAGCGCGACCGTGACCAGCACCGGCGCCGCGACGGCCGCGGTACGGCGGACACCGGCCACCGTGTTCTCCCGGGCCAGCAGGCCCGTGGCGCCCGGCAGCCGGGACGGCAGCCAGGTGAGCAGGCGAGCCGTCGGGCGCACCACGACCGGTGCGAGCAGCGCGGCCGCGGCGATCAGCGGCATCGGGCGGCTCACATACGTCTTGCGGTGCAGCAGGTCGCCGGGGTCGCCCACCAGGGCGAGTACGAGCGTGACCAGCGCGGTCAGCAGCAGCCCCGCCCCGCACACCCACCGGCCCCGGGTCATCGTCCCGGTGTCGACGGCGGCCTCGCGCAGCGCCTCAACGGGACCGGTGCGCCCCGCCCGCCACGCCGCCGCCGTGGCGCCGCACAGGGCGACGACGAGCCCCGTCCAGAAGGCCGCGTGGTACGGCCAGGTGTGGTCGCCGATGGCGAACCAGGCCGGTGCCAGCCCCTCCTCGACCACCCGGTCCGCCAGCCGCGGCGCGGCGTACGCGCCGAGCACGCAGCCGGTCGCGGAGGCGAGCACACCGACCCCGAGGGCCTCGGCCAGCACCGTCCGGCGCAGCTGCCCCGGCGTCGCCCCGGCCGTGCGCAGCAGCCCGAACTCCCGGCGCCGCTGAGCCACCGCGAAGGCGAACGTGGACGCCACGACGAACACCGACACGAACGCGGTGACGCCACCGGCCGTGCCGAACAGGGCGTTCAGGGCGGTCACCGCCTCGCGCTCCCGGTCGGGACCGGCGTCCGCGTACCGCCGGTCGTCCCCGGTGAGCACCCGGACGCCCGCGCTGCCCGGCACCGAGTCCCGTACGGCGTCCCGCACCGCGCGCCGTACGGCGGACGCCTGGGCGTCGACGGCCAGCTGCACGCTGACCGGGGCGAGGGCGGCGGCCCGCGCGTCGGTGAAGAAGACGGCGTCCTCGAAACCGAGGCGGGGCACGGTCCCCACCACCCGCAGCGTGCCCCGGTCCGTGCGCAGCCGCTCGCCCGGCCCGGCCCGGCCGCCGGTGACGACGACCTCGTCGGCGGTGCGGGGCGCGCGGCCGGCGTCGATGCGGTACGGGGCGAACGCGGCGGTCGACCACGGGTGGCCCACCAGGTCGCCGGGGCCGTGCCCGCCGCCCCGTACACGCACCGGGAAGGACCGGTCCTCGACGACGGTGCCGAGGCCCTTCAGCCGGGCCACGAGCGCCGCCGGCACGGGGCGCGGCCGCGCCAGCTCCTTCGTGAGGTCCCCGGAGGGCGTCGGCACCCGCAGGGTGTCCTGGCCCCGGACCACGACGGGCGCGGCGGCGAACCGCTCCGGTTTCCGGTCGGGCGCGTCCAGCGTGGAGGCCAGTGCCAGCCCCGACACGGCCAGCAGGGCGACACCGAGCGACAGCGCGACGAAGCTGCCGGTGAAGGCGACCCAACGGGTGCGCAGGGTGTACAGGGCGGTGGTCAGCACGGGGCCGTCTCCAGGCGGGTCAGGTGGGCGGCGACGGTGTCGGCGCTCGGGGCCGACAGCTCGCCGTGCACCCGGCCGTCGACGAGGAACAGCACGCGGTCGCCGTAGGAGGCGGCCACCGGATCGTGGGTGACCATGACCACCGTCCGGCCCTCGCCGTCGGCCATGGCGCGCAGCAGGGCCAGCACCTCCCGGCCGGCGCGCGAGTCCAGCGCCCCCGTCGGCTCGTCGGCGAACAGCACCTCCGGGCGGGTGATCAGCGCGCGGGCCAGGGCGACGCGTTGCTGCTGGCCGCCGGACAGCTCGGCGGGCCGGTGCCGGGCGCGGTCGGCCAGACCGACCTGGCGCAGCGCCTCGCGCACCCGGTCCCGCGGCGGGCGGCGTCCGGCCAGCCGCAGAGGGAGCGCCACGTTCTGCGCGGCGGTCAGCGACGGCAGCAGGTTGAACGCCTGGAAGACGAAGCCGACGCGTTCCCGGCGCAGCAGGGTCAGCCGCCGCCGGCTCAGCCCCGTCAGCTCCGTGCCGCCGACGACGACCGATCCCGACGTGGGCCGGTCCAGTCCGGCGGCGCACTGGAGCAGTGTCGACTTGCCCGAGCCCGAGGGGCCCATGACGGCGGTGAAGCTGCCGCGGCGGAAGGAGAGGGACACGTCGTCGAGGGCGGTCACGGTGCCGTCGCCCGCGCCGTACCGTCTGCTGACGGAACTCAGTCGGATCGCGTCGTCGCTGGTCATCAGTCTCCACTTCCCGCTGTTTCGAGCTGTTTCGAGCTGTTTCGAGCTGTTCGAGCTGGTCGATGGGGTGCCCGGTGCGCCAACGAAACCGTGCGGGGCGGCACCGGCGCAGTGCGGCAGGGGCTAGAGCGGAGGTATGGCCTGCCCTACCCCCGTTGCTCCGCCTGGGCCGATGGCCGCGCCGCCCGTGGCGGTCCTACGGTGAGCCGCATGCGCTCTCGCGACCTGTGGCAGGCCCTGTCCGCCCGCCGCTATCTGCTCTCCGCCTGGCCGTGGCGGGCGACCGCCTACCTGGTGACCGGGGCGGTGGCCGGCGCCGCGACCCTGGTGGGGCTCGCGGTCGCCCTCGTCGTCGGGGGTGTCCTCACCGTGGTGCTGGTGGGGCTGCCGCTGCTGGTGCTCACCGCCCTCGCCGGGATCCCCCTGGCCCGTCTGGAGCGGCGGCGGCTGCGCCTGATCGACCGCGCTCCCGCCCCCGCCCGGCCGGTACGGCAGCCGCCCGCCACCGGGCCGTGGCCCTGGCTGATCACCCGGCTGCGCGAGCGGGCGACCTGGCGGGAGCTGGGCCACGCGCTGCTGTTCGCCCTGCTGCTCTGGCCACTGGACGCCCTGGCCGTCGCCCTCGCCCTGGCGGCACCCCTCCATCTCGCCGCCACCCCGCTGGTGATGGCCACGGCCGGCGGGGGAGAGGAGGCGAAGGTCCTCAAGCAGTGGACGGTCGCCACCTGGCCGGCCGCGTCCGGCGTCGCCGCGCTCGGGCTGCTGCTCCTCGCCCTGGGCGGCTACGCGCTGGGCCTGGCGGCGGGCGTGCGGGCCGAGCTGGCCCGGGTGCTCGTGGGCGCCCCGGGCGAGGGCGATCCGGAGGCCAGGGTCGTCGAACTCACCCGCTCCCGGGCCCGGTTGGTGGACGCCTTCGAGGCCGAGCGGCGCCGCATCGAACGCGACCTGCACGACGGTGCCCAGCAGCGCCTGGTCGCCCTGACGATGGCCCTCGGCCTGGCCCGCCTGGACGCGCCGCCCGGTCCGCTGGCCGACCAGCTGGCCAAGGCGCACGGGGAGGCGGGCCGGGCCCTGGAGGAACTGCGCGAGCTGATCCACGGCATCCACCCCAAGGTCCTCGCCGACTACGGCTTGCCCGCGGCGGTCGCCGACGCCGCCGACCGCTCCGCCGTCCCCGTCGACGTCGCCCTGGAACTGCCCGGACGGCTGCCCCGGGCGGTGGAGGCCGCCGCCTACTTCGTGGTCCGCGAGGCCCTCGCCAACGTCGGCAGGCACAGCGGCGCCGACCGCGCGGAGGTGACCGGCGGCCACCGCGACGGACGGCTCCTCCTGCGCGTCCGGGACGACGGCCGGGGCGGGGCCGACGTCGCGGCGGGCAGCGGGCTGACCGGACTCGCCGACCGGGTGTCGGTCCTGGATGGCAGACTCTCCCTGTCCAGCCCGCCGGGCGGACCGACCCTGCTGAGCGTGGAGATTCCTTGCGAGTGGACCGAACGCTCCGGGTAGTGCTCGCCGAGGACAGCGTGCTGCTGCGGGACGGCCTGACCGGCCTGCTGGCCCGCTTCGGCCACCAGGTCGTGGCGGCGGTCGGCGACGCGGAGGCACTCGTCGCAGCGGTCACGGAGCACGTCCCGGACGTCGTCGTCACCGACGTGCGCATGCCGCCCGGCTTCCAGGACGAGGGCCTGCACGCGGCCGTGCGCCTGCGCGAGGAGCGGCCCACCCTGCCCGTGCTGGTCCTCAGCCAGTACGTGCAACGGGCCTACGCGGCCGAGCTGCTGGACTCCGGCGACGGCACCGGCGTCGGCTATCTGCTCAAGGACCGCGTCGGCCAGGTCGAGGAGTTCGTCGACGCGCTGGCCGAGGTCGCGGCGGGCGGCACGGTCGTCGACCCGGAGGTGGTACGCCAGTTGCTGCGCCGCCGCCGGGACCCGCTGGAGCGGCTCAGCCCGCGCGAGCGGGAGGTGCTCGCCCTGATCGCTGAGGGCCGGTCCAACGCGGCCATCGCCCGTCAACTCGTCGTCTCCGAGGCGGCCGTGGGCAAGCACATCGGCAGCATCCTCGCCAAGCTCGACCTGCCCCCGGCGACCGAGACACACCGCAGGGTGCTGGCGGTGCTGACGTATCTGCGGGGCTGACGCGGTTCCGCGTCGCATGCGGACGTAGGTGTACGGATTTGGTCACGAATCCTGCACGGGACGGCACTTCACCTCCACACGGCGGCACGATTGATCGCCGGGGGCCCGCCCCGGCGGTGGTCCCGGCCCGTACCCACTCGGCACCGCTACCAGGAAAGTGAGCCCGTGAATTCCGTCCCGCCCCCCGACCGTTCCGACGACGAACCGGCCCCCTCGATCTCCGACGAGCAGTTGGAGGCGTTCCTGCGGGAGGCCGCCGACGGCGGTGGTGGCTCCGCGCCCAAGGAGCCGTCGGCGCGGGCGCGGATGGTGGCCCGGCGGTTGCGCGGGGAGGCGGAGCCGACGCCCTGGCGGGCCCCGCAGGGCAACCCGAAGGGCGACGGCCGCGAACGCCGGCGCCTGGTGGGCACGGTGGTCGGCGTGGTGGTGCTGGCGGCGCTCGCCGTCGTCGCCGTACGGCCGTCCCTGGTCCTGGACCGGCTGCTCGGCGGGGACGACGCCTCCGCGTCGCCGACCCTGTCGGCCGAGTCGGCGCGGCCGACCGGCGCCCCCGGGGAGGCGGCCGGGGCGGAGCGCGCCACGCGCGAGCACCCGTTCCGCGGCTCGCCCGCCGAGCGGTGGGCCGAGGGCGCCGACGCCATCGAGGTACCGGCGGCGAAGCCGCTGTCCGGCATGAGCAAGGACGACGTGGCGTTCGCGCTGCGCCGCACCAAGGAGCTGCTGGTCGCCGCCAATCTGGACCCCGCCGTACTGCGCGGGGAACGGCCGGACGAGGCGCTGGACGTGCTCGACCCGAAGCAGCCGGAGCTGCTGCCCAAGCTGCGCCGCTCGCTGAGCGACCCGGACGCGGACCACGACCCGCTCCGGCTCTTCACCCGCTTCGACCCGGACGAGACCCGCCTGGTCGGCGACGTCGTGAAGGTCCGCGGCCGCATGACGCTCGCCGCGGGCGAACCGGGCGTGGTGAAGGTCAACGCGGACTACACCTTCGTCTACCCGCTGGTCCGGGCCGACGACGCCGACGGGCCGGTCGCCCGCACGATCATCCGCCGCGTCCTCACCCTGACCCTGAACGACCCGGCGAAGTGGAACGTGACCGAGGGCAAGCTCCTGGTGGAGAAGTACTTCTCCGAGTACGGCAACACCGACTGCGACGTCTACGACGGCTACCTGCACCCCGGCTTCCCCGACGACGACGGTCCGGGCGGCGCGCGGCCCACCGGCCCGCTGACCGACCCCTACGACCGGAGCCGCCCCCTGACCGGCTCCGGTCCGGGAGGCTGCGGCCAGGTCACCCGTACCTGACGCGGACACGGACGCGGACGTGACCGGGCCCGGGCGCTCTCCCTCACGCACGCCCGGACCCGTCCCCCGTTGTCCCCTGTGGGGGTCAGTGGGGTGTCACACTCGCTGCCACAGCGCCGGAACGTTCGCCGGCGTCCAGCCCGGCTGGGCCTGGTGGCCCTGGAGGCAGCGGTAGGTGGCGCCGCCGTACGTCACGGTGTCGCCCGCCTGGTACACGGTGCCGGCCGCCCAGGTGCCGCCGGGCTCGCCGGGCTCCTCGCCGCCGTCGTCGCCGCCGGTGGTCTTGAGCGTGAGCCCGTAGTTCTGGAGCAGCGCGTTGATCGGCTGGAAGAAGGTCTCGCCGCCGGAGCGGCAGTCGCCCGAACCGCCCGAGGTGACGCCCTGCGCCTGGCTGCCGGAGATGTAGGAGCCGCCGGAGTCACCGGGCTCCGCGCACACCGTGGTCTTGGTGACCGGGGAGATGGTGCCCTCCGGGTAGGTGACGCTGGTGTTGTGCTGCGTGACGGTGCCGCAGTGCCAGCCGGTCGTCGAGCCGGACCGGCACACGGAGGCACCGACCGGAGACACCGTGGAACCGGTGACCTGGACGTTCTGCCCACCGGCGCCGAGCACGTACGGGGTCGCCGTCCACTGGGAGTTGGTGGCCACCCACGCCATGTCGCGGCCCGGGAAGATCGAGCCCTGGAAGGTGCCCTGGGCCACCCGGTTGGCGCCCGTGGTGCTGGAGCCGGCCCGGCCGCAGTGGCCCGCGGTGGCGAAGCCCTGCTGGGTGCCCTTGGTGATCGGGAAGCCGATCGAGCAGCGGCTGCTGTTGTTGATGTAGTACGCCTCGCCGCCGCGCAGGTCGTAGAAGGTGCGGGGCCGCTCGGTGCGGTCCTTCACGCGGGCGAGGGACCCGTCGACACCGGCGGCCGTCAGCAGCGAACGCGCCGCGGCCGGGCGGATCGCCTCGACGACGACGGTGTTGGTGCGCGTGTCGACGTACCAGACGGGCGCGTCGGCGGTGTTCACACCGGCCGCCGCCTTGTCCAGGCGGGCCTTGGCCGCGTCCAGGTCGGCGAGCGAGTGGCGCACGACCTTCGCCTCGGCGCCCCGCGCCTCGATCGCGGCGACGTCGCCCGCGTCGGTCGTCGCCACGGTCAGGGTGCCGGACTCGGCACCGCGCACCCACGCGCCCGCGAAGTCCCCGCCGAGCGCGGCCCGCAGCCGGCCCGCCGTGGCGCCCGCCTCGGCCTCGTTGACGAGGCGGCGCTCCGCCTGCCGGCGGTCGAGGCCGAGGTCCCGCTGCATGGCCTTGAGGAGAGCGGGCGGCGCGGCGTCGGTGCGCAGCGTCTCGGCCGCGGTGGGGGCGGAGCCGGCGGGTGCCGTCCCGGCGCTCGCGGAGCCGCTGAGCCCGGCCACGAGCAGGGCCGCGGTCGCGGCGACGGCGGCACCCATGGCTCTGTGGTGTCGGTGTCGGTGGGGCATGGGGGATCTCCTCGGTCTCGGTGGGGAGGTGCCGAAACCGTAGGGAGGGGCGACCGGCCGCCATAAGAGGTCAGTCGTCCCTCTCCCCGGTGTTATGGAACGCGGTGGGCCGACATCCACTCCGTGTAGCTGTCGCTGTTCGCCGCCACGCTCGCGTGCGCCATGCGCGCCTGCGAGAGCACCGCGGCGGCGGTGTCCTGCCGCTGCGTCGCCGCGTGCCAGCCGAGCAGGTGCCGCCAGGTCAGCGGGGTGTCGGCCAGGGGCCGGGTCACGATTCCGGGGGTGGTCGGGAAGGTCGCCCGGCACAGCCCGACCGCCCGCCCCACCTGCACCAGGTGCACGAGGGACGCGGTGTCCGTCTCGTACATGCGGCGCGGGGTGAAACCGGCCCGGGCGCACGACGCGGTGAAGCAGTCGCCGAAGCAGCCGTCGCCGGGTACGCACGCCCACTCCTCGTCGGCCAGCGCGGTCAGGTCCACCTCCGCGCGGTGGGCCAGCGGGTGGCCGTCGGTCATCATGACGAACACCGGGTCGACGGCGACCTCCCGCCACACCAGACCCTCGCCGGGGGGCGGCGCGGCGGTGCCGCAGGTCCCGGCCAGCGCGAAGTCCAGCCGCCCCTCGGCGAGCTGCCCGGCCAGCTCCCGCTCGGACCAGGAGGTGCAGGTCGTCATCCGGGCGTCCGGCGCCACACCGGCCAGCCGGTCGAGCAGGGCGCCCAGTAAGGGCCCGTGGGTGCCGCCGATCCGCAGCCGCTCCGCCGTGCGCGGCGCCCGGGCGAACCGGGCCGCCTCCTGCTGCAGCTCGGTCACCGCCGGGAGCACGATCCGGCTCCGCTCCAGCACCAGCTCGCCCAGCGCGGTGGCCCGCACGCCGTGCCGGCCGCGCACGAACAGCGCGCCGCCCAGGGCCCGTTCGATCCGCTTGAGCTGTGCGCTCAACGCGGGCTGTGCGAGACCGAGAGCCGTCGCCGCCCTGGTGAGGCTGCCGGCGTCGGCGATGGCCCGGACCGTCTTGAGATGCCGCAACTCCAGCTCCATGAGGGGAGCTTGCGACGCGGGGAGGGCGGGGGCAAGAGGTTGGTACGGACCTGTGGAGGAAACTTCAAGTACTTGCTTCCTCGTTCGCGGCGAGCAGCTCCCGGGCCCGGCGCAGCAGCTCCTCCCGTACGGAGTCCGGCGTCAGGACACGCAACGGCGTGGCGAGGCTGAACAGATACCGGGCCAGCCCCGCCGCGCTCGATCCGCCGATCTCGACGACCGTGGCGTCCGGCCCGTCGGCCCGGTGCAGCCCGACCGTGGCGGGAATGGACCGCAGCGCCTGCTCCATGGGCACCGGCAGGCGGACGGTGGCCAGCACCGCGTACGGCCCGGTCGCGCTCGCGCGGGACACGAGCAGCGCCGCATCGGGCAGCGGTTCGGTGAACTCGACGGCCCGGCCGGTCGGCTGCACCCGCTCGACCCGGTCCGCCCGGAACGTCCGCCACTCGCCCCGCGCGACATCCCGGGCCACGAAGTACCAGCGCCGCCCGGTGTGCACGAGCCGGTACGGGTCCACGTCCCGGACACTGGCCCGCCCTTCCCAGTCCCGGTACGCCATCCGGGCCCGCTCGCCCCGCCGGCACGCGGCCGCCAGCTCCAGCAGCATCCCCGCCGCGACCTGCGACTCACCGGCCCGCGGGGTCTGCACGAACGCCGCGTCCATGTCCCCGAGCCGGTCGCCCAGCCGCTTGGGCAGCACCTGCCGCAGCTTCAGCAGCGCCGACAACGCCGCCTGGTCCCCGCCGAGCGCCCCGCTCAGCGCGGCCTCCCGCAGCCCGACGGCCACGGCGAGGGCCTCCTCGTCGTCCAGGATCAACGGCGGCGTACGCGTCCCCGGCCGCAGCCGGTACCCGCCCCACGGTCCCGGGTCGGAGTCGACGGCGTACCCCAGCTCCCGCAGCCGCGCGACGTCCCGCCGCACCGTCCGCTCCGTGACCTCCATCCGCTCGGCCAGCTCACCGCAGGTCCAGGCGGGACGGACGGCGAGCAGGGAGACCAGCCGCAGCAGCCGGGCGGAAGTACTGAGCACGGTGCGGAAGTCTGCCACGATCCACCGACACGACCAGGACCGAACCTGTCCTGGTCACGTCCTACGGTCTCCTCCATGACGACAACGCAGAACGCCTCGGCACCGACCTTCCGCTACTCGGCCGTCACCTTCGACTGCTCCGACCCCGCCGCGCTGGCCCGCTTCTGGGGCGAGGCCCTCGACCTCCCCGTGGCCTTCCACACCGACGACTTCTACCTCCTCGGCGGCAAGGACGGCGCACCCGGCCTCGGCTTCAGCCGCCTCCCCGACTACCGCCGGCCCACCTGGCCGGGCACCGACCAGGAGAAGCAGGCCCACATCGACGTCGGCGTCGACGACCTGGACACGGGGGAGGCCCGCCTGCTCGCCCTGGGCGCCACCAAGCCCGACTTCCAGCCGTCCCCGGACCGCTGGCGGGTCCTGCTGGACCCGGCGGGGCATCCGTTCTGCGTGTCTACGGTGGCGTGAGCCGGGGAAGGGTTACTCGCTCTCGAAGACGGCCTCGGCCGACGCCGCGGTGACGGCCCGTGCGAGCCAGTGACGGAGGACCTCGGGGTCGCCGCACTCCGTGATGCGCGTACGGACCTCGTCGGAGACGTCGAGTCCACGCTGTTCCAGGACCAGCAGCACATCCTGGGCGCCCTGCTGGGCGCGGCCCTGTTCGCGGCCTTGCTCGCGGCCTTCGTCGCGGATCTCTTCGGAGATGTACGACTTGTAGAAGGAGAGGTCCACGGCCACCAGATTCCTCCAGAGGTGCCTGGCCGGGCGATTGCCCAGCCCATGTGCGGTGAATTCGACGATGGGGGCGGCAATGTCTTCGGGCGCGTCCCTCAACGCGGTGGACAGGGCCTTCAGTATCGCATTGACGACCGGTTCCGCGGCGTGTGTGATGGCCGCCAGGCTGGCCAGGACCAGGTCGGCACGGGCCTTGTCCGGATCGGTGATCACCGGCATGTTGTGGGGCCCGACGACCAAGGGACGCAGGGTGAGGGTAGGCAGCTGAGCCGGTCCGCTGGCTACCGGTTGCTGAGCCCATTTGGCCGTGGCGTGGTCCTGGCAGACGACCAGGAGCGCTGCTGGCAGCCGGTACTTCGTCCACAGGTACGAGACGTAGTACGCCCAGCTCGCGGGCTTGTCCGGGTCCTTCTTGCCCTGAGCCTCGACGGCCAGCAGGAAGGGCCCCTGTTCTGCGGTCTCGAAGCGCAGGAGCGTGTCCACGCGGCGTTCGACGGGGCTGGCCTCGGTGAGGTCGGTCGGCAGCGCCGTCGCCCCGATGGGCTTCGGGAAGTCGACGCCGAGGAAACGTGAGACGCGACTGAACAGTCCGGGGTCGTGCTGGAAGACGCGGTGCATCGCCTCGTGCGGCGGGCTGACCATGGAGTTCCTTGCTGGGTTCAGGGAAGGGAGGCGACTGCCGCGCGGCAGCCGCGGCAATGGGATTCGGACTCGGGGGCCCGGAAGCCGCGGTCGCAGCCCTCGCAGTTCCGGAGGGCGTGGCGCGGTGGTGGTACGACGGCCGACTGCGTGCGGAATGGCGGCGGTGGTGGCAGCCGGTCGGTGAGGCGGTGGGCCAGGAGGGCGGCCGGGCGGCGCAGGGGCTCGTCCGGGAGGCCGGTGGTCAGGGCGTGCCGTACGGCGCCGGGGGCGACGTCGCGCTCCAGCCAGGCCGCGACCCCTGGCACCAGGTGAGCCGTGTCCGTCGCGGAGAGCAGCAGCCGGGGGTCGTGGCGGCGCAGGGTGAGGAGGAGGTCTATGGCCGTCTGGAGGAGGGCGGGGGCGGTGCTGCTCGGCTGCGGTACGGCGGGCAGCGCCTTCTGGACCGTACGGCGCTGCGGCGGAGGCGTTCGCTTCGCGGGCGGGCATCCCGTGTCGACCGGTTCGCGGCGGCGGCCCGCGTGGGGCTGGTTGCAGGAGACCGTGCGGGTGACGATCCGGCCGGTTTCCGTGCGGTGGCGTTCGCGGCGCAGGTAGCCGTGGGCCTCCAGCTCGCGCAGGGCGGCGGCGATCCGGGTCGGGCCCTCCGGGAAGCGGGCGGCGAGCGACTTGATGTCGGCGCCCGCGCCGGTGGGCAGCGACTGGAGGTGGCAGCTGAGGCCGATCGCGAGGAGCGACAGCTCCTTGTGCTGGACCAGGTGGTTGCCGATCACCACGAAGCGGGTGGTGTGGCGGGTGTTGTCGTGGGTGATGCCGCCGCCGTGGCGACGCGTACGAGTCGGATTGTCGGCGGGGGCTGACTGGGCGCGCGGGGGCGCGCTAGTGTTTTCGGTATCCATCGGGAAGCTCTCTTCTTCCTTGGTGGTTAGGCCCTCGCACCGGGATGCCAGTCCCAGCGGGGGCCGATGTCTTTTCGGTTGTGCTTGCTTGCGCTGAGAGTAGGGGAGTTGGGGACCCGGAAATCCAGCTCAACCGGTGATGTTCACCCACCCGAGTGATGAAGCGCCTCGGGCGGGAGGGGTGGGGCTTGGTAGGGGTCATTTCCCCCGGTTTCTTGTCTTGGTAGGGCACCGACGGCACCGGAACCTCAGAACGTGGGTTCCGGTGCCGTACAGCGCAGTTCCGCCCAGACCGTCTTGCGCGGAAAGCGGCCCTCCGTCACTCCCCAGCGGTGCGCCAACGCCTCGACCAGCAGCAGACCCCGGCCGGATTCGGCGTCGGAGGCCGGCTTTTGAGGGGCGGGGAGTTCCTGGCCCCTCGTGTCGGTGACCTCGACGCGGAGGATGTCGCCGACGACGTACAGGGTGAGCCGGAAATCGCGGCCGGGGACGCGTCCGTGGTCCGCCGCGTTGTTGGCCAGCTCGGCGACGAGGAGGCGTGCCGGGTCCAGCGGCAGACCCCAGGCGCGGAGCTGCTCGGTCGCGAGCAGGCGGGCGAGACGGGCGCCGCGCGGGGTGGGAGAGAGCTGAACGCTGAAATTGCGGACGGACGCGGTGAGTTCGGTGGTGGATTTCTGGTTCACGTCACTCAGCGTGGCGGTGTGTGCGTACCGTGAGAAGTGACTCAGTGGGTACGTACGGTGACTGTCCGGCGCTTGTCCAGTGGTGTCGGTGCTGTCGGGGAAGGGGCACAGGATGGCGGTCGAGAGGGATGGGTCGGGATGGGAGGTCGACCCCGACGACGAGTGGGGCGTCGCGGTCATCACCACGGTGGGACGGCAGTTGAAGCTCCGCCGGGAGGCGGCGGGGATGCGCGCCGGCGACTTCGGGGTGGCGGTCGGGTACGGGGAGGACCTCGTCTACAAGGTCGAGGGCGGCAAGCGGATTCCCCGGCAGGAGTATCTGGACAGGGCCGACGAGGTGCTGGATGCGGGCGGGCTGCTCTCGGCGGCATGGGAGGACGTGAAGAAGGTCCGGTACCCGAAGAAGGTGCGGGAGCTGGGGAAGTTGGAGGGCACGGCGGTTGAGATCGGCATCTACGAGTGCAACAGCATCCATGGGCTCTTGCAGACGCCGCAGCATGCCCGCGCCCTGATGGAGGCTGCCCAGCCGCCGTACTCCGCAGATGACGTACAGCGCATGGTGGCCGCCCGCTTGGCTCGGCAGTCGGTCTTCGAACGCGAACCGGCACCGTCGATCCACTTCGTCCTGGAAGAGGCGCCGTTGCGACGGCCTGTTGGCGGCACAATGGTGTGGCAGCAGCAGCTCGAACGTCTGGTGGAGGTGGGCTCGTTGAACCACGTCTCACTTCAGGTGATGCCGACGAACACTGATGCCCACCCGGGGGTGGACGGCAAGATCGAGCTGCTGAAGTTCCCGGATGGCACGGCAGTGGGGCGTAGCGACGGTGCGTTCAACGGTCGGCCGACCGCTGAGCCCAGGGATCTGCGCATCCTTGAGCTGCGGTATGGCACCATCCGGGCGCAGGCTCTCCCACCGAGAGCGTCGCTTGCCTTCATCGAAAAACTGCTGGGAGAAACATGATCCGCGAGACCGAACTGGTGTGGTTCAAGAGCAGCTACAGCAGCGGTACGGACGGCAACTCCTGCGTCGAACTGGCCCTCACTCCCGCCACCATCCATGTCCGGGACTCCAAGCACACCAACGGCCCCCGCCTCACCCTCACCCCTGCCGCCTGGGCGAGCTTCCTGCCGTACGCGTCGCAGCGCTGACCTCGCTGACCTCCTGCGTGCCGACGACCGACAGCAGCTCCAGCAGACCCGCGCTCTCGGTCCCCACGGCCGGGGTGAACCACAGGAGCCGCTGGCGGCCGTCCTCGCTGAAGAGGTGGAGGCAGTTGACCTCGATCGGGCCCAGCGTGGGATGGACGAGGCGTTTGCGGTCCTCCCGGCGTCGGAAGGCCACATCGTGGTCGGCCCACAGCGCGGCGAACTCGGGGGAGACGCGGAGCAGCGTGCGGATCATCGAGCCGACCTCCGCGTCGTTCGCGTCCCTGCGTCCCGCGGCGGCCCGCAGGTCGGCGACGAAGGAACGGGACTTGCCCTCGTGATCGTCCTCCGGATACAGGCGCCGCGCGTCGGGTTCGGTGAACCACCGGTGGACGAGACTGGCCCTGGGCCCCCGGAATCCGGACTGGTCCCCGAGCAGCGCCACGGCCAGCGGATTCTGTACGAGGGTGACGTGCAGGTCGGTGATCACCTGCGCCGGGGTCGAGGTCATCCGGTCCAGCAGGTCCAGCATGCCGGGGTGGACGTGGGACGCGGCCCCGCCCTGCACGGGCACCGGCCGGTCGGCGATCCGGTACAGGTAGTCGCGCTCGTCGCCGGACAGCCGCAGCGCCCGGGCCAGCGCGGCGAGCATCTGCTCGGACGGCTGGGATCCGGCGCCGCGCTCCAGCTCGTTGTAGTAGTCCACGGACGCCCCCGCGAGGTGGGCGACCTCCTCGCGGCGCAGCCCCGGCACCCGGCGGCGCGGTCCCGCCGGGAGTCCGACGTCGGCGGGGCGGATGCGCTCGCGCCGCGACCGCAGGAACGCTCCCAGTTCGGCGTACTTCACAGCGCTCATGCGGTCCATTCTGTGCCGGGCCGGGCCGCCGACCCAGGGGATGGCATCCCCTGGCTGCGCCGTCGGACCGGGCGCATCGTGGACGCATGACCACTAGTACCGACACGAACACGAACCAGAACACGGCGGCGGTCGCCCGGGTGGCGATCGTCACCGGCGGATCGCGCGGCATCGGCCGGGCGGTCTCCCAGAAGCTCGCCGAGGACGGCATGGCCGTCGTCGTGAACTACGCCCACGACGCCTCGGCCGCCGACGAGACGGTGGCGGCGATCACCGGGGCCGGTGGACGGGCCGTCGCCGTACAGGCCGACGTGGCGGAGGAGAAGGAGGTCGCCGCGCTGTTCGACCGGGCGGAGGACGAGTTCGGCGGCGTGGACGTCGTCGTGAACTCGGCCGGGCGGATGACCCTCTCGCCCATCGCCGACCTGGACCTGGCGGCGCTGGACGCCATGCACCGCACCAACATCCGCGGCACCTTCGTCGTCGCCCAGCAGGCGGCGCGGCGACTGCGGGCCGGGGGCGCCTTCATCGGCTTCTCGACCTCCGTGGTGGGCGCCCAGTTCCCCACGTACGGCGCGTACACGGCCAGCAAGGGCGCCGTGGAGGCCATGACCATGATCCTGGCGCGGGAGCTGCGCGGACGGGACGTCACCGTGAACACGGTCGCGCCGGGCCCGACGGCCACCGATCTGTTCCTGGACGGCAAGACGCCCGAGCAGGTGGACCGGCTCGCGAAGACGCCGCCGCTGGAGCGGCTGGGCACCCCGGACGACATCGCGGCCGTGGTCGCCTTCCTGGGCAGTCCCGCCGGACACTGGGTGAACGGCCAGATCCTGCGCGCCAACGGAGGGCTGGTCTGATGCCCTTCGCCCACTTCAAGGTCCCCGCTGGCACGCTCTCGGCGGAGGACAAGAAGAAGATCGTCGAACGCACCACCGACCTCTACGCGGAGATCTACGGGGAGCGCGCCCGTCCGACCACCGTCATCCTGGTCGACGAGGTCCCGGACGGAGGCTGGGGCGTCGCGGGCAACGTCCTCACCGCCGCGATGCTGAACGGGGAGGGGTAGGGGCACTGGGAGGTCTTCGTCTCATCCAGTGATCGGGTGCTGGCCATGGGGTTTACATGCGCGTAACACTTAAGTGTCCCGCGCGCGGCAACGGCGCCGAGCGCCCTCCACCGGTCGCTGCATGCGACCGGTGCCCGCCGTGCCAGAAAGGGCCCCTGTGACGACGCGAAGCGAGACGCAGTCCACCCTCGACCACCTGCTCACCGAGATCGAGCACCGCAACCCGGCCCAGCCCGAGTTCCACCAGGCCGCGCACGAGGTCCTGGAAACGCTCGCCCCGGTCGTCGCGGCCCGCCCCGAGTACGCCGAGCCGGGCCTCATCGAGCGGCTGGTCGAGCCGGAGCGCCAGGTGATGTTCCGGGTGCCGTGGCAGGACGACCAGGGCCGCGTCCGCGTCAACCGGGGCTTCCGCGTTGAGTTCAACAGCGCGCTGGGCCCGTACAAGGGCGGTCTGCGCTTCCACCCGTCCGTCAACCTGGGCGTCATCAAGTTCCTGGGCTTCGAGCAGATCTTCAAGAACGCGCTGACCGGCCTCGGCATCGGCGGCGGCAAGGGCGGCAGCGACTTCGACCCGCACGGGCGCAGCGACGCGGAGGTCATGCGGTTCTGCCAGTCCTTCATGACGGAGCTGTACCGGCACATCGGCGAGCACACGGACGTCCCGGCGGGGGACATCGGCGTCGGCGGCCGGGAGATCGGCTACCTCTTCGGCCAGTACCGCCGGATCACCAACCGCTGGGAGTCCGGCGTCCTCACCGGCAAGGGCCAGGGCTGGGGCGGCTCGCTGATCCGCCCGGAGGCGACCGGCTACGGCAACGTGCTGTTCGCGGCGGCGATGCTGCGTGAGCGCGGCGAGGACCTGGAGGGCCAGACCGCGGTCGTCTCCGGCTCCGGCAACGTGGCGATCTACACCATCGAGAAGCTGACCGCCCTCGGCGCCAACGCCGTCACCTGCTCGGACTCCTCCGGCTACGTCGTCGACGAGAAGGGCATCGACCTCGAACTGCTGAAGCAGATCAAGGAGGTCGAGCGCGGCCGCGTCGACGCGTACGCCGAGCGCCGGGGCGCCTCGGCCCGCTTCGTGCCGGGCGGCAGCGTCTGGGAGGTCCCGGCGGACCTGGCCCTCCCGTCGGCCACGCAGAACGAACTGAACGAGGCCGACGCCGAGGCCCTGATCCGCAACGGCGTGAAGGCGGTCTCCGAGGGCGCGAACATGCCGACCACCCCCGAGGCCGTCCACCTGCTCCAGCAGGCGGGCGTCGCCTTCGGCCCCGGCAAGGCGGCCAACGCGGGCGGCGTCGCGGTCAGCGCCCTGGAGATGGCGCAGAACCACGCCCGTACGTCGTGGCCGGCGGCGCGGGTCGAGGAGGAGCTGGCGGACATCATGACCAGCATCCACACCACCTGCCACGAGACCGCCGAGCGCTACGACGCCCCCGGCGACTACGTCACCGGCGCGAACATCGCCGGCTTCGAGCGCGTGGCCGACGCGATGCTGGCCCAGGGCGTCATCTGAGGGACGTACGCGCGACGACGTAGGTGTGCCCCGTATGGCCCTGTCGGCCGTCCGGGGCACCCGGCGAGACTTGCGCCCATGCGGAAACTCTCCCTCGACGCCCTCGCCCGCGAGCACCTCGAACGCGCCGCCGCCTCCTCCAACGGCCGCAGCGCCACCACGGTCCACGGCGGCCACGAGCTGGTCCTGCGGCAGACCCTCCTCGCCCTGACCACCGGCACCACCCTCGCCGAGCACGAGAACCCCGGCGAGGCGACCGTCCAGGTCCTGCGCGGCCGGGTCCGCCTCACCAGCGGCGACACCTCCTGGGACGGCCGCACCGGTGACCTCATCCTGATTCCCCCGGCCCGCCACAGCCTGGAGGCGCTGGAGGACTCGGCGGTCCTGCTGACGGTGGCCAAGGCCGGCTGACCGGCGCCCTTGGGCGCCGGCTGAACCGGAGGCGAACAGCCCGGGAACAGCCCGCGGAGTCCGGGCGGCGGCTTGCCGAACCCCCTACCGTTCGCGTGCGCACTGTTCTTTTCTGTTCGAATGGTGCGTGCAGTGGACAACGGAACATCGGTGCCCGAGCGGGCGGAGGTCCGGCTGAGACAGCCGCTCCCCCCGCTCGTCGTCGCCCCGCCGGACCCGAAGCCCGCGGGCCACCGGCGGGCGGGCGGCCGGCTGTACGTCATCGACGGCATCCGCCTGCTGGCCGCGCTGATGGTGGCCGCGCACCACTACGCCGGGACCTGGCGCGCCGACCGCCCCGGCAACCTGATCTGGGACCGCCCGGTCTCCGAGATCATGCCCACGGTGTTCCGCTTCGCCTCCTACGGCTGGATAGGCGTCGAGATCTTCTTCGTCATCAGCGGCTTCGTGATCTGCATGTCGTGCTGGGGCCGCACCCCGCGCCAGTTCTTCGTCTCCCGGGTGATCCGGCTCTACCCGGCGTACTGGTTCGCGGTCCTGTTCACCACGGCCGTACTGATCGCCGTACCCGGCGTGTGGGAGCGCCTCCGGCTGCGCGAGGTCCTGCTCAACCTGACCATGCTCCAGTCCGGCTCCGGCGTGCCCAACGTCGACGGCGTCTACTGGACCCTCTGGTCCGAGCTGCGCTTCTACCTGCTCTTCCTGGTCGTCGTCGCCATGGGACTGACGTACCGCAGGGTCGTGGTCTTCTGCTGCGTGTGGGGCGCGGTCGCGATGCTCGCGCCGGTCGCCCGCCTGCCGCTGCTCGAACTGGTCGCCAACCCGGACGGCGCCTGGTACTTCATCGCGGGCCTCGCCCTCTACCTCATGCACCGCTTCGGCCAGGACCTGCTCCTGTGGGGCATCCTCGCCATGGCGTGGCTGATGGGCCAGCTGGAGCTGGGCCACCGCATCGAGGAGGTCGAACGCGTCTCCGGCTGGCGCGGCAGCGTGGCGATCTTCACGGTGTTCCTGCTCTTCATGGTCGCCGTGGCGCTCGGGTACACCGACCGGATCCGCTGGAAGTGGCTCGTCACGGCGGGCGCCATGACCTACCCCCTCTACCTGGTCCACTACGCGGCCGGCACGGCCCTCATCGCCCGCCTCCACGACACGATGGACGCCCGCCTGCTGATCGCCCTGCTCGTCACGGGCTTCCTGCTCCTGAGCTACCTGATCCACCGCTTCGTGGAACGCCCACTGTCCCGCTTGCTGAAGCAGGGCCTGAACACGTCCTTCGCCCGGGTGCGGAACGCCGACCGCCGGGCCTGAGAGCCGTCATCCGGCCCGTCCGGTCCCCACCTCGCCCCAGACGGTCACGCGCGAAGACGGGCCGGGGACGACTCCCCAGCGGTCGGCGAAGGCGGCCACGAGCAGCAGTCCACGGCCGGACTCGGACTCGGGACGGTCTCGCGGAGCGTGTGACCTCCGCCGACATCGCCCCTGCTCCCGGGTCTCACGCCTTCGTCGGTGACAGGCCCTCGGGGATCTCCGGACGGTTCACGCACCCCACGGCGTCCCGCACCGACTGCGCGAGCTTGGCGACCAGCTGCGCCTCGAACTCGTCCGTGGCCGGGTGACCCACATCGTTCAACGAGACTTCCAGGAGTATTTGTGCCTGTCGGTCCTTGGCGGCGCCCGCGACTTTGCAGGGGAACACGGCGGTGGTGCCTCCGTGTCCGTAGATGCCGCCTTGGACGAAGGCGTCGGGACCGACCGGATGCCAGCGTCCGGAGGGATCGCTCACCTCCTTGAGTGAGGCATTCGCCCAGCCGGTCGATGGCCAGAAGACGCCCCGGCCGACGAAATGACAGACGTCGTAGTCGTCGAACCCGCGTACCGGGTCGTAGCGTTCGCTTGCCTCGCGTTTCAGTCCGTCCGCCACCTCCTCGACAGTGATCGGGGCGTTGGTGATATTCGGGTCGTCTCCGAACATGTCACCGATTTTCTTCATGTTCTCGACGCCGAACAGGTCTTCGCAGGTCTGCCACTGGACGGGGTACTGCTCGCGCAGGGACTCGCCCGAGCATCCGGCGGTCAGGACCAGCATCGCGCCCGCTCCGCACAGGGCTGGCCGCCTGAACCGTCTGAACCTCACTGGGCCACCTTCTCGTTGTCCGAGATGATGGCCTTGCCGCTGCGGTAGTTGATTTCGATCTCGTTGATGACGTCGCGCTGTTCGGGGATGCTCATACCCATGGTCTGCGCGTACCGCAGGAAGGGTTGGGTGGTCGCCCGCTCTCCGGCCCGCTCCAGGTCCTGCACCGCCAGGAGTGCCTCACCCGGTTCGCCGTCCTCGGCGTTCCTGAACTCCTCGCGGATGCCGTGAGACCTCGACTCGACGAGGATTCCGTGTACTTTCGCCGCGTTCTCGACGAACCGGATCGCGCGCTCCTGGCCGTCCTTCTCGCGGGCCGCGAGACCGCTGGTCACGTACGACTGCTGGGCGGCGGCCAGCGCCCTGTATCCGTCTTCCTCACCGGCCACCAGCATCATGAAGTCCCTGACCGAGGATCCCTTGAACGCCCTTCGGGGAGAAGTGAAACGGCGGTTGCTGAACGAGTGGTTGAGGTCGTCGATGTAGGCGGCCCCCATCCTGGCCAGGCTGTCCTTGAGCGGGTCCGGGGGGCCGTCCGCACGGGCGGCGTTGTACCGGTCGACGACCCGCTGCATGATGCCGGGCGTCTGCCCGTCCCGGCGCGGAGCCGCCGGCGAGTCGGCGTCCCAGGCGCTGCCCGTGACCGCGGCCTCCAGCGCGTGGCCCAGGGCGTCCGGTCCCGCGTCGCGGGCATGGTCGGCCTCGTCGCTGGCGGGGTGGACGAGGCTGTCTGCGGGCCACTCGAAGTCGGGGTCCGTCAGCTCGTCGAAGTGCCCGTGGCCAAGGGTGGCGTTCTCGTCGGAGAAGAACGGCTTCGCCGCGTCGGGGCTGTGCCCGAGCCCCTGCAACACACTGGTCAGCGGATCGTAGCCGGCCCCCGACTGACCCGACGGGTTGAAACCCCGGTCGAGGTCGAGGCCGCCGACCGGTTTCCCGTCCATGAACCGGGCGGGTTCCTCGTGGTGGAGCCGCACGACGTGCCCGGCGATCGGGTTGATGAACCGCGCGTCGTAGTCGCCGTACCGCAGGATTCCGCCGAGGACCTGGTAGCCGTACGGGTTGCTGCGGAAGCGCGGGTCGACGGCGATGTGCCGGGTGCCGAGCCGGCGGAAGTCACTTCCCCAACTGGACGACAGATGTGGCTCGTTGTCGGGGTCGGTGGCGGAGGCCAGGGCCAGGCCCATGTTCCGTTGGAGCTGCCGGGTGAGGGCGAGCCGCGCCTTGTCGTTTCCGGCGGTGCCGTCGAGGGACACCCGGCCGTAGAACTCCAGGGCCTCCCGGGGACCGCCGATGGCCTGGTAGAAGGCCGTGGAGAAGTCCGCGTCCCGGGCGTTGAACCGCATGATGGAGTTCAACTCCGCGAACTGCTTGTCGGTCAGCTCCGTACCCAGCCCAACGAGTTCGGCGGCGCGTTCCGACTGGGCCTCGTCGAGCGAGGCGTACAAGCGGTGCCCGGCGTTGCGCAGCGCACGCGCCACCGAGGCGTCGATCTCGGAGGTGTGGGCCAGCAGCCGGTTGATCCGGCCCTCCAGCTCCTGCCGGGCGTCGAGTTGCTCCTGCGTGCGCCTGTCGCTGTCCCCCCGGACGTGCACGAAGAAGCAGCGCACCCTTCCCTTGCCGAGGTCCTCCACTCGGACCCCGAGCCTCACGGCGTCCACCCCCACGGCCGTTCTGACCTGCTTCTCAAGCGAGGCCAGCTCCGTGTGCGCGTCATCGAGAACCCGGCGACCACCACTCGCCCCGGTGCCGGGGCCGGCGGTCTCCTTCGCCGTTCCGGTGGGGGCGCAGACGTCGTGGTCGCCGCAGGCCTGCCACTGGACGGGGTGCTGCTCGCGCAGCGACTCGCCCGAGCATCCGGCGGTCAGGACCAACAGGGCGCTCGCTCCGAACAGTGCCGACCGCGGGATCCTCACTGCATCCCCTTCCACTGCCTACCAAGGCGCCGACGTCTTCTTTCGTACCCGTACTATTGCTCACGCCACCGTGAGACGTGGCGAAGGCTGTTCTTGTCCTTCATCACGCGACAGCGCAAGGTTGGAAGAACCCTCAGCGAATCCAGGCGAGGGCGTGTCTCTCAGAAACGTTCGATCTCCTGACCATCCGGGATCCTGTAACAGCCGGACACAACGTCCAAGCTCAGTTTCGGTGGATCATTCTTCGCCATTTCGATCACGCTGACACTGACCTTCTTTTCGTCATTGTCGGCGGTCATTTTGACATTTTTGTTTCTACTGGTATCTGGTCCGTATTCGGTAATCTTCCATCCATGTTTCGGTAGTTCTGATTTCAGCTTGTCCATCGCCGTTTGGAGGTTGCTCGCTGTCGCAGGGTAAAAGTTCCAAGGGTGAAGAATTCTGAAATACGTTTCCCTGTCTTTGCCTGAGCAGTTCATGACCGTTGATTGATCGTCGGATGCCTCCCCTTGTACGCCGATCAGATCGTAGATTCCACTGGAAACCATCTCCACCGCATCAGCGGCGTCACTTGAGGTGCTCGTGCCAGCGGTTGGAATGTCGGGGGAGTCGTTTTCAGTCATGCTGCATCCGGTGAGGGTAGTGAGGGCAACTGACAGGGCAAGCGTAAAGGCGTTTGCTCGGGCTTTCATGCCAGCTCCTACTTGACGTGCGCCCATGGGTGGGGCGGCGGTTGCAAGGCCGCATTGTCGCCCTTTCCGGCGACAACCAGGGCTTGATTGTGTAGGCTCTCGGTATCGGGGTCCCAGTAGTCGCTGTGCCCTTCGGTGTCCGTGGTCATCTGGTTCGCGCCGAATTCCGGGTCGCTGGGAATGATGAAGTTGTCCCCGCCGTGACCCCAGCGGCCGATGTCCGGAACCACGTCACCCTCGGCCTCTTGGTTCCACACATGCCCTGCGGGGACGTCCATGTCATGGGCGTTGGACACTTTGACGCCTGGGCTCCCCGCGAAGATCACTTCATCGGCGTTGAGGCGCCCAGTCTCGGCCGCCGCCCCGACAAGAGTTGTCCCGTAGGAGTGGGCGATCACGGTGGTGTGCGACGGTGAATCGACGGACCGCGATGCGTCAAGACCATCCATGAAGCCACGGAGGGCCGGCGCCCCGTCATATGCGTAGTGCTCAAACGGGGCGTCACTGACGACGCTGTCCGGTGCGTCGTAGCCGAGCCAGGTAATCGTAGAAATCGATCCCCCGTCAGCTTCCTTGTGAGCGGCGCGCCAGACGTTCACCATCCGGTCGACGTTCCCTCCGATACTTCCCAGGTCTGACTCCGTACCCGGAACGTAGACTGCTGTGTGATCCGCAGTGTCGGGGTTTCCGTTGGCGACGATCGCGCGGCCGTCCTCCTCGGCGCTGAATCCTAGGAGGTAAGCCTCAGGCAAGCCTCTCGTGCCGGTCGCGTCGAATCGGTCCTGGATCGCGTCCATGCCATCGAGGGGGCCTTGCAGTTCTTTTCGCTGCTTCTCCCACTCACGCCATTCCTCGGTGGGAACCCTTGCCGTCCATCGCTCACCGGTCTGGGCGTTGATGACCTCACGCTCGACGTAGGCTGGTACGGGCTCCTTCGCCATCCAGGAATCCAGCTTGGTCTGCGCGACGCCACGGGCCTCGGCCAATACGGTCCGATTCGCCTCGTCGCGCACGGGAGCAGGAAGCCCGTCCATCGACCCGATCGACTCGGGATGCACAGAGATATAGGCAGCTCGCTGATCTTCGGTGAGTCCATGCCACCAGTTGGCATTCTCCTCGGGCGTCGCCTGCTTGGGCGGTTCCCCGAACGAGCCCAGGTAGTCGCCCGCTCCCTTGAGGACACCAGCGGTGTCTTCCTTTACATCGACCCAGTCCCCGCTGGAGACGGTGAGGTCGTCGTCCGCTTTGAGCGCGCGCAGCTTCGGTGCCCATTTGTCGTCGGCTTCCGTGGCTTCCTTGAGGGCGGTGGCGATCAGGTCGGCGCAGTCCTGGGCGAGGCGGTGGTGGGGGTTGGGGTCGAAGTTGGCGGCCTGCCTGCCGATGGCGGAGGCTGTATCGTCGGTCAGGCCGCCGACCGTGCCGCCCTCGGGGGTTTTGCCGTCCTCGCCCTTCTGGCCGCCGGGCGGGTAGGTGACCGACCCGTCGGAGTTCACGGTGAGGTTCGCCGCCTTGGCGTTCGCCAGGGCCGTGTCGAGTTTCCGCTTGGCCGCTTCCGTCTCGTAGGAGAACGCTTCGAGGGCGGTGCTGACGAGGCTGCACTGTACTTGGACGTAGTGGAAGTTCTGGCTCAGTTCTCCCAGCTGCGTGCCCGCTGCCGTGGCGGCCTTTCCCTTCAGATGGCTTCTCAAGGCCACCGCGATCTGAGTGTCGATGCGGTCCTTGGCCGCGCTCGCCATGTCGGAGGTGCTGCGGTACCCGTCGGCCGCTTCGGAGTACTCGGTGGGCTTGAGAGCCTTGAGGGTCGCGAGGTCCATGACGTGTGGTTACCGCCCCTTGTCGTCCTGGCCGCCGACAGTCGGCGTGTCCGCGTACGTCACCCCGAGCCTGGCGATCTCGGCCTAGCAGGCCCGAGAACTTTTCGCAGCGTCCGCTGACGCGTTCCACATAGGTCACCCAGGACCCGTGAATCTCCTTCTGAGCGGCAGCCGTGAGGCAGCCGGCGCCGCTGCCGAGGCCTGTTTGGCCGTCCTGGGCTTCGTCGTCGCCTTGCCGATGTCCTCACGCAGGGAGCCGACGTCCGTACCGAGCTTTGTCCAGGCCGCCTTGTTGGAAATGAGCTCACTCTTGCTGCCGGACCGATTCGCCGCCAGCTGGTTCAGTTCCATGTGTGTGCCCTGCCGCTCGGCCGCCGCGGCCTTGAGCTGTTCCCACTCCTCCCACGCCATGCGTGGCCCCCCTGCCCTTCGCCGTTGAGTTGGTAGCACGCACGACCACCGAGAACGGTGATCGAAACAGAAGGTATCGACCCGTCACCAGCGGCAGCATCGGTATCGGCCACCATGACGGCTGAGTACGCGTACTCAGACCAGATCCGGCCACCGCTCGGACAAACCGCACGTTCGACCACGACAGGAACGGGAAGTGGTGGGTACGGGCTGGTGTCCTTCTCGCGCTCAAGCGGCGGTCAGTACGCGTTCATCACGCGGTCGGACGGGCTTGGTATGTGAGCGCGGTTCGTTCGAGGAGCCGGGGCAGCTCGTCTGGCTCCTGCGTTGAAGGCGCGAATAACTCGTCGGCGATGCCTGCGACGGACATGCTCCGTCCGGGAGGTCCGCGAGGCGGGCGTCGGCGCACACCAGGTGCACGCCAAGGGTGGCTGGGGATCGGCGGGCCCGGGGATTCCGACGCCTCGCGCCGGTCACCGGGGCGGGTGCGGGGCGAGGGGCGGTGATTCGGCGGGGTCGGTCCCCACCTCGGCCCAGATGGTCTTGCGCGGAGGCGGGCCGGGGACGACTCCCCAGCGGTCGGCGAGGGCTTCCACGAGCAGCAGGCCGCGGCCGGACTCGGACTCGGCGTCGTCGGTGGCGGCCTGCCGCGGGCACGGCATCCGGTCACCGCGCGTGTCGGTGACCTCGATGCGGAGGGTGTCGCCGACGACGTACATCAGCAGCCGGAAGTCCCGGCCGGAGACCCGGCCATGCGTGGCGGCGTTGGCGGCCAGCTCCGCGACGACGAGTTCCGCCGGGTGCGTCGGAAGCCCCCACAGGCGCAGTTGCTCGGTTGCCAGCAGCCGGGCGAGACGGGCGCCGCGAGGTGTCGGTGACAACTGGAGGCCGAAGTTGCGGACGAGGCCGGTGAGGCGGTGCGAAGGCTCACTGATTTCCTGGTTCACGTCACTCAGCGTGGCGGAACCTGCTTCCGTGGATGAGCGACAACGCCTGTACGTACCGTCACTGTCCCGGCTTTTGTCTCGGCTGTCTCGGCTGTCCCGGGCGTTGTCACGAGTACGAGTACGCGTACGCGCCGGAGGAGGAGCCGTGGACAAGGGTGTCGACGAGGCGGGCTGGGACGTCGAGCCGGGCGACGAGGTCGAGCCGGTGGTGCAGGCGGTGGGCCGACTGCTCAGGGTCTGCCGGGAGTCGGCCGGGGTGAGTGTGTCCGAGCTGGCGGAGTCCCTCGGATACGGCGAGGACATGGTCCGCAAGATCGAACGCGGGGCCCGCATCCCCCGGCCCGAGTACCTGGACCGGGCGGACCAGCTCCTGAAGGCGCAGGGGCATCTGAGCGCCTTCATGGAGGACATGAGGAAGGCCCGCTACCCGAAGAAGATCCGGGAGCTGGCAGACCTGGAAGGGCGGGCGGTGGAGATGCTGCTGTACAGCAACCACAACATCCACGGCCTCTTGCAGACCCTGGAGTATGCGCGAGCGATGTACGACATGAGGCAGCCCGCGCTCGCAGAAGATGTCGTGGAGCGGGAAGCCGCAGCGCGCATGGCTCGAAAGGCCGTCTTCGACCGCGACCACGCCCCGACGCTCAGCTTCGTCCAGGAACAGGTGACGCTTGAACGCCCCTACGGTGGGAAGATGGTGCTGCGTCGGCAACTCGAACACCTCTTGGAGGTATCGAAGTTGAGGAACGTCACGTTCCAGGTCATGCCGACCGACCGTGAGGAGCACGCCGGGGCGGCGGGCCTGGTCGAGGTGCTGAAGTTCGCCGACGGCACGGCGATCGGACGTTCCGACGGCGCGTTCAACGGCCGCCCGGTCTCGGACCCCAAAGACCTCCGGATCCTTGAACTGCGCTATGGCATGATCCGGGCGCAGGCCCTCACTCCGAGGGAGTCGCAGGCCTTCATCGAGCAAGCACTGGGGAGACTATGAGCACCGCCGAACTCCACTGGTTCAAGAGCAGCTACAGCAGCAGCAACGAACCCGGCGACTGCATCGAAGTCGCCCCCACCCCCACCACCGTCCACGTCCGGGACTCCAAGAACGCGTCCGGCCCGCGACTCGCGCTCACGCCGGAGGCATGGGCGGACTTCGTGGCCTACGCGTCACAGAGCTGACCCCCGACGGTCGCCACCCACGCGAAGCCGGAGCCTCGCATGGGTGTTCCGCGTCGGACCAGTCGTTGGGATCCTCTCCCGTCGGCCGCGCAGCGGCGCGTCAGGCGAGCGGCGGCTGTACGGAGGCCGGCGCGGCGGCGAGCAGTGCGGTGATCTCCTCGGCGAGGTGCGGGCCCAGCTCGCCCCAGCCGTCCTTGTAGCCGTAGACGCCGAGCAGGGAGCGGGCGTCGTAGTCGCCGTTCATGATCTCGACGTCGGTGGCCGTGATGAGTGCCGGGTGGGCGACGCCGACGGCCGCCGAGAGCTTCATCAGCTCCTTGCGCAGGGTGGTGAGGTAGGCGGCGGTCCGGACGGCCTTCGAGGCCGGGTCGATGCCGCGGGCCAGCCGCTTGTTCTGCGTGGCGATGCCGGTGGGGCACTTGTCGGTGTGGCACTTCTGCGCTTGGATGCAGCCGATCGACAGCATCGCCTCGCGGGCCACGTTGATCATGTCGGCACCCAGAGCGAAGGCGACCGCGGCGTTCTCGGGCAGGCCGAGCTTGCCGGAGCCGATGAAGGTCAGCTCGTCGGTCAGTCCCAGCTCGGCGAAGGTGCCGTAGACCCGGGAGAAGCCCATCCGGAAGGGCAGCGACACGGAGTCGGAGAAGGTCAGCGGCGCTGCCCCGGTGCCGCCCTCGCCGCCGTCGATGGTCACGAAGTCGACGCCACGGTCACCACGCGCCATCAGCGTGGCCAGCTCCTGCCAGAAGCCCATCTCGCCCACCGCGCTCTTGATCCCGACCGGCAGACCGGTCTCGGTGGCGAGCAGTTCGACGAAGTCGAGCATCGAGTCGACGTCGCCGAAGGCGGTGTGCCGGGACGGGGAGGCGCAGTCCTCGCCGACCGGGATGCCGCGGATCTCGGCGATCTCCGGGGTCACCTTCTCGCCCGGCAGCATCCCGCCAAGGCCCGGCTTGGCGCCCTGGGAGAGCTTGATCTCTATCGCCTTGACCGGGGCGCCGGCGACCACGTCCTTCAGCTTGTCGAGGTTGAAGGCGCCGTCCTCGTCGCGGCAGCCGAAGTACGCCGTACCGAGCTGAAGAATGAGGTCACCGCCGTTGCGGTGGTACGGCGAGATGCCGCCCTCTCCCGTGTTCTGCAGCGTGCCCGCCAGCGCCGCCCCTTCGTTGAGCGCGGTGACCGCCGCGCCGGAGAGCGAGCCGAAACTCATCGCCGAGATGTTCACCACGCTCGCGGGCCGGAACGCCTTGGCGCGCCCGCGTGGGCCGCCCAGCACCTTGGCCGAGGGCAGTGGGGCCTGCGGGTCGTGCAGGTCGGGCAGCATGTCGGCGAACGTGCGCTGCTTCAGGTACGCGTGCCCCTGCATGTGTTCGACGTCGTTGTCGGTGCCGAACCCGAAGTAGTTGTTCTCCGCCTTCGACGACGCGTAGATCCAGCTCCGCTGATCACGGCTGAACGGACGCTCCTCGTCGTTGGAGGTCACGATGTACTGCCGCAGCTCCGGGCCTATCGTCTCCAGCAGGTACCGCGCGTGCCCGACCACCGGGAAGTTCCGGAGCAGTGCGTGCTTCTTCTGGACGAGGTCGCGGGCCGCCACCGCCGCCAGTGCGGTCGCGGTGGCCAGGACGATGTTCCGGGCGCGCATGAATGCTCCACTTCTCGATGATCGACTCCACCACGGGCGGGCGGGCGGACGTCGTCGTGTCGTGTCGGGATTCTGGCGACGGGCACGGCCGGGAGAAGGCGTCGGGTCCGTCGGGGAACGCGACAGCCAATATAGGAGTGGGCATCGGGGTGCGTGCGGACCGGGCAGGTCAGCAGGGCTTGGGTCCGGGTGGGGGTCCGGGGTTGAGGCCGGGACCGGCGTGCGGGTTTGATCTCCGCGGGGCCCGGGGTACGCTCTTCCGCCCGATTGGCCAGCCCCGCGCCCCGTATGGCAGACTAGCGGGGTTGCTCGGTCGAGTGCCGATGCTGCGCGCCTCCCGCCGGGAGGACCGGAAGCGAGTCCCACAGTACTCGTCGTCCCACGCATTACATCGCGAGGTGTAGGGGCGGACGTACGGGAATCTTCCGGGAAGCGTCAGCGGGGTGCAGACCAGGCACCCGGTGGGCCTCTCGCCCCCGGCCCGCGGTTCCGGAAGGGCCCGCACTCCCAGGCAGGGAAGTCCCGAAGAGGGACATCTGTGTCAGTGAGAGTGCGACACGCCCGACCGCGTGGGTCGGAGGGGGAGCGGAATGGACAAGGACCACCGGGTCCAGAGCGTTACGAGAGACAGGACTACTGAGTAGCCATGGCGGGACAGAAGATCCGCATCCGGCTCAAGGCCTACGACCACGAGGTCATCGACTCCTCGGCGAAGAAGATCGTCGAGACGGTGACCCGCACTGGTGCGTCGGTCGCGGGCCCGGTGCCGCTGCCCACTGAGAAGAACGTGTACTGCGTCATCAAGTCGCCGCACAAGTACAAGGACGCGCGCGAGCACTTCGAGATGCGCACGCACAAGCGCCTGATCGACATCCTCGACCCGACGCCCAAGACCGTTGACTCTCTGATGCGACTCGACCTCCCGGCCGGTGTCGACATCGAGATCAAGCTCTGAGGGCCGGTGATCTGAAGATGAACAAGCAGATCAAGGGCATCCTGGGCGAGAAGCTCGGCATGACGCAGGTGTGGGACGAGAACAACCGTGTTGTTCCGGTCACCGTCGTCAAGGCCGGCCCCAACGTCGTCACCCAGGTCCGTACGAACGACGTCGACGGCTACGAGTCCGTCCAGATCGCGTTCGGCGAGATCGACCCGCGCAAGGTGAACAAGCCCCTCAAGGGCCACTTCTCCAAGGCCGACGTCACCCCCCGCCGCCACCTCGTCGAGATCCGCACGGGCGACGCCGCCGAGTACACGCTCGGTCAGGAAGTCACCGCCGAGGTCTTCGAGTCCGGCGTGAAGGTCGACGTCACCGGCAAGAGCAAGGGCAAGGGCTTCGCCGGTGTCATGAAGCGTCACAACTTCAAGGGCCTCGGCGCCGGTCACGGCACCCAGCGCAAGCACCGCTCGCCGGGCTCCATCGGTGGCTGCGCCACCCCGGGCCGTGTGTTCAAGGGCCTCCGCATGGCGGGCCGCATGGGCAACGAGCGGGTCACCACCCAGAACCTGACCGTCCACGCCGTTGACGCGGAGAAGGGTCTGCTGCTCATCAAGGGCGCGGTTCCCGGTCCGAACGGCGGCCTCGTCCTGGTCCGCACCGCGGCCAAGGGGGCCTGAGGTACCGATGAGCACTGTTGACATCCTTTCGCCTGCCGGCGAGAAGACCGGAAGCGTCGAGCTCCCCGCGGAGATCTTCGGCGTGGAGAAGATCAGCATCCCGCTGATCCACCAGGTCGTCGTCGCGCAGAACGCCGCTGCCCGCCAGGGCACGCACAAGACCAAGCGTCGCGGCGAGGTCCGTGGTGGCGGCAAGAAGCCGTACCGCCAGAAGGGCACCGGCCGCGCCCGTCAGGGTTCGACCCGTGCGCCGCAGTTCGCCGGCGGTGGCGTCGTCCACGGCCCGCAGCCGCGCGACTACTCGCAGCGGACCCCGAAGAAGATGAAGGCCGCGGCCCTGCGCCACGCCCTCACCGACCGGGCCCGCCACGACCGCATCCACGTCGTCACCGGCGTCATCGAGGGCGACAACCCGTCCACGAAGGCCGCCCGGACGCTGTTCGGCAAGATCTCGGAGCGCAAGAACCTGCTCCTGGTCGTCGACCGCGCCGACGAGGCCGCGTGGCTGTCCGCCCGCAACCTGCCCCAGATCCACATCCTGGAGCCGGGCCAGCTGAACACGTACGACGTTCTCGTCTCGGACGACGTGGTCTTCACCCAGGCCGCGTTCGAGTCCTTCGTGTCTGGCCCCCACAAGGCCGCTGACACCGAAGGGAGCGAAGCCTGATGGCTACGCGTCACCCGAGCATCGCCTCCAAGGCGGCCAAGGCCGCCAAGGCCGCGCGCGTCGCCAAGGCGCGCCGCCACGAGGCCGAGGGCAAGAACACCGTCGTCACGCCGGTCAGCAAGTCGTTCACGGACCCCCGTGACGTGCTGCTGAAGCCGGTCGTCTCCGAGAAGAGCTACGCGCTCCTCGACGACAACAAGTACACGTTCGTCGTCGCCCCGGGTTCCAACAAAACCCAGATCAAGGAGGCCGTCCAGGCGGTCTTCTCGGTCAAGGTCACCGGGGTCAACACGATCAACCGCCAGGGCAAGCGCAAGCGGACCCGCACCGGCTTCGGCAAGCGTGCCGACAGCAAGCGCGCGATCGTGACCCTTGCCGAGGGCGACCGTATCGACATCTTCGGCGGTCCGACCTCCTAACGGGGGTCCGGATCGTCCGGAATCGGACGAGGACTGAGAAATGGGAATCCGCAAGTACAAGCCGACTACGCCGGGCCGTCGCGGCTCCAGCGTCGCCGACTTCGTCGAGGTCACGCGGTCCACGCCGGAGAAGTCGCTGGTCCGCCCCCTGCACAGCAAGGGCGGCCGTAACAACGCCGGTCGTGTGACCGTTCGCCACCAGGGTGGCGGACACAAGCGCGCCTACCGTGTCATCGACTTCCGTCGGCACGACAAGGACGGCGTGCCGGCGAAGGTCGCGCACATCGAGTACGACCCCAACCGCACCGCGCGCATCGCGCTGCTGCACTACGCCGACGGCGAGAAGCGCTACATCCTCGCCCCGCGCAACCTGCAGCAGGGCGACCGCGTCGAGAACGGTCCCGGGGCCGACATCAAGCCGGGCAGCAACCTGGCGCTCCGCAACATCCCGGTCGGTACCACGATCCACGCGATCGAGCTCCGTCCCGGTGGCGGCGCCAAGTTCGCCCGCTCCGCCGGTGCCTCCGTGCAGCTGCTCGCGAAGGAGGGCTCGATGGCCCACCTGCGCATGCCGTCCGGAGAGATCCGCCTGGTCGACCAGCGCTGCCGCGCCACGATCGGCGAGGTCGGCAACGCCGAGCAGAGCAACATCAACTGGGGCAAGGCGGGCCGTAAGCGCTGGCTGGGCGTTCGCCCGACCGTGCGTGGTGTGGTCATGAACCCGGTGGACCACCCGCACGGTGGTGGCGAAGGCCGTACCTCGGGTGGTCGCCACCCGGTGTCCCCGTGGGGCAAGAAGGAAGGCCGTACTCGTTCGCCCAAGAAGGCGTCGAACAAGTACATCGTCCGCCGCCGCAAGACGAACAAGAAGCGCTAAGGACGGGTTGAGATGCCTCGTAGCTTGAAGAAGGGACCCTTCGTCGACGACCACCTGATCAAGAAGGTGGACGTCCAGAACGAAGCGGGTTCCAAGAACGTCATCAAGACCTGGTCCCGTCGCTCGATGATCGTCCCGGCGATGCTCGGCCACACGATCGCGGTGCACAACGGCAAGACCCACATCCCGGTGTTTGTCACCGAGTCCATGGTCGGCCACAAGCTCGGCGAGTTCTCGCCGACGCGCACCTTCCGGGGTCACGTCAAGGACGACCGGAAGTCGAAGCGCCGCTAGTCAGCGGGGTGTGAATGATCATGACAAACACTGAAGGGACAACCATGGAAGCCAGGGCCCAGGCGCGGTACATCCGCGTCACGCCCATGAAGGCCCGCCGCGTGGTGGACCTCATCCGTGGCATGGATGCCACGGAGGCTCAGGCGGTCCTGCGTTTCGCCCCGCAGGCCGCGAGCGTGCCGGTCGGCAAGGTGCTGGACAGCGCCATCGCCAACGCCGCGCACAACTACGACCACACCGACGCCGACAGCCTCGTCATTTCCGAGGCGTACGTCGACGAGGGTCCGACCCTGAAGCGGTTCCGGCCGCGCGCCCAGGGCCGTGCCTACCGGATCCGCAAGCGGACCAGCCACATCACCGTGGTCGTCAGCAGCAAGGAAGGAACCCGGTAATGGGCCAGAAGGTAAACCCGCACGGGTTCCGGCTCGGTGTCACGACCGACTTCAAGTCGCGTTGGTACGCCGACAAGCTGTACAAGGACTACGTCAAGGAAGACGTCGCCATCCGTCGGATGCTGACGTCCGGCATGGAGCGCGCCGGCATCTCCAAGGTCGAGATCGAGCGCACCCGTGACCGCGTCCGCGTGGACATCCACACGGCTCGTCCGGGCATCGTCATCGGCCGCCGCGGTGCGGAGGCCGACAAGATCCGCGGTCAGCTCGAGAAGCTCACCGGCAAGCAGGTCCAGCTGAACATCCTCGAGGTCAAGAACCCCGAGACCGACGCTCAGCTGGTCGCCCAGGCCGTCGCCGAGCAGCTGTCCTCCCGCGTCTCCTTCCGCCGTGCCATGCGCAAGAGCATGCAGGGCACGATGAAGGCCGGCGCCAAGGGCATCAAGATCCAGTGCGGTGGCCGCCTCGGTGGCGCCGAGATGTCCCGCTCGGAGTTCTACCGCGAGGGCCGCGTGCCCCTGCACACGCTCCGCGCGAACGTGGACTACGGCTTCTTCGAGGCCAAGACGACCTTCGGCCGTATCGGTGTGAAGGTCTGGATCTACAAGGGCGACGTCAAGAACATCGCCGAGGTCCGCGCCGAGAACGCCGCCGCCCGTGCCGGCAACCGCCCGGCCCGTGGCGGCGCCGACCGCCCGGCCCGCGGTGGCCGCGGTGGCGAGCGTCGTGGGCGCAAGCCGCAGCAGTCGGCTCCGGCCGCCGAGGCCCCCAAGGCCGAGGCGCCCGCCGCTGCCGCTCCGGCCGAGGCCTCGTCCTCTTCTACCGGCGGAACGGAGGCCTGACCGAAATGCTGATCCCCCGCAGGGTCAAGCACCGCAAGCAGCACCACCCCAAGCGCCGTGGTCAGGCCAAGGGCGGTACGACGGTTGCGTTCGGCGAGTACGGCATCCAGGCCCTCACGCCGGCGTACGTCACCAACCGCCAGATCGAGGCCGCCCGTATCGCGATGACCCGCCACATCAAGCGTGGCGGCAAGGTCTGGATCAACATCTACCCGGACCGCCCGCTCACGAAGAAGCCGGCCGAGACCCGCATGGGTTCCGGTAAGGGTTCTCCCGAGTGGTGGATCGCGAACGTGCACCCGGGCCGGGTCATGTTCGAGCTGTCCTACCCCAACGAGAAGATCGCCCGTGAGGCGCTGACCCGTGCGGCCCACAAGCTGCCGATGAAGTGCCGGATCGTCAAGCGCGAGGCAGGTGAAGCGTGATGTCGGCCGGTACCAAGGCGTCCGAGCTGCGCGAGCTGGGCAACGAGGAGCTTCTGGCGAAGCTCCGCGAGGCCAAGGAAGAGCTGTTCAACCTCCGCTTCCAGGCGGCGACGGGCCAGCTCGAGAACCACGGTCGGCTCAAGGCCGTCCGTAAGGACATCGCCCGGATCTACACCCTGATGCGTGAGCGCGAGCTGGGCATCGAGACGGTGGAGAGCGCCTGATGAGCGAGAGCAACGTGACTGAAGAGACGAAGGCCTCCCGCGGCTTCCGCAAGACCCGCCAGGGTCTGGTCGTCAGCGACAAGATGGACAAGACCGTCGTCGTCGCCGTCGAGGACCGCGTGACCCACGCCCTGTACGGCAAGGTCATCCGCCGTACCGAGAAGCTCAAGGCGCACGACGAGCAGAACGCCGCGGGCGTCGGCGACCGCGTCCTCCTCATGGAGACCCGGCCGCTGTCCGCGACGAAGCGCTGGCGCGTCGTCGAGGTCCTCGAGAAGGCCAAGTAAGAAATCTCCTGCGGGGCATTCCTCGCAGGACAGTTCCGCCAGGCTCCGGGAGTCGTTCACCGAGGTGACCGACTCCCGGGGAACCGGCAGACATTCAGGAGATAGACGTGATCCAGCAGGAGTCGCGGCTGCGTGTCGCCGACAACACGGGTGCGAAGGAAATCCTGACCATCCGTGTGCTCGGTGGCTCGGGCCGCCGCTACGCGGGTATCGGTGACGTCATCGTCGCCACCGTCAAGGACGCGATCCCCGGTGGCAACGTGAAGAAGGGTGACGTCGTCAAGGCGGTCATCGTTCGCACCGTCAAGGAGCGCCGCCGTCCCGACGGCTCGTACATCCGCTTCGACGAGAACGCCGCCGTCATTCTGAAGAACGACGGCGACCCTCGCGGCACCCGTATCTTCGGCCCGGTGGGCCGTGAGCTGCGCGAGAAGAAGTTCATGAAGATCATCTCCCTCGCGCCGGAGGTGCTGTGAGCATGAAGATCAAGAAGGGCGACCTGGTCCAGGTCATCACCGGTAAGGACAAGGGCAAGCAGGGCAAGGTCATCGCGGCCTTCCCCCGCGAGGACCGCGTCCTGGTCGAGGGTGTCAACCGGGTCAAGAAGCACACCAAGGCCGGGCCGACCGCTCGCGGTTCGCAGGCCGGCGGCATCGTGACCACCGAGGCCCCGATCCACGTCTCCAACGTCCAGCTGGTCGTGGAGAAGGACGGCAACAAGGTCGTCACGCGCGTCGGTTACCGCTTCGACGACGAGGGCAACAAGGTTCGCGTTGCCAAGCGGACGGGTGAGGACATCTGATGGCTACCACCACCACTCCGCGTCTCAAGACGAAGTACCGCGAGGAGATCGCGGGCAAGCTGCGTGAGGAGTTCTCCTACGAGAACGTCATGCAGATCCCCGGCCTCGTGAAGATCGTGGTCAACATGGGTGTCGGCGACGCCGCCCGTGACTCGAAGCTGATCGAGGGCGCGATCCGCGACCTGACCACCATCACCGGTCAGAAGCCGGCCGTCACCAAGGCCCGCAAGTCCATCGCGCAGTTCAAGCTGCGTGAGGGTCAGCCGATCGGTGCCCACGTCACGCTCCGTGGCGACCGCATGTGGGAGTTCCTGGACCGCACCCTGTCGCTCGCGCTGCCGCGCATCCGCGACTTCCGCGGTCTGTCCCCCAAGCAGTTCGACGGCCGTGGCAACTACACCTTCGGTCTCACGGAGCAGGTCATGTTCCACGAGATCGACCAGGACAAGATCGACCGCACCCGGGGTATGGACATCACCGTGGTGACCACGGCGACCAACGACGCCGAGGGCCGCGCGCTCCTCCGTCACCTCGGCTTCCCCTTCAAGGAGGCGTGAGCGAGATGGCGAAGAAGGCTCTGATTGCCAAGGCTGCTCGCAAGCCCAAGTTCGGTGTCCGCGGCTACACGCGCTGCCAGCGCTGCGGCCGTCCGCACTCCGTCTACCGCAAGTTCGGCCTGTGCCGCGTGTGCCTTCGTGAGATGGCTCACCGCGGCGAGCTGCCGGGCGTGACCAAGAGCTCCTGGTAATCCGGTAATTCCGGGTTATTCAGACTCTCGGTAAGTATCTGGGTGGGCAGAGGCCCGGCTCCGCATGCCTTAGGCTTGCGGGGTTGGGCGTCTGTCGCCCCAATCGACTTACTACGCCGTAGGTCCACCGCGCCGCACCCGTCCCGTCTCGGATCGGGGAGAGGGATGGCGCACCAGGAAACCACGGCGAGAGAGGCCGAAGGCCAATTCATGACCATGACTGATCCGATCGCAGACATGCTTACGCGTCTGCGGAACGCGAACTCGGCGTACCACGACTCCGTGACGATGCCGGCGTCCAAGATCAAGTCTCACATCGCGGAGATCCTCCAGCAGGAGGGCTTCATCACCGGCTGGAAGACCGAGGACGCCGAGGTCGGCAAGAACCTCGTCCTCGAGCTGAAGTTCGGCCCGAACCGTGAGCGCTCCATCGCGGGCATCAAGCGGATCTCCAAGCCCGGTCTCCGGGTGTACGCGAAGTCCACCAACCTGCCCAAGGTGCTGGGTGGCCTCGGCGTGGCGATCATCTCCACGTCCCACGGGCTCCTCACTGGACAGCAGGCCGGCAAGAAGGGCGTAGGCGGAGAAGTCCTCGCCTACGTCTGGTAACGGAAGGGAACGGAGGAAACAGCTATGTCGCGCATCGGCAAGCTCCCCATCGCGGTTCCCGCCGGCGTGGACGTCACCATCGACGGCCGTACGGTCGCGGTCAAGGGCCCCAAGGGCTCGCTGACCCACACCGTCGTGGCGCCGATCGACATCGCCAAGGGTGAGGACGGCGTGCTGAACGTCACCCGCCCCAACGACGAGCGTCAGAGCAAGGCCCTGCACGGCCTGTCCCGCACGCTGGTGGCGAACATGATCACCGGCGTGACCCAGGGTTACGTGAAGAAGCTCGAGATCAGCGGTGTCGGTTACCGCGTGCTCGCCAAGGGTTCGAACCTGGAGTTCTCCCTCGGCTACAGCCACCCGATCCTGGTCGAGGCCCCCGAGGGCATCACCTTCAAGGTGGAGAACCCGACCCACTTCTCGGTCGAGGGCATCGACAAGCAGAAGGTCGGCGAGGTTGCGGCCAACATCCGCAAGCTGCGCAAGCCCGACCCGTACAAGGCCAAGGGCGTCAAGTACGAGGGCGAAGTCATCCGCCGCAAGGTCGGAAAGGCGGGTAAGTAAGCCATGGCATACGGACAGAAGATCCTCAAGGGCGACGCCTACAAGCGCGCCGCGATCAAGCGCCGCCACATCCGGATTCGCAAGAATCTCTCGGGTACGGCGGAGCGTCCCCGTCTGGTCGTTACCCGTTCGAACCGCCACATCGTGGCCCAGGTGATCGACGACATCAAGGGTCACACCCTGGCGTCGGCGTCCACCCTGGACACCTCGATCCGCGGTGGCGAGGCCGACAAGTCCGCGCAGGCCCAGCAGGTCGGCGCCCTGGTCGCCGAGCGCGCCAAGGCCGCCGGTGTCGAGGCCGTTGTGTTCGACCGTGGTGGCAACCAGTACGCCGGGCGCATCGCCGCCCTGGCGGACGCGGCCCGCGAAGCCGGACTGAAGTTCTGAGCCGCCCGTCGCGGCAGCGGCTTATGCCGCTGTGCAGCGCCGGAAACAGAGAGAGGTAATTCCAATGGCTGGACCCCAGCGCCGCGGCAGCGGTGCCGGTGGCGGCGAGCGGCGGGACCGGAAGGGCCGTGACGGTGGCGCAGGTGCCGCCGAGAAGACCGCTTACGTTGAGCGCGTTGTCGCGATCAACCGCGTCGCCAAGGTTGTGAAGGGTGGTCGTCGCTTCAGCTTCACCGCGCTGGTCGTGGTGGGCGACGGTGACGGCACCGTGGGTGTCGGATACGGCAAGGCCAAGGAGGTGCCGGCCGCCATCGCCAAGGGTGTTGAGGAGGCCAAGAAGCACTTCTTCAAGGTCCCCCGCATCCAGGGCACCATCCCGCACCCCATCCAGGGTGAGAAGGCTGCCGGCGTCGTGCTGCTCAAGCCCGCGTCCCCCGGTACCGGCGTTATCGCCGGTGGTCCGGTGCGCGCCGTGCTCGAGTGCGCCGGTATCCACGACGTGCTGTCGAAGTCGCTCGGCTCCGACAACCAGATCAACATCGTGCACGCGACCGTGGAGGCCCTCAAGGGCCTGCAGCGTCCCGAGGAGATCGCGGCCCGCCGTGGTCTGCCGCTCGAGGACGTCGCCCCCGCGGCCCTTCTCCGTGCGCGTGCCGGGGCGGGTGCGTAATCATGGCGCAGCTCAAGATTACGCAGGTCAAGTCCTACATCGGCAGCAAGCAGAACCACCGTGACACCCTGCGCTCCCTTGGTCTCAAGGGGATCAACACGCAGGTCGTCAAGGAGGACCGCCCCGAGTTCCGCGGCATGGTGCACACCGTCCGCCACCTCGTGACGGTCGAGGAGGTCGACTGATCATGGCGGAGAACAACCCGCTCAAGATCCACAACCTCCGTCCGGCCCCCGGCGCCAAGACCGCCAAGACCCGTGTCGGTCGTGGTGAGGCGTCGAAGGGCAAGACGGCCGGTCGTGGTACCAAGGGCACGAAGGCTCGCTACCAGGTTCCGGAGCGCTTCGAGGGTGGCCAGATGCCCCTCCACATGCGTCTTCCGAAGCTGAAGGGCTTCAAGAACCCGTTCAAGACCGAGTTCCAGGTCGTGAACCTCGACAAGCTGGCCGCGCTGTACCCCGAGGGTGGCGAGGTCACCGTCGAGGGCCTGGTGGCCAAGGGTGCCGTTCGCAAGAACAGCCTCGTCAAGGTCCTCGGCCAGGGCGAGATCTCGGTGGCGCTGCAGGTGACGGTCGACGCCGTCTCCGGCTCCGCCAAGGAGAAGATCACCGCCGCCGGCGGTACCGTCACCGAGCTCGTCTGAACCACTCGGACGTGTCGATGACATGAGCGATCCCGACCGGGGATGCCCCACAAAAGGGGTATCCCCGGTTGGTCGTTCCAAGGGGAGTACTCCCGCCGGTAAGGTGGCCTGCGCTGCCCTCTTTCACGGGTGCGTCACATGAGGCACTCTTGACGGCGGTTCAACGTTATTCCCTTAGCCGTCCACTTATCAGTCGTCAGTCGAACCTCAAGACCGTCACCCTTGACGCAGTAGCGCGGGGGTCGCAGGAGGCACCGTGCTCACCGCGTTCGCCCGGGCGTTCAAGACGCCCGACCTGCGCAAGAAGCTGCTCTTCACGCTCGGCATCATCGTGGTGTACCGACTCGGTACCCACATTCCCATTCCAGGCGTCGACTACAAGAACGTCCAGGAGTGCGTGGACCAGGCGTCCGGCAACCAGGGCCTCTTCGGCCTGGTCAACATGTTCAGCGGTGGCGCCCTGCTGCAGATCACGGTCTTCGCGCTCGGCATCATGCCGTACATCACGGCGAGCATCATTCTGCAGCTGCTGACCGTCGTGATCCCGCGCCTGGAAGCCCTCAAGAAGGAGGGCCAGGCCGGTACGGCGAAGATCACGCAGTACACCCGTTACCTGACCGTCGCGCTCGCCATCCTGCAGGGCACCGGCCTGGTGGCCACCGCCCGCAGCGGCGCCCTCTTCTCCGGCTGCACCGTCGCCGGTCAGATCGTGCCCGACCAGGCGATCTTCACCACCGTCGTCATGGTCATCTGCATGACCGCCGGTACCTGTGTCGTCATGTGGCTCGGCGAGCTGATCACCGACCGCGGCATCGGCAACGGCATGTCGATCCTGATGTTCATCTCGATCGCCGCGACCTTCCCGTCCGCCCTGTGGGCCATCAAGAAGCAGGGCGAGCTGGCCGACGGCTGGATCGAGTTCGGCACGGTCATCCTCGTCGGCCTGGTCATGGTCGGCCTGGTGGTCTTCGTGGAGCAGGCCCAGCGCCGCATCCCCGTGCAGTACGCGAAGCGCATGATCGGCCGCCGCTCCTACGGCGGCACCTCGACGTACATCCCGCTCAAGGTGAACCAGGCGGGTGTCATCCCCGTCATCTTCGCCTCGTCGCTGCTCTACATCCCGGCACTGATCGTCCAGTTCTCGAACTCGACGGCGGGCTGGGCCACCTGGATCACGAAGAACCTCGCGGACACCGCGGCGACGCCGCACATCATCCTGTACTTCTTCCTGATCGTCTTCTTCGCCTTCTTCTACGTGGCCATCTCGTTCAACCCCGAGGAAGTCGCGGACAACATGAAGAAGTATGGTGGCTTCATCCCGGGCATCCGGGCTGGCCGACCGACCGCTGAGTATCTGAGCTACGTACTCAACCGGATCACCTGGCCGGGTTCGCTGTACTTGGGTCTGATCGCTCTCGTCCCGACAATGGCGTTGGCTGGTTTCGGGGCAAACCAGAACTTCCCGTTCGGCGGCACCAGCATCCTGATCATCGTGGGTGTCGGTCTCGAGACGGTGAAGCAGATCGAGAGCCAGCTCCAGCAGCGCAATTACGAAGGGTTCCTCCGCTGATGCGAATCGTCCTCGTCGGGCCTCCGGGTGCCGGAAAGGGAACGCAGGCCACCCGCCTTGCCGAGACGCTGCACATTCCGCACATCTCCACGGGCGACCTGTTCCGCGCGAACATCAGCCAGCAGACCGAACTGGGCAAGCTCGCGAAGTCCTACATGGACGCCGGCAATCTCGTGCCGGACGAGGTCACCATCGCCATGGCGAAGGACCGCATGGAGCAGCCCGACGCCGAGGGCGGCTTCCTGCTGGACGGCTTCCCGCGCAACGTCTCCCAGGCCGAGGCGCTGGACGAGCTGCTCGAGACCGAGGACATGAAGCTCGACGCGGTGCTGGACCTGGAGGCCCCGGAGGACGAGGTCGTCAAGCGGATCGCCGGCCGGCGCGTCTGCCGCAACGACTCGGCCCACGTCTTCCACGTGACGTACACGCCGCCGAAGAAGGAAGGCGTCTGCGACGTCTGCGGCGGCGAGCTGTACCAGCGGGACGACGACTCCGAGGAGACGGTCCGCAAGCGGCTCGAGGTCTACCACACGCAGACCGAGCCGATCATCGACTACTACAAGTCGCAGGGCCTGGTCGCCACCATCGCCGCGACGGGCCCCGTGGACGAGGTCACCCGCCGCGCGCTGGAGGCGCTCAAGCGCGACCAGTAGTACTCCGCCCGGCTGCAGCCGCGGTCCCTCGCTCAGGGGGCCGCGGCTGTGCTGTGGGGTGGGGGGCTCCGCCCCGTATCGTGGGAACCGTTCCCCTCCCGCGCCCCTCCTCCGTACCGGTCCAGTCCCGTCCAGAAAGGCCGCAGCCCCCATGGTGCAGATCAAGAACCCCGAGCAGATCGCCAAGATGCGCGAAGCGGGGCTGGTCGTCGCCGCCATCCACGCGGCCACCCGCGAGGCCGCCGTGCCCGGCGCCACGACCAAGGACCTGGACCAGGTCGCCCGCAAGGTCCTCGCGGAGCACGACGCGAAGCCGAACTTCCTCGGGTACGGCGGCTTCCCCGCCACCATCTGCACCTCGGTGAACGAAGTCGTCGTCCACGGCATCCCGTCCGACGACGTGGTCCTCAAGGACGGCGACGTCATCTCCATCGACTGCGGCGCGATCATCGACGGCTGGCACGGCGACGCCGCCTACACGGCCTTCGTCGGCTCCGGTCACTCCCCGGAGCTGGTCGAGCTGTCCCGGGTGACCGAGGAGTCGATGTGGGCGGGCATCGCCGCCATGAAGCAGGGCAATCGCCTGGTGGACGTCTCCCGCGCCGTCGAGACCTACATCCGCCGCCAGCCCAAGCCCGGCGGCGGCAAGTACGGGATCATCGAGGACTACGGCGGCCACGGCATCGGCACCGAGATGCACATGGACCCGCACCTGCTGAACTACGTCGACCGCCGCCGCGGCAAGGGCCCGAAGCTCGTCCCCGGCTTCTGCCTCGCCATCGAGCCGATGGTCTCCCTCGGCACCCCCCGCACCGAGGTCCTCTCCGACGAGTGGACGGTCATCACCACGGACGGCACCTGGTCCTCCCACTGGGAGCACTCGGTGGCCCTGACGGAACAGGGCCCGCTGGTCCTGACGGCCCCCGACGGCGGCAGGGCGAAGCTGGCCGAGCTGGGGATCACGGCCGCACCGGATCCGCTGGCCTGACGCCGGGCCCGAGCCACGACCGCCGGTCGGAGGCCGGCGCAGCCGCTCGAAGCCTGTGAGGCGCCCCTGGCGCCGAGCCCGCGAGAGGGGCGTGAAGGATCGGTCGGCGGCAGGGCGAAGCTGGCCGAGCTGGGGATCACGGCCGCGCCGGATCCGCTGGCCTGACGCCGGCCCGAGCCACGACCGCCGGTCGGAGGCGGGCGCAGCCGCTCGAAGCCTGTGAGGCGCCCCTAGCGCCGAGCCCGCGAGAGGGGCGTGAAGGATCGGTCGGCGGCAGGGCCAAACTGGCCGAGCTGGGGATCACGGCTGCTCCCGACCCCCTTGCATAACGATCTCGCATCCGGGGCAGACTTCCTCGTTTCGCCTTTCCGGGTTCGCTGACGTAGACTGACTCGTCGGCTCCCGTGCACCCCCATGTCTTGAGGGTTGCGCGATGAGTCGATCAAGGTAGTCGATTCGAAGGGCGAAGCGTGGCCAAGAAGCAAGGTGCCATCGAGATCGAGGGCACTGTCGTCGAGTCTCTTCCGAACGCCATGTTCAAGGTCGAGCTCCAGAACGGCCACCAGGTCCTGGCACACATCAGCGGCAAGATGCGTATGCACTACATCCGCATCCTCCCTGACGACCGGGTCGTGGTGGAGCTGTCTCCGTACGACCTGACGCGTGGCCGGATCGTCTACCGGTACAAGTAGATCTTGCCCACGTCCCGCGTGTTCCGCACGCGGGTCCGCCGGCAACTGACCCGGAGAACCTCACACCCATGAAGGTCAAGCCGAGCGTCAAGAAGATCTGCGACAAGTGCAGGGTGATCCGCCGTCACGGTCGGGTCATGGTCATCTGCGACAACCCGCGCCACAAGCAGCGCCAGGGCTGAAGCCTGACCGTTCCCTCCGCGATTCGCATGACTTCGCGCGACGCGAGCTGAACATGTTCATACGCAGGACCCGGGCGCCCAGGCGTCCGACACCCCCGGTTCGGAGGCCGGGGACCCGATACGTACCTCATACGGCGGCCGGGGACCGGTTCTGTGGAAGACCTCCGACAATCAACTGGAGCCATTGAATGGCACGCGTTTCCGGTGTTGACATCCCGCGCGAAAAGCGCGTCGAGATCGCCCTCACCTACGTGTTCGGCATCGGCCGGACCCTCTCGCAGCAGACGCTCGCCGCCACCGGCGTGGACCCGAACACCCGTGTTCGGGACCTCTCCGAGGAGCAGCTCGTCGCGATCCGCGAGTACGTCGACAACAACATCAAGACCGAGGGTGACCTCCGTCGCGAGGTGCAGGCCGACATCCGCCGCAAGGTCGAGATCGGCACCTACCAGGGTCTGCGCCACCGTCGCGGTCTGCCCGTCCGCGGTCAGCGCACCAGCACCAACGCCCGCACCCGCAAGGGCCCGCGTCGCGCCATCGCCGGCAAGAAGAAGCCGGGCAAGAAGTAGTCCGCAGCGGACTTCGCCGTCCAGCGGTCTTCGCTGTAGGACCGACCACCTCCCGTAGGAGAACGACATGCCCCCCAAGGGACGTCAGGGCGCTGCCAAGAAGGTGCGCCGCAAGGAAAAGAAGAACGTCGCTCACGGCCACGCGCACATCAAGAGCACGTTCAACAACACGATCGTGTCCATCACGGACCCGACCGGCAACGTGATCTCCTGGGCCTCCGCCGGCCACGTCGGCTTCAAGGGCTCCCGGAAGTCCACGCCGTTCGCCGCGCAGATGGCCGCCGAGTCGGCTGCCCGCCGCGCGCAGGAGCACGGCATGCGCAAGGTCGACGTCTTCGTCAAGGGCCCGGGTTCCGGTCGTGAGACCGCCATCCGCTCCCTGCAGGCGACCGGCCTCGAGGTCGGCTCCATCCAGGACGTCACGCCCACCCCGCACAATGGGTGCCGTCCGCCGAAGCGTCGTCGCGTCTGATCCCGCTTCACCGCGGCATCGCTTCAACGCTTCACCAGGGTTTCCGGGCGGTACGGCTCTTTCGGGTCGTATCGCCCGTACCCTTGCAGTACTGGTCGGGCGTCAAATAGCGGGCGCCCCTGACTGAAGGATCACCACATGCTGATCGCTCAGCGTCCCTCGTTGACCGAAGAGGTCGTCGACGAGTTCCGCTCCCGGTTCGTCATCGAGCCGCTGGAGCCGGGCTTCGGCTACACCCTCGGCAACTCCCTGCGCCGGACCCTCCTGTCCTCGATTCCGGGTGCGGCGGTCACGTCCATCCGCATCGACGGTGTCCTGCACGAGTTCACCACCGTGCCGGGCGTCAAGGAGGACGTCACCGACCTGATCCTCAACATCAAGCAGCTGGTCGTCTCCTCGGAGCACGACGAGCCGGTCGTGATGTACCTGCGCAAGCAGGGCCCGGGTCTGGTCACCGCCGCCGACATCGCGCCCCCGGCCGGTGTCGAGGTGCACAACCCCGACCTCGTCCTCGCCACGCTCAACGGCAAGGGCAAGCTGGAGATGGAGCTGACCGTCGAGCGCGGTCGCGGCTACGTCTCCGCCGTGCAGAACAAGCAGGTCGGTCAGGAGATCGGGCGCATCCCGGTCGACTCGATCTACTCGCCGGTTCTCAAGGTCACGTACAAGGTCGAGGCCACGCGTGTCGAGCAGCGCACCGACTTCGACAAGCTGATCGTCGACGTCGAGACCAAGCAGGCCATGCGTCCGCGCGACGCCATGGCGTCGGCCGGCAAGACCCTGGTCGAGCTGTTCGGTCTCGCCCGCGAGCTGAACATCGACGCCGAGGGCATCGACATGGGTCCGTCCCCGACGGACGCCGCGCTCGCCGCCGATCTGGCGCTGCCGATCGAGGAGCTGGAGCTCACCGTTCGGTCGTACAACTGCCTCAAGCGCGAGGGCATCCACTCCGTGGGTGAGCTCGTGGCCCGTTCCGAGGCCGACCTGCTCGACATCCGCAACTTCGGTGCGAAGTCGATCGACGAGGTCAAGGCCAAGCTGGCCGGCATGGGCCTGGCGCTGAAGGACTCGCCTCCCGGGTTCGACCCGACCGCTGCGGCGGACGCTTTTGGCGCGGACGACGACGCGGACGCCGGCTTCGTGGAGACCGAGCAGTACTGAGAGCTCGGGCCAGCTGGTCCGTTCTCGGGTGCGGGTGCGCTGTGGCTTGTCGCGCAGTTCCCCGCGCCCCTTCCGGACGGGCCCCTTCGGGGCCCTGTCCGGATCTTCGACAGGCAACCGCCTGCTCGGATACTGACTTCGGTACCTGATACGGCCGGGGCAGACACCTAGGAGAAACACCATGCCGAAGCCCACCAAGGGTGCCCGTCTGGGCGGCAGTGCCGCGCACGAGAAGCTGCTCCTCGCGAACCTGGCGAAGAGCCTCTTCGAGCACGGCCGGATCACCACCACCGAGGCGAAGGCGCGCAAGCTGCGTCCGTACGCCGAGCGTCTGGTCACCAAGGCGAAGAAGGGCGACCTTCACAACCGCCGTCAGGTGCTCCAGGTGATCACGGACAAGAGCATCGTCCACACGCTCTTCACCGAGATCGGCCCGCGCTACGAGAACCGTCCCGGTGGCTACACCCGGATCACCAAGATCGGTAACCGTCGTGGCGACAACGCGCCCATGGCCGTCATCGAGCTGGTCGAGGCGCTGACCGTGGCGCAGCAGGCCACGGGTGAGGCCGAGGCCGCGACCAAGCGTGCCGCCAAGGACGCGGAGGGCTCCGCCGAGGTTTCCGAGGCCAAGGTCGACACGACCAAGGGCGACGACGAGGCTGCGGCTGAGGAGTCCAAGGACGCGTAAGCGTTCTGCCGGGGGCTGTGCGATTGCGGCTGCGGCTTTCGTCGTGGCTGGTCGCGCAGTTCCCCGCGCCCCTGAAAGCAGGGCGTTGGCGGGCCCGTTCCTTTCCAGGAGCGGGCCCGCTTTCGTGTGGGTGAGAGGATTTCTGGGTGAGTGACGAAGTGCAGCCCGGTCATGTCCGTGTCCGTCTCGATCTCTCCTACGACGGGAGCGAGTTCTCCGGGTGGGCCAAGCAGGCCGGGGGGCGGCGGACCGTGCAGGGGGAGATCGAGGACGCGTTGCGGACGGTCACCCGGTCGCGGGAGACGTACGAGCTGACCGTGGCGGGGCGGACCGACTCCGGGGTACACGCGCGGGGGCAGGTCGCCCATGTCGATCTGCCGCGCGAGGTGTGGGCCGAGCACCACGTGAAGCTGCTCAAGCGGCTCGCGGGTCGGCTGCCCAGGGACGTGCGGGTCTGGGCGCTCAGGGAGGCGCCGAGCGGGTTCAACGCGCGGTTCTCGGCGGTCTGGCGGCGCTATGCCTACCGGGTCACCGACAATCCCGGCGGCGTCGACCCGCTGCTGCGCGGGCACGTGCTGTGGCACGACTGGCCGCTCGACGTGGACGCCATGAACGAGGCCGCCCGCGGACTGCTGGGCGAGCACGACTTCGCCGCCTACTGCAAGAAGCGGGAGGGGGCGACCACCATCCGGACGTTGCAGGAGCTGAGTCTGGTGCGCGGGGAGGACGACGGGATCATCACCGCCACCGTGCGGGCCGACGCCTTCTGCCACAACATGGTGCGCTCGCTGATCGGGGCGCTGCTGTTCGTCGGCGACGGGCACCGCGGGCCCGAGTGGCCGGCCAAGGTGCTCGCCGCGGGCGTACGGGACTCGGCCGTGCACGTCGTACGGCCGCACGGGCTGACGCTTGAGGAGGTCGGTTACCCGGCCGACGAGCTGCTGGCCGCCCGGAACAAGGAGGCGCGCAACAAGCGGTCGCTGCCGGGAACCGGCTGCTGCTGACGGGGCGGGCGGCGGGCCGTCAGCCCGCCTCCGCCGCCGCCGACGCCTGGGCCTCACCGCGTCGGCGGATCTGCCGGAAGGCGAACTCGGCCAGGTCGTCACCGGCCCGGAACACGCCGGTGGACTTCTCCGTGACGTCCTTGGCGCCGGTGAAGCCGGCGACCGTGAAGTAGGCGTAACGGCCGTAGGAGTTGGTGGTGGAGCGGCAGACGGCGCCGGTGCAGAAGGCCTTGACGCCGCCGCCGGACAGGGAGCGCACGATGCTCTTCTTGTCGGCGTCCTTCTTGGCCTTCGCGGCCTGCGCCTCGGTGTCGAAGACGGCCACGCCGACCGTCACGGCGGTGTCGCCGTTGGTGTAGGTGACGCGGATCAGGCGCGTGCACTTGTTGGCGTCGAGGACCTTCGGCAGGGTGCCCTGGACGGCGGAGCCGCAGGTGCGGGTGTCGGCCGTCGGGCCCTTCTTGTAGACCGTCTCGCCCATGGTCAGCTGGGTCCCGGGGAAGAGCAGGTCCGGGCTGAGCGGGGCCTTGTCCTTCTTGACGCTGGAGACGAAGTCCTTCGGGTCCAGCGGCGGCGGGGCGCTGGTCGGGGCGAAGGACGGCTCGGTGGCCGTCGCGCTGGGTATCTCCGCGGTCGTCGGGAGCTGGGAGGAACCGCCGTCGGAGGCCTGGTCGGAGCCGTTCGCCGAGACCACGGCCACCGCGACGGCACCGGCTATCGCCACGGTGGCCAGCGCGCCGCCGCCGATGAGGAACAGCCGTCGCCGCTTGGCACGGGCCTCGGAGGCCTCGGCGAGGGCAGCCCAGTCCGGCGAGTTGTCACTGCTCCCGCTGTTCCAGGGCTGCTGGGACTGCGGCTGCTGCGACTGCTGGGACTGCGACTGCTGCGATTGCGGTGTCCAGGGATCCCACTGCGACTGAGGTCCCCCCTGCCCAAAGCTCATGGGGCGCATCTTAGACGGGCCGAAGGGCGTGCTGGTGCGGGGACTTGGGGGCCGCAGGGCCTAGCGTTCCGTGCATGCGGACGGGCAAAAGCGACATCTCGGGGTGGTTGGTGCGGCCGGCGGGAAGGCATCCGTGGGCGGTGCTCGTGACGGTGCTGGCGGCGTCCGCCGCGCACGCGGCACGGACGACCTCGGACGGCGGGATGGACAACGCGATCGTCGTGCGGGCCGCCCGCACCTGGCTGGCCGGCGGCTCCCCGTACGACGATCCGCACTTCCTCTACCTGCCGAGCGCCGTCCTGGCCGCCGTCCCGCAGGCGCTGCTGCCCGGGGCCGTGCTGCGGGTCCTGGTGCCCTGCGCGGTGACCGTCCTGCTGACGCTGGCCTGGGCCTGCGCGCTGCGCCTGCACCGGGTGCCGCTGGGCAGCAGGCTCGCGGTCCTCGGGCTGACCGGGCTCGCGCTGGGCTTCGCGCCGTTCGGGCACCTGGTGCGGCTCGGCAACTGGACGGTGACCGCGGCGGTGGCGCTGCCGCTGGCCCTGCTGCTGGCGAGCCGGGGGCGCTGGACGGGGGCGGGGGCCGTCATCGGGGCGGCCGTGGCGCTCAAGCCGCTGCTCGCGCCCGTCGTCCTGCTCTTCCTCTTCGCCGGGCGGTGGCGGGCGCTGCTCGCGGCCGTCCTGGTGCCCGCGCTGGCCTCCGCGGCGGCGGCGCTGGCGATGCCCGACCCGGCGGGCTTCTTCACCCGCACCCTGCCCTTCCTGCTGCACGGCGACGACGGCTTCGTACGGCTCTACGAGGCCTCCCCGGCGGCCGTTCTGCCCCGGCTCGGGGTGCCGCCGGCGCTCGCGCAGGGGCTCGCGGTGGCCGCGGCCTGCGCCGGGGTGCTCTGCGCGTACCGGCGCTGGCGCCGTGCCGACCCCGGTCCGCTGCGGCTCGCGGAGACCGGCGCGGGACTGATGCTCTCGGCGTTCCTCGTCTCCCGGCCGTCCTACGACCACTACCTCCTGGTCGCCCTGCCGCTGCTGCTCGCCGGGCTGCCGTACGCCGGGTCGGTGGCCCGCGGGGTGTGGTTCTGGATCGCCCTGGTGCCCCAGGCACCCGGCCTGACCTGGCCCTGGCTGGAGGGGGAGCGGCGGCGTGCCTTCCGGGACGCGTTCACGCTGTGCGTCCTCGCGGTGACCGTCGCCCGGCAGGCCCGGACCGGTCCGAGGGGCGCCGGAGAGCGGGTGCCGCCGGGGCGTGCGCCGGAGCGGGAGCGCGCCCCGGCGGCCCCGTTTTGACCCGGCCGCCGGGGCCCGGGTATTCTGCACAGTCGTATGTGTATTGGCTTGCTCATTCTCACGTGAGGGGCCCTTACACCGGTCCACCGGGACCGATGACCAGCGACCTGCACGCGGTATGCGTCACCGCGGTGCGGTCAGGGCTGTCGTGATCGTCTTCGGTGACCATGTCAGGACCACTCACTGAAGAAGCGAAGGCTACGAACCGTGCGTACGTACAGCCCCAAGCCCGGCGATGTGACGCGCCAGTGGCACGTCATCGACGCCCAGGACGTCGTCCTGGGTCGTCTGGCCACCACTGCGGCCTCCATCCTGCGCGGCAAGCACAAGCCGATCTACGCGCCCCACGTCGACACCGGTGACTTCGTCATCATCATCAACGCCGACAAGGTGCACCTCTCCGGCAACAAGCGGACCCAGAAGATGGCGTACCGCCACTCCGGCTACCCGGGCGGTCTGCGCTCCGTGCGCTACGACGAGCTCCTGGACAAGAACCCGGAGAAGGCCGTCGAGAAGGCCATCAAGGGCATGCTCCCGAAGAACTCCCTGGGCCGTCAGATGCTCTCGAAGCTGAAGGTCTACAAGGGTGACCAGCACCCGCACGGCGCGCAGCAGCCGCAGCCGTTCGAGATCACCCAGGTCGCGCAGTAGTTCCGGCCACCCTTTAAGACTGAAGAGAATCTGAGGAGCATCGTGGCCGAGACCACTCCCGAGCAGCCGCTCGAAGAGATCGACATCGACAGCTACACCACCGAGTCCGAGGTGCCCGTCGAGGGCGAGTACACCTCGGAGTCGATGGCCTCCGCGTTCGGCGAGCCGCAGCCGGCCGCCGGCCTGGGCCGTCGCAAGAACGCCATCGCCCGCGTCCGGATCGTCCCGGGCACCGGCAAGTGGAAGGTCAACGGGCGCACGCTCGAGGACTACTTCCCGAACAAGGTGCACCAGCAGGAAGTCAACGAGCCCTTCAAGGTGCTCGAGCTGGACAACCGCTACGACGTCATCGCCCGCATCTCCGGCGGCGGCGTCTCCGGTCAGGCCGGTGCGCTCCGTCTCGGTGTCGCCCGCGCGCTGAACGAGGCCGACGTGGACAACAACCGCGGCGCCCTCAAGAAGGCCGGTTACCTCAAGCGCGACGACCGTGCGGTCGAGCGCAAGAAGGCCGGTCTGAAGAAGGCCCGCAAGGCCCCGCAGTACAGCAAGCGCTAAGTCGTACCGGCTGGTCCGGCTGTACTCCGAACGCCCCGGCGGCACGCCACTGTGCTGCCGGGGCATTCGTTTATCCCTGCCGTTGGGCGTATAACGGCACAAGACGTTCTAAGGCTTATGTGATCGTTGGCCGGGCGATGCGTGCCCGAGTCTTCGGGAGCCGACTGCGTGGGCCGACTCATCGGCAGCCGCTTCCGGAATTGACGTTTCCTCAGGAGGACAAGTGGGACGACTCTTCGGCACGGACGGCGTGCGCGGCGTCGCCAACGCGGATCTGACGGCCGAGCTGGCGCTGGGCCTCTCCGTCGCCGCGGCGCACGTACTGGCCGAGGCGGGCACCTTCGCCGGGCACCGGGCGACCGCGGTGGTCGGCCGGGACCCGCGCGCCTCCGGGGAGTTCCTGGAGGCCGCGGTGGTCGCGGGCCTCGCCAGCGCCGGTGTGGACGTGCTGCGGGTCGGCGTGCTGCCGACGCCCGCGGTGGCCCACCTCACCGGCGCGCTCGGCGCCGACCTCGGCGTGATGCTGTCCGCCAGCCACAACGCCATGCCCGACAACGGCATCAAGTTCTTCGCCCGCGGCGGCCACAAGCTCGCCGACGAGCTGGAGGACCGCATCGAGTCCGTCTACGCCGACCACCGCACCGGCGCCCCCTGGGACCGCCCGACCGGCGCCGGGGTCGGCCGCGTCCGGGACTACGACGAGGGGCTCGACCAGTACGTCGCCCACCTCGTCGGGGTCCTGCCGAACCGCCTCGACGGACTGAAGATCGTCCTCGACGAGGCGCACGGCGCGGCCTCCCGGGTCTCGCCGGAGGCGTTCGCGCGGGCCGGTGCCGAACTGGTCACCATCGGCGCGGTGCCCGACGGCCTCAACATCAACGACGGCTGCGGCTCCACCCACCTCGACCTGCTCAAGGCCGCCGTGGTCGAGCACGGCGCCGACCTGGGCATCGCCCACGACGGCGACGCCGACCGCTGCCTGGCCGTGGACCACACCGGTGCGGAGGTCGACGGCGACCAGATCCTCGCCGTGCTGTCCCTGGCGATGCGGGAGCGCGAGGCGCTGCGCTCGGACACCGTCGTCGCGACCGTCATGTCCAACCTTGGCTTCAAGCTCGCCATGGAGCGCGAGGGCATCCGGTTCGTGCAGACCGGGGTCGGTGACCGGTACGTGCTGGAGGAGATGAAGGAGCACGGCTACGCCCTCGGTGGCGAGCAGTCCGGCCACGTCATCATCCTCGACCACGCCACCACGGGTGACGGCACGCTGACCGGCCTGATGCTGGCGGCGCGGGTCGCGCAGACCGGGCGTACGCTGCGGGACCTCGCGTCCGTGATGGAGCGGCTGCCGCAGGTGCTGGTGAATGTGCCGGACGTGGACAAGTCGAGGGTGAGCACCTCTGCCGAGTTGGCCGCAGCGGTGTCCGAGGCGGAGCGGGAGCTTGGCAGCACCGGGCGGGTGTTGTTGCGTTCCTCCGGGACGGAGCCTCTTGTGCGGGTGATGGTGGAGGCTGCGGATATCGAGCAGGCTCGGGCTGTGGCGGGGCGGTTGGCCGACGTTGTGAAGTCCGCGCTCGGTTAGTTCTTGATGCCGGGTTCGGGGTGGGGAGTTCTGTGTGATGCGGGGTGCGGGTTCGTTGTGGCTGGTCGCGCCGTTCCCCGCGCCCCTAGGTGGGTTTGCTCATCCGGGCTCGTTGGGTTGACCAGAGTGCCTTCTGGGCCAGCAAGGTCAGGGTTCCGGCGACCACGATGCCTGCCAGGTTGAGCAGGAGTTGTTCGGTGGAGCCGACCGTCTGGTCGGTGTCGCCGAAGCTCAGGGCGACGGCGGCGTTCGCGGCCGCCGGGACCGTGGTGACCGAGATGGCGACGCCCACCAGGGCGCCGGACTTCGCCGAGGTGAGGGACAGCGTGCCCGCGATGCCGGCCAGGACCGCCACCACGAAGGAGAAGGCGTCGGGGGCGTAGACGAAGCCGGTGTTGGGCCGGTCGCCCTCCAGCTTGCCCTCGCTGAAGAGGTCGAAGCCGTCCATGATCCAGCTGAAGCCCACCGTCACCGCCATCGCCACGGCGAAGCCCACCAGCAGGGCGATCGCCGAGCGCAGGGCGAGCCGCGGGGCCCGCTGGACGATCGCCGTGCAGATCCCGGCCAGCGGGCCGAACTCCGGGCCGACCGCCATCGCGCCCACGATCAGGATCGCGTTGTCGAGGACCACACCGCAGGCCGCGATCATCGTGGCGAGCGTGATGAAGGCGACGTAGGTGATGGAGAGCGTCGACTCCTCGTGCGTCGCCTCCTCCAACTGCTCCCACAGCACCGCGTCGGCGGCCTCGCCGGGCGCGTCCCGCTCGGCCTGGTCGGCGCGCTCGGACAACGACAGGTCGATGTTCTCGGCGGTGATGGCGCCGCAGCTGTCGATGCCCAACGCCCGCAGGCCGTTGATGAGTTCGTCCCCGGCCTCGCGGGCCACGTCGCACATGACGACGTCGCCCTCGGGTTCACGGGCGGCGCCCGGCAGGACGACGAGGTGGGTGGTGCCGACCGTACGGTCGATCAGGCGGACCACCTCGTCGGTGCGGTCGGCCGGAGTGATCAGGCGCAGATGCAGCATCCGGTATTTCTATCGCGCCGACGGCCCCACCCGCGCCGACGGCCCCACCCGCGCCGCCGGCCTCGCCCGCCTCACAGCTTGCGCAGGCTCAGGCGCTGGACCTTGTGGTCGGGGCCCTTGCGCAGCACCAGGGTGGCCCGGCCCCGGGTGGGGGCCACGTTCTCCACCAGGTTGGGCTTGTTGATGGTCCGCCAGGTGGTGCGGGCGTAGTCGAGGGCCTCCTCCTCCGAGACCTGCGTGTACTTGCGGAAGTACGAGGAGGGGTTCTGGAAGGCGGTCGCGCGCAGCTTGCGGAAGCGGTTGAGGTACCAGCGCTCGATGTCCTCGGCGCGCGCGTCGACGTACACGCTGAAGTCGAAGTAGTCGGCGAGGCCGACCCTGGTGCGGCCGTCCTTGCCGGGCAGCGCGGGCTGGAGCACGTTGAGGCCCTCGACGATCAGGATGTCGGGGCGGCGGACGACGAGCCGCTGGTCCGGGACGATGTCGTAGATGAGGTGGGAGTAGACGGGGGCGGTCACCTCCGCCTTGCCCGCCTTGATGTCGGCGACGAACCGGGTGAGCGCCCGGCGGTCGTACGACTCGGGGAAACCTTTCCGCGACATCAGGCCGCGCGCCTCCAGCTCCCGCGTCGGCAGCAGGAAGCCGTCGGTGGTGACCAGCTCCACGCGCGGGTGCTCGGGCCAGCGGGACAGCAGCGCCTGGAGCAGGCGGGCGACGGTGGACTTGCCCACCGCCACCGAACCGGCGACCCCTATGACGAAGGGGGTGCCGGACTGGGAGCCCTGCTCGCCGAGGAACGTGTTCAGCGCGCCGCGCAGTCCGTCGGTGGCGCCGACGTAGAGGTTGAGGAGCCGGGACAGCGGGAGGTAGATGTCCCGCACCTCGTCGAGGTCGATGACGTCGCCGAGGCCGCGCAGCTTCTCGACCTCCTCGGCGGTCAGCGGCAGCGGCGTCTTGTCGCGCAGCGCGCTCCACTCGGGGCGGGTGAGGTCGACGTAGGGAGTCGCCTCCGGCCGCTGCCGGTGGGCGCTCCGGGGGATCGAGGGGACCGGAGAGATCACAGTCCATTGTTAACGGAGTACGAACGGGGCGGCAGGTGGGGTGCGTCACGCCCCGGCAAGATCACGGTCGGGTCTCGGCTGGCCGGTTTCGATCGTACGTGCGATTGCCGTAGGTAAGGTGCGGGCAAAGTCGACCGGATCTCATCACCGGCCCCGACGTGACTCGACAGATTCCGACGCGAGTCGACATCCCCCGAAGTGAACCGACGAAAGAGTGCCGCCGTGAGTGCCGCCGTGAGTTCGACCGCTGTCCGCCGTACCGCCCTCGCGGCCTCCGCCGCCGCCCTGGCCCTGCTCGCCACCGCCTGCGGCGGGTCGTCCGACGACGACGGCGCGGCCGGGGAGGAGACGGCCAAGACGGAGCAGTCCGCCCCGGCGGAGGGTGCCGAAGAGTCCGCACCGGCGGGCAAGGCGCTGACCGCCGCCGAGCTGGAGAAGGTCGCCCTGGCCCAGGCCGACGTCAAGAACGGCGAGGTCGCCACCGAGCTGTCGGCGGACGACCAGGTGGCAAAGGACCAGATCTCGGCGGACGACAAGGCCTGCCTGCCGCTCGTCTACGTCCAGGGCGCGGTGGCCCAGGGCGAGCCGGCGGCGGACGTCCAGCGCTCCTGGCAGGGGCAGTCGGAGTCGCCCTCCGAGAGCAAGGGCCCGGACGGCCAGGACATGACCGACATCGACGTCAACAAGATCCTGCTGAACGTCGCCTCCTACGCGGACGGCGGCGCCGAGCAGGCGGTGGCGGGTCTGAAGGCGGCCGTCGAGAAGTGCGCGGGCGGCTTCGTCGCCACCGTGGGCAGCGACAAGATGCAGGTCACTGAAGTGAAGGCGGCGGACGCCCCCAAGGGCGGCGACGAGGGGCTCACCGTCGACATCGGTGTGGCCACCGGCGGGGACAGCAGCGGGCTCATGAAGCTCGTCGTGGTCCGCAAGGGCGCCACCCTCGCCACCTTCGGCGCCGTCAACCTCTCCTCGATGATGACCGGCGCGGAATTCGAGGTCCCCGCCGAGGTCGTCGACGCGCAGGTCGCCAAGCTCGGCTGACCTCCGGCCCGCGGACGGCGTTCGTACCCCGGTGGGAATTTCCGATATCGGGCACAGGAAGCCCGCTTTGCGGCCACCGCGCGGCCGATCCTGCTCGTAGGCTGCCGCTTATGTGCGGAATCGTGGGATACGTAGGGCCTCAGCCGGCACTCGATGTCGTGATGGCCGGACTGAAGCGGCTCGAATACCGGGGATACGACTCGGCGGGCGTCGCCGTGCTCGCGGACGGCGGCCTCGCCACCGCCAAGCGGGCCGGCAAGCTCGTCAACCTCGACAAGGAACTGTCCGAACACCCGCTGCCGTCCGCCGCCACCGGCATCGGCCACACCCGCTGGGCCACCCACGGCGGCCCCACGGACGCCAACGCCCACCCGCACCTCGACAACGCGGGCCGGGTGGCCGTCGTCCACAACGGCATCATCGAGAACTTCGCACCGCTGCGGGCCGAGCTGGCCGAGCGCGGCCACGAACTGCCGTCCGAGACCGACACCGAGGTCGTCGCCCACCTGCTCGCCGAGGAGTACTCGGCCCGTGCCGACCTCGCCGAGGCGATGCGGCTGGTGTGCGGGCGGCTGGAGGGCGCGTTCACGCTGGTCGCGGTGCACGCGGACGCGCCGGACGTGGTCGTGGGCGCGCGCCGCAACTCGCCGCTCGTGGTGGGCGTGGGGGAGGGCGAGTACTTCCTCGCCTCGGACGTCGCGGCCTTCATCGCCCACACCCGCAACGCCGTCGAGCTGGGCCAGGACCAGGTCGTCGAGCTGCGCCGGGACGGCGTACGGGTCACCGGCTTCGACGGCACCCCGGCGGACGTCCGCTCCTACCACGTCGACTGGGACGCCTCGGCCGCCGAGAAGGCCGGCTACGCCTCCTTCATGCTCAAGGAGATCGCCGAGCAGCCCAAGGCCGTCGCCGACACCCTGCTCGGCCGCATCGACGGCTCGGGCACGCTGAGCCTGGACGAGGTGCGCATCCCGCCGGGGGTGCTGCGGGAGGTCGACAAGGTCGTCGTCGTCGCCTGCGGTACGGCCTTCCACGCCGGGCTGATCGCCAAGTACGCCATCGAGCACTGGACGCGGATCCCCTGCGAGGTGGAGCTGGCCAGCGAGTTCCGCTACCGGGACCCGATCCTCGACCAGCAGACCCTGGTCGTCGCCATCTCCCAGTCCGGCGAGACCATGGACACCCTGATGGCCCTGCGCCACGCCCGCGAACAGGGCGCCAGGGTCCTCGCGATCTGCAACACCAACGGCTCGACGATCCCCCGCGAGTCCGACGCCGTGCTCTACACCCACGCGGGCCCCGAGGTCGCCGTCGCCTCCACCAAGGCCTTCCTCACCCAGCTCGTGGCCTGCTACCTGGTCGCCCTCTACCTGGGTCAGGTGCGCGGCACGAAGTACGGCGACGAGATCGGCGACGTCGTCCGCGACCTGTCCGGCATCTCCGGCGCCGTCGAACGGGTCCTGGGGACCATGGACCCGGTGCGTGAACTGGCCCGCTCCCTCGCCCACAAGAACACGGTGCTCTTCCTCGGCCGGCACGTCGGCCACCCCGTCGCCCTCGAAGGCGCCCTCAAGCTCAAGGAGTTGGCGTACATGCACGCCGAGGGCTTCGCGGCGGGCGAGCTGAAGCACGGGCCGATCGCGCTGATCGAGGAGGACCTGCCGGTCGTCGTGGTCGTGCCGTCCCCGCGCGGCCGCTCGATCCTGCACGACAAGATCGTGTCCAACATCCAGGAGATCCGCGCCCGCGGCGCCCGCACCATCGTCATCGCCGAGGAGGGCGACGAGGCGGTCGTCCCCTACGCCGACCACCTCGTCCGGATCCCGGCCACCCCGACGCTGCTGCAACCCCTGGTGGCCACGGTGCCGTTGCAGGTCTTCGCCTGCGAACTGGCCACGGCCCGCGGCAACGAGGTGGACCAGCCGCGGAACCTGGCGAAGTCGGTGACGGTGGAGTAGGCGTAGGCCCGGAGGGGCCCTCAGCCGGCGGTACCGGGCAGCACGGTGACGACCCGGAAGCGTTCCAGGACCGCCGGTGTCGCGTCGTCCACCGTGAACCCCGGGTCGCCCAGTGCCGCGCGCATCTCCTCGCCGTGCCAGAACCGCTCGTGGTCCGCGCGCCACTCGGCCACGCTCGTGTGTCCCTCGCCCTCGTCGACCGCGTGGGCGAGGTCCACCTCGGCCAGCGGGACGACGCGCACCTGTGTCACCTCGATGACCGCGACCGGGCGGCCGGACGAGTCGACGACCACCTCACGGTGCCCGGGCCGCGGCAGCGGATCGCCGTCGTGCTCGTAGTCGGCGACCAGGCCCGTCGTCGCGGTCTTCGAACCGTCGAGGATCGCGGCGACGAGCCGGTCGCGCAGTGGACCGGGGAACGCGAACTCCGCCTTGGGGAGCGCGTCGAGGTCCGGGAGGGCCGGGTCCGGGAGGGCCGGGTCCGGGGCCGGTGCGGCGGTCATGTGCTCACCGTACCGGCGAGGCCCGCACCCGGCCCCGCGGTCTCATTCCCCCCGCACGTCCCGCCAGGCCCGCGGGATCGCCGCCGCCACGTCGTGCGCCCCCGCCGGGGCCCCCGCCGCGGCGAAGCGGCCCGCCAGACCGTGCAGGTACGCGCCCACGCTCCCCGCGTCCACCGCCGACAGGCCCGCCGCCAGCAGCGACCCCGCCAGGCCGGACAGCACGTCCCCGCTCCCGGCCGTGGCGAGCCACGACGTCCCCGTCGCGTTGACCCGGACGGGACCGCCCTTCGCGCTGGCCACCAGCGTCGTCGAGCCCTTCAGCAGCACCGTCGCCCCGTACCGCGCCGCCAGCTCGCGCACCGAGGCCAGCCGGGCCGCCTCGACCTCCTCCCGGCCCACCCCGAGCAGCGCCGCCGCCTCCCCGGCGTGCGGGGTCATCAGCGTCGGTGCCGTGCGCGCCCGTACCGCGTCCGCCTCGGCCAGCCGCAGGCCGTCCGCGTCGATCAGCACCGGTACCTCCGCCGCCAGCACCTGGGCCACGGTCGCCGCGTCGTCACCGGCACCCGGTCCGACCACCCAGGCCTGCACCCGCCCGGCCCGCTCGGGCCCCTGGTCGGACACGAGCGTCTCCGGGAAACGGGCGATCACCGCGTCCCCCGCCGGACCGACGTACCGCACCGCCCCGGCCCCGCCCCGCAGCGCGCCCGCGACGGCGAGTACGGCCGCGCCGGGGTAACGGGCCGACCCGGCGGCGATGCCCACCACTCCGCGCCGGTACTTGTCGCTCTCGCCCGCCGGGACCGGCAGCAGCCGGGCCACGTCCGGGTGCTGCAACGCCTCCAGCTCGGCCGCCTCGCCGGGCAGCGGCAGACCGATGCCCACCAGCCGCACCGAACCCGCGTACTCCCGCGCCGGATCGATCAGCAGCCCCGGCTTGTGCGTCCCGAACGTCACCGTCAGGTCGGCCCTGACCACGTCCCCCCGCACCCGGCCCGTGTCCGCGTCGACCCCGCTCGGCAGGTCGACGGCGACGACGGCGGCCCGGGACCGTGCGGCCGCGTCCGCCAGCGGAACGGCCTCCTTGCGCAGCCCGCCCGCGCCGCCGATCCCGACGATGCCGTCGAGGACCAGATCGGCCCGCGCGATCAACTCCTCGGCGGAACCGGAGGCCCCGCCTTCCGCGACCCGTCCGCCCGCGCGCCGCAGCGCCGCCAGCCCGCCGCCGTGCGCCCGCTCCGGCGCGAGCAGCACCGCCGTCACGCCCGCGCCCCGCCGGGCCAGCCGCGCGCCCGCGTACAGGGCGTCGCCGCCGTTGTCACCGCTGCCGACCAGCAGCACCACCCGGCTGCCGTAGACCCGCCCGGCCACCCGGGCCAGCACCCGGGCGCAGGCGGCGGCCAGCCCGGCCGCGGCCCGTTGCATCAGCGCCCCCTCCGGCAGCCGTGCCATCAGCTCCCGCTCGGCGTTCCTGACCGTTTCCACGCTGTACGCAGTCCGCATGCCGTCGAGTCTTCCCCGTACGCCGGGAACACGCACGGCCCGCCGCTCCCCGGAATCCGCGATGGGGGACAGTGGGTCCCATGAGCGGCGGCGACGACGAGACGGCACAGGTGATGACCTCGCTCGGGGCCCGCCTGCGCGCCATCCGGCAGGCCCGCGGGCTCACGCTGGCCCAGCTCGCCGCCGCCACCGGCATCTCCGTGAGCACCCTGTCCCGGCTGGAGTCGGGGCAGCGCGAGCCGGGGCTGCGGCACCTGCTGCCGCTGGCCCGCGCGCACCGGCTGCCCCTGGACGAACTCGTCGGCTCGCGCACCGGCGACCCCCGCGTCCATCCCCGCCCCTTCACCCGGCACGGGCAGACCTGGGTCCCGCTCACCCGGAACCCCAACGACGGGCTGCACGCCTACAAGCAGATCCTCCCCGCCCCGGCCACCCCGCGCACGGAGTGGACACCGCGCCCCGAGCAGGGGACGCACGAGGGCCACGAGTGGCTCTACGTGCTCTCCGGCCGCCTGCTCCTCGCCCTCGGCGAGCACGACCTCGTCCTGACGGCCGGGGAGACGGCGGAGTTCGACACCCGCGTCCCGCACGGCATCGCCAACGCCGGGGACCAGCCCGTCGAGTGGATCGCCCTGTACGGCGCGCAGGGCGAGCGCATGCACATCCGGGTCCGGCCGACCGCCGGCTGACCCCCGGGGCCGGGGCCGGGGCCGGGGCCCGCCCGCCCCTATCCCTCCGCGATCACCACCGCCGACGCGATCCCCGCGTCGTGGCTCAGCGACACGTGCCACGACGCCACGCCCAGCTCCGCGGCCCGCCCGGCCACCGTCCCCGTGACCCGCAGCCGCGGCCGCCCGCCGGCCTCGACCCACACCTCGGCGTCCGTCCACAGCAGCCCCGCCGGTGCGCCCAGCGCCTTGGCCAGCGCCTCCTTCGCCGCGAACCGGGCGGCGAGTGAGGCCACGCCCCGGCGCTCCCCGCCGGGCAGCAGCAACTCGCTCTCCAGGAACAGCCGCCCCGCCAGGGCCGGTGTGCGCTCCAGCGCTGCCCCGAACCGCTCGACCTCGGCCACATCGATCCCGACCCCGATGATGCTCATGCCGGAAACCCTAGCCACAGCCACAGCCACAGCCACAGCCACAGCCACGGCCACGGCCACGGCCACGGCCATAGCCACAGCCAGGCGCCGTGCGGCCGGGGTGGCCGGGTGCTCTGAGAGACTGGGGGCACGATGAGCGAGACAACTGCTCGGCGGGACGCGGACGCGGTACTGCGCGCCCGGGCCGAGATCGACCTGGCCGCCCTGCGGGCCAACGTACGCGCACTGCGCGAACGGGCCCCCGGGGCGGCTCTCATGGCCGTCGTCAAGGCGGACGCCTACGGCCACGGCGCGATCCCCTGCGCCCGCGCGGCCGTCGCGGCCGGTGCGACCTGGCTCGGCACCGCCACCCCGCAGGAGGCCCTCGCCCTGCGCGCGGCGGAGCCCGGACTGCCGGACGACGTACGGATCATGTGCTGGCTGTGGACGCCCGGCGGGCCCTGGCGGGAGGCGGTCGAGGCCCGTCTCGACGTGTCCGTCAGCGCGATGTGGGCCATGGAGGAGGTCACCGGGGCGGCACGGGCGGCCGGGGTGCCCGCGCGCGTGCAGCTCAAGGCCGACACCGGGCTCGGGCGGGGCGGCTGCCAGCCCGGCGCGGACTGGGAGCGGCTGGTCGGGGCCGCGCTGCGGGCCGAGGAGGAGGGGCTGCTGAGGGTCACCGGCCTCTGGTCCCACTTCGCCTGCGCCGACGAGCCCGGCCACCCCTCCATCGCCGCCCAGCTCACCCGTTTCCGGGAGATGACGGCCTACGCCGAGCAGCAGGGTCTGCGCCCCGAGGTGCGGCACATCGCCAACTCGCCGGCCACCCTCACCCTCCCCGACGCCCACTTCGACCTCGTACGGCCCGGCATCGCGATGTACGGCGTCTCACCGAGCCCCGAGATCGGCACCCCGGCCGACTTCGGGCTGCGCCCGGTGATGACGCTGGCCGCCTCGCTGGCGCTGGTCAAGCAGGTCCCCGGCGGCCACGGCGTCAGCTACGGGCACCACTACACCACCCCCGGCGAGACCACCCTCGGCCTCGTCCCGCTCGGCTACGCGGACGGCATCCCCCGGCACGCCTCCTCCACCGGCCCCGTGCTGGTCGACGGCAAGTGGCGCACGGTCGCGGGGCGGATCGCGATGGACCAGTTCGTCGTCGACCTGGGCGGGGACCGGCCCGAGCCGGGCGCCGAGGCGGTGCTGTTCGGACCGGGCGACCGCGGCGAGCCCACCGCCGAGGACTGGGCCCAGGCGGCGGGCACCATCGGGTACGAGATCGTCACCCGGATCGGAAGCCGAGTCCCGCGCGTCTACGTCAACGAATGACGGTCAACGAATGACGGTCGACGACTGGACGCATGACGGTCAACGCATAGCGGTCGACGAGTGACGCGCGCGGGCCGCGCGTTCAGGTGAATCAGTGGCCGGCGGGCGTCCGCACGGCCCGGCGAAGAGGAGCGGTGCACGTGAGCGAGAGCAACGCGGAGGCCGTCGCGGCGGCCGTCGCCTCCGCCACGGAGGCCGCCGCCGGCGGCTGGCGCCGGGCGACCGGCATCGCCGGGGTCGCGATAGGCGTGGTCGCGGCGGGCGCCGCGGCCGGCGTGGCGATAGAACGGCTCACCGTCGGCCGCGGGATGCGGCAGAGGGCCCGCCTCGCCCTCGACTCGACGGGCCCCTACGGCGGACTGCGCGGCACGCCCGGCAAGGCGTACGCCGAGGACGGCACCGAGCTGTACTACGAGGTCGACGAGGTCGACGAGGTCGACGGCCTCGGCCCGGAGGCCGGGGCCGACCCCGCCCCGCGCCGCAGGCGGCTGTTCGGCCGCAAGGCGCCCGCACCCGTCACCGTCGTCTTCAGCCACGGCTACTGCCTCAACCAGGACTCCTGGCACTTCCAGCGGGCGGCCCTCAGGGGCGTCGTCCGCACCGTCTACTGGGACCAGCGCAGCCACGGCCGGTCCGGGCGGGGCGTGGCCCAGACGCGGGACGACCGGCCGGTCAGCATCGACGAACTGGGCCGCGACCTCAAGGCCGTCATCGACGCGGCCGCGCCCGAGGGGCCGATCGTGCTGGTCGGCCACTCCATGGGCGGCATGACCGTGATGGCGCTGGCCGACGCCTTTCCGGACCTGGTCCGCGAGCGCGTCGTCGGCGTCGCTCTCGTCGGCACGTCGTCCGGGCGGCTCGGCGAGGTCAACTTCGGGCTGCCGGTGGCCGGGGTCAACGCGGTGCGGCGGGTGCTGCCGGGCGTGCTCAGGGCGCTGGGGCAGCGGGCCGAGCTGGTGGAGAAGGGGCGGCGGGCGACGGCCGACCTGTTCGCGGGGATCATCAAGCGGTACTCGTTCGCGTCCCGGGACGTCGACCCGGCCGTGGCCCGGTTCGCCGAGCGGATGATCGAGTCGACGCCGATCGACGTCGTCGCCGAGTACTACCCGGCCTTCAACGACCACGACAAGACCGAGGCCCTCGCCCACTTCGCAAGCCTCCCAGTCCTGGTGCTGGCCGGGGTGCGGGACCTGGTGACGCCGAGCGAGCACAGCGAGGCGGTCGCCGACCTCTTGCCGGGCGCCGAGTTGGTACTGGTGCCGGACGCCGGGCACCTGGTCATGCTGGAGCACCCGGAAGTCGTCACCGACCGCCTCGCTGATCTGCTCGCCCGCGCAGGGGCGTTCCCGTTCACGGCTACCGTGGACGGCTGTGACTCCGCCTCTTCCTGAGAGGAAGCGGCTTCCAGCCTTCCGGCTGCGGTCCAGCCCGGACCGGCCCCTTGCGGGGTGTGACAAGTGTACTACTGCGAGTGAGTGACGATGGAAGAGTCCGCAAAGCCGCACATCCCGGCGGAGCCCGCCGGAGCCGCCGAGCCCGCGCCCGACGTCGAGATCACCGTCACCTCGCCCGAGCGGATGCGGGAACTGGGCCGCAGGCTCGCGGGGCTCCTGCGCGCCGGTGACCTGGTGATGCTCAGCGGGGAGCTGGGCGCGGGCAAGACGACGCTGACCCGCGGTCTCGGCGAGGGGCTCGGCGTGCGGGGCGCCGTGACCTCCCCGACCTTCGTGATCGCCCGCGTGCACCCCTCGCTCGGTGACGGTCCGCCGCTCGTCCACGTGGACGCCTACCGGCTCTCCGGCGGCCTCGACGAGATGGAGGACCTCGACCTCGACGTGTCCCTGTCCGACTCGGTGATCGTGGTCGAGTGGGGCGAGGGCAAGGTCGAGGAGCTGACCGAGGACCGGCTGCGGCTCCGGATCGACCGGGCCGTCGGCGACACCACGGACGAGGTGCGGCACGTGACGGTGACCGGCCTGGGCGAGCGGTGGGCCACGGCCGACGTGAGCGTCCTCGCCGGCTGAAACCGGCCCGGCGCGGTCCTCCCGCCGGATTTTCCGACAAAGCGTCGGCAAAAGATTGCGTTCCGGGTCTTGCGCGTGGTCACATGGTACTCGGCTCGTAGTTAGGCATGCCTTACTGCGCCCGCCCCCGAGCTTCAGGAGGCGCCCATGTCGTCCGTGTCCCAGGCCCAGCCGCAGGGCCGTCCGAGCCACCAGCCGCCCGCGCCCGCCAGGGTGTCGATGCGTGACCTGCTCGCCTCCTGTGCCGCCGCGACGGCGGTCTCGACGCCGCCCCGCGCCCCCGAGCCGGAGGCGCGCGGACCGGTCCGCGACCGGCAGAGCGGGCAGGGCCGGCAGGACCGTCGGAGCCACCGCGAGGCCGCCTGACGCCCGCGCGGAACCGTACGTACCGCACGTACCGCGCGGCGTCGTCAGGGGACGACGACGACCTGCCGTCCGATCGTCGCGAACTTCCACATCGCGTCGCCGTCCGCGCGCGACTCGCGGATGCCGCCGGTGGGCCGGTCCGGGTCGGGCGCGGCCGTCGAGCCGTCGACCGCCGCGCTGAACCCGATGGCCACGCCCTCGGCGCCGGTGAAGCGCACCACGTGCTCGACCGGGATGCCGTCGGACCCGGTGACCCGGTTGGACCGGGACGTGACCGTGTAGGCGCCCGGTGCCGGATCGACCGTGCTGGGCGTGACCTCGAAGGTGCGCCGCACCTTGTTCCCCGGGCCGACCAGCCACACGCGGTCGTCGTCCACCGAGTACACCACCCGTTCACCCTGTCCGGACATGGCGGGCAGCGCGTCCGGATGCCGCCGGTCGCGCGGTGCCTTGGCGGCGCCCGGGGCGGGGCTGGTGGTCGCGTGGGTCCGGCCGAGGCCGGCGGGGACGCTGACGGAGGCCTGGTGGGCCAGGACGCCGATGGTCACGAGGGCCGCCGTGGTGAGGCCGGTGACGATACCGGCGCTTCTGCTTGCCACTGGCGACCACCTCGTCGTCGTACTCGTGCGTCCTGCGTGCCGTACCCCGCCGGGCGACGGTAGCAGTACGTGAGCGTATGGCTGCGTTGTGCGACACGGAGTGGCCGTTCCGGGCCCGGTGGGTGTCCCCGGGTTGTCCACAGGGCGTCCGACGCGGGCCCCGCGGCGCCGTAGGCTGTTTGCGTGCTCTTGCTCGCTCTGGATACCGCCACGCCCGCCGTGACCGTCGCGCTGCACGACGGTACGGACGTCATCGCCTCGTCGAGCCAGGTCGACGCACGCCGCCACGGTGAGCTGCTGCTGCCCGCCGTGGACCGGGTGCTCGCGGAGGCCGGTCTGCGGCTCGACGCCGTCACCGCCGTCGTCGCCGGGACCGGCCCCGGCCCGTATACGGGGCTGCGGGTCGGCCTGATGACCGCGGACGCCTTCGGGCTCGCGCTCGGCGTGCCCGTGCACGGCGTGTGCACACTGGACGGCCTCGCGTTCGCCGCCGACCTGGAGGGCCCCTTCGTGGTGGCGACCGACGCCCGCCGCAAGGAGGTCTACTGGGCGCGGTACGCCGACTCCCGCACCCGGCTCACCGACCCGGCCGTCGACCGGCCCGCCGACATCGCCGGCCAGGTGGCCGGGCTCCCGGCCGTCGGCGCGGGCGCGCTGCTCTACCCGGACACCTTCCCGCGGGCGCACGAGCCGGAGCACGTGTCCGCCGCCGCCCTGGCCCGGCTGGCCGCCGAGAAGCTGGCGGCGGGGGAGGAGCTGCCCGCGCCCCGGCCGCTGTATCTGCGCCGCCCGGACGCCCAGGTCCCCAAGAATTACAAGGTGGTCACCCCGAAGTGACCGAGCCAGCCACTGCCGAGTCCGCATCCGCCGCGCTGCGCGAGATGCGCTGGTGGGACATCGACCCCGTGCTGCGCATGGAGCGGGAGCTGTTCCCCGAGGACGCCTGGTCGCGGGGGATGTTCTGGTCCGAGCTGGCGCACGCGCGCGGGCCCGGGGCGACCCGGCGCTACCTGGTCGCCGAGGAGGACGCCCACGTCGTCGGCTACGCGGGCCTGGTCACCTCCGGCGAGCAGGCCGACGTGCAGACCATCGCCGTCGCCCGCGACCACTGGGGCACCGGCCTCGGGGCGCGGCTGCTGACCGAGCTGCTGCACGCGGCGACCGACTTCGAGTGCACCGAGGTGCTCCTGGAGTGCCGGGTGGACAACACCCGCGCCCAGCGGCTGTACGAGCGCTTCGGCTTCGAGCCCATCGGCTTCAGACGCGGCTACTACCAGCCGGGCAACGTGGACGCCCTGGTGATGCGCCTGACCGACCCGTCCACCTCCGTACCGGGAACCGAACGAGGAACCGACAACCATGGCTGACTCACGCGACGAGCCTCTCGTCCTGGGGATCGAGACCTCCTGCGACGAGACCGGCGTCGGTGTCGTGCGCGGCACCACCCTGCTGGCCGACGCCGTCGCGTCCAGCGTCGACGAGCACGCCCGCTTCGGCGGCGTCGTTCCGGAGGTGGCCAGCCGCGCCCACCTGGAGGCGATGGCGCCGACGATCGACCGCGCCCTGAAGGAGGCGGGGGTGAGCGCGCGCGACCTCGACGGCATCGCCGTCACCGCCGGGCCCGGCCTCGCGGGTGCCCTGCTGGTCGGCGTCTCGGCGGCGAAGGCGTACGCCTACGCGCTCGGCAAGCCCCTGTACGGCGTCAACCACCTCGCCTCGCACATCTGCGTCGACCAGCTCGAACACGGCGCGCTGCCCGAGCCGACGATGGCCCTGCTGGTCTCCGGCGGGCACTCCTCGCTGCTCCTGTCCGCGGACATCACCTCGGACGTCCGCCCCCTCGGCGCCACCATCGACGACGCGGCCGGCGAGGCCTTCGACAAGATCGCCCGCGTGCTCAACCTGGGCTTCCCCGGCGGTCCGGTCATCGACCGGTACGCGCGCGAGGGCGACCCGAACGCGATCGCCTTCCCGCGCGGGCTGACCGGCCCGCGCGACGCGGCGTACGACTTCTCCTTCTCCGGACTCAAGACGGCCGTGGCCCGCTGGATCGAGGCGAAGCGGGCGGCGGGGGAGGAGGTGCCGGTGCGCGACGTGTCGGCGTCCTTCCAGGAGGCGGTCGTGGACGTGCTGACCCGCAAGGCGGTGCGGGCCTGCAAGGACGAGGGCGTCGACCACCTGATGATCGGCGGCGGCGTGGCCGCCAACTCGCGCCTGCGGGCGCTGGCCCAAGAGCGCTGCGAGGCGGCCGGGATCCGGCTGCGGGTACCGCGCCCCAAGCTGTGCACGGACAACGGCGCGATGGTCGCCGCGCTCGGCGCCGAGATGGTCGCCCGGAACCGGGCCGCCTCCGACTGGGACCTCTCCGCGGACTCCTCCCTGCCGGTGACGGAGCCGCACGTGCCGGGCCAGGGCCACCCGCACGGCCACGGCCACGGCCACGGTCACGACCACGACCACGTGCATGAGGTCAGCAAGGAGAACCTCTACTCGTGACCGTCGCGCTGATGTGGGAGGCGCGGGCCGTGCCCGGCCGGGGCGGGGAGCTGCTGGCCTGGGCGCGGCGGCAGGAGCTGCCCCGGCGGCCGCTGCGCCGGGAGACCCTGCGCGCCCCGCAGGACCGTGTCCTCGTCATCACCTGGTGGGAGGCCGCATACGACGCCGCACTCCCGGAACTGCCCGAACCGGACGGGAATCTGGTGACGCGGGCGGTGCACCGCTGGCGATTCGAGTCGGTGGAGTCGGTGGGGCCGGTCGTGTCGGGCCGGAGCGACGATGACGGCGGCCGCCGGATCGAATGATTCGGCGTCAACGTCGAATGTTCCGAGGGGTCTCGGTTCGTCGGCCCCTTCGCCAGGCGGCCTCATGGGGTTACGATCGCCGCCATGACATCCCCGCAGCCCGCTGAAACCCGGACGCAAAAGCGGTCCGCCCAGACCGCGACCCTCGCCGAGATCGCGCGCGAGGCCGGTGTGTCGGCGCCGACTGTTTCGAAGGTGCTCAACGGCCGCGCCGACGTCGCCCCGTCGACCCGTGCCCGCGTCGAGGAGCTGCTGCGCGCCCACGGCTACCGGCGCAGGCGGGCCGAGTCCACCCGCTCGCCCCTGATCGACCTGGTCTTCCACGAGCTGGAGAGCGCCTGGGCGATGGAGGTCATCCGCGGCGTGGAGAACGTGGCCAGGGACGCCGGGCTCAGCGTCGTGCTCTCCGAGAGCGCGGGCCGCCTCACGCCCGGCCGGACCTGGGCCGACCAGGTCGCCGCCCGCCGCCCGCACGGCGTGATCCTGGTCCTGTCCGGCCTCGACGAGTCCCAGCGTGCCCTGCTCACCAGCCGCTCCATCCCGTTCGTGGTGATGGACCCGGCCGGCGACCCGGGCGCCGACGTGCCGTCCATCGGCGCCACCAACTGGCAGGGCGGCCTCGCCGCCACCCGGCACCTGGTCGACCTCGGACACACCCGCATCGGCGCCATCAGCGGACCCACCCGCATGATGTGCAGCCGCGCCCGCGTCGACGGCTACCGGGCCGCCCTGGAGACGGCGGGGCTGCCGGTCGACCCCGGCCTGATCGTGACCGGCGACTTCCACCACGAGGCCGGCTACCGGCAGGGCCTGGAACTGCTGCGCCGCCCGGACCGCCCGACCGCCGTCTTCGCCGGCAACGACCTCCAGGCGCTCGGCCTGTACGAGGCGGCGCGTGAGCTGGGGCTGCGCATCCCGCACGACCTGAGCGTGGTCGGGTTCGACGACCTGCCGGTCGCCCGGTGGGTGGGGCCGCCGCTGACGACCGTACGGCAGCCGCTGATGGAGATGGCCGAGGCGGCGGCGCGGCTGGTCCTGGACCTCGGGCGGGAGGACCGCTCCTCGACGGCGACCCGCGTGGAGCTGGCCACCAGCCTGGAGGTGCGCAGCAGCACGGCGCCGCCCCGGGAGGGCCAGGCCGTCGCGGGATGAGCGGATAAGCCCCCAGTCTGAGAATTTCCGCAGAAGCCCGACCCACCTGTTCCAGTTTCAATAATTCGGACTTATGTTCCTTCCGGCGGGGCATTCGGGTGGGGACCCGAACGAGACGGGCAGGGCGGGGGCTGACGCATGGCGGCGCGGGGCGGGCAGGACGGCCGGGACGGCCGCCGGAAGGGGCTCAGGGCGGCCGGCCTGGCCCTGACCGGCGCCCTGCTGCTCGGCGCCGGGGCGGCGGGCTGGGCCTACCTGCACCTGAACGGCAACATCAAGAGCGTCGACATCAACGGCGCGCTCGGCGACGACCGCCCCGCCCGCCCCGTCACCGTCCCCTCCGCCTCGCCGTCCGCCTCCCCGGTGCCCACCGGCGCCCTGAACCTCCTCGTCCTCGGCTCCGACTCGCGCACCGGCGAGGAGAACCAGGAGCTGGGCGGCGGCGACAGCGGCGGAGCCCGCTCGGACACGGCCATGGTCGTCCACCTCGACGCGGGCCGCACCGCCGCCACCGTCGTCAGCATCCCGCGCGACACCCTCGTAGAGCGGCCCTCCTGCCCGCTGCCGTCCGGCGGTACGACCAGGGCGGCGAGCGGCGCGATGTTCAACACCGCCTACGAACTGGGCGGGCCGGTCTGTGCCGTGAAGACCGTCGAGTCGCTCACCGGCGTGCGCATGGACCACTACGTCGAGGTCGACTTCTCCGGCTTCGCCGACCTGGTGGACGCGCTCGGCGGGGTCACCGTCACCACGGACGTCGACATCGACGACGACAAGAGCCACCTGCACCTGGACGCCGGCACCCACCACCTGGACGGCACCGAGGCCCTCGGCCTGGCCCGCACCCGCTACGGACTGGCGGGCGGCAGCGACCTCGCCCGGATCGAGCTCCAGCACAAGCTCGTCAAGGCGCTCCTCGAGCAGGTTTCCGCCACCGACCTGCTCACCGACCCCGCCAGGCTCTACCAGGTCGCCGACGCGCTCACCGGCAGCCTCACCACCGACACCGGCCTGGACTCGCTGGGCGAGCTGACGGACCTGGGCCGCAGCCTCGGGGGCCTCGCCGCGGACGACGTACGCACACTGACGATGCCGGTGCTGCCCGCGCCCTCGGACCCCAACCGGGTGGTGGCCGACCAGCCGGACGCCGCCGACCTGTGGGAATCGCTGCGCTGAGAGAGATCCCGGAAATCTTCCCGGCGTGTGTCGATCCGCGGCCGGCCCGTTCGACGCAAGGGTGAGAGGCCGGGAGAAGCCCGGCAGCGGAATCAACCCGAGGAGCCACCATGCCCCGCTACCTGTCCCTCATCCGCATCGAGGAGTCCGACGCCCTCGCCGGCGGCCCCAGCCCCGAGCTGATCCAGCGGATGGAGCAGCTGATGGAGGAGATGACCAAGGCCGGCGTCCTGCTGGACACGGCCGGACTGACCCCGACCGCCCAGGGCACCCGCGTCCACTACGAGGGCGGGCAGCTCTCCGTCACCGACGGGCCCTTCACCGAGACCAAGGAGGTCATCGGCGGCTACTCCCTCCTCCAGGCCAAGGACCTGGCCGAGGCGGTCGAGTGGACCAAGCGGTTCCTGAAGGTGCACGAGGACTACTGGACGGTGACCTGCGAGGTCCGCGAGCTGATGGAGGGCTGAGCCGACGCGGGGCACCGGTTCCGCTTTGTCCCGGCGCCCCGAGGGTGTTGCATGGTGGGCTGTGGAAGCACAGCCCGCCGCGGCCTTCGAAACCGTCTTCCGGCTCGAGTCGCCCCGCGTGATCGCCGGCGTCGCCCGACTCGTCCGGGACGTCGGCATCGCCGAGGAACTCACCCAGGACGCCCTGGTCGCCGCCCTGGAGCAGTGGCCGAGGGACGGCGTGCCCGACAACCCGGGCGCCTGGCTCATGACCACCGCCCGCCGCCGCGCCGTCGACCTGATCCGGCGCCGGGAGACCTACGCCCGCAAGCTCGCCGAGATCGGCCGGGACCTGCCCGTCTCGGCGCCCCCGCCCGAGGAGCCCGCCGACCCCGAGGACATCGACGACGACCTGCTGCGGCTGGTCTTCACCGCCTGCCACCCGGTGCTGTCCGCCGAGGCCCGCATCGCCCTCACCCTGCGCCTGCTCGGCGGCCTGACCACACCGGAGATCGCCCGCGCCCGCCTCGTACCCGAACCCACGGTCGCGCAGCGCATCGTCCGCGCCAAACGCACCCTGGCCAGGAAGAACGTCGCCTTCGAGGTGCCGTACGGACCGGACCGCGCGGCCCGCCTCGGCTCGGTCCTGGAGGTCATCTACCTGATCTTCAACGAGGGCTACGCGGCCACCGCGGGCGACGACTGGCTCCGCCCCGCCCTGTGCGAGGACGCCCTGCGCCTGGCCCGCGTCCTGTCCGCGCTGATGCCGAAGGAGCCCGAGGTCCACGGCCTGACCGCGCTGCTGGAGTTCCAGTCCTCCCGCACCGCCGCCCGCACCGCCCCCGACGGCGAGCCGGTGCTGCTGCGGGACCAGAACCGCCACCGCTGGAACCGCCTGCTCATCACCCGCGGCGTCACCGCCCTCGGCCACGCCCACGCCACCACCGGCGCCGGAGGGCCGGGCCCGTACGCCCTCCAGGCCGCGATCGCCGCCTGCCACGCGACGGCCCGCACCTACGAGGAGACCGACTGGCCGCGCATCGCCACGCTCTACGGCCTGCTCGCGGCCCGCACCCCGTCCCCGGTCGTCGAACTCAACCGCGCCGTCGCCGTCTCGATGGCCGAGGGCCCGGCCCCCGCCCTGGCCCTCGTCGACGCCCTCGCCGCGGAACCGGCCCTGCGCGACTACCACCTGCTCCCCAGCGTCCGGGGCGACCTCCTGCTCCGCCTGGACCGCACGGCGGAGGCCCGCGAGGAGTTCGAACGGGCCGCCTCCCTGACCCGCAACGCCCGCGAACGCGCCCTCCTGCGGCGCCGGGCGCGGGAGGCGACCGGTTAACGCGCCGGGCGCCCGATCAGCATCGTCGGCGCCCCCGCGACCCGCGTCAGGAACACGGTCGCGGCGTTCGGCCCCTGGGGTTTGACCTTCTTCCGCAGCTCCTCCGGCCCGACCGCCGAGCCCCGCTTCTTCACCGTCAGCGTGCCGACCCCGCGCTCCCGCAGCAGCGCCTTCAGCTTCTTGACGTTGAACGGGAGCTGGTCGGTGATCTCGTAGGCGGTGGCGTACGGCGTGCGGTGCGCTTCGTCGGCGGTGACGTAGGCGATGGTCGGGTCGATCAGCCCGCCGTCCAGGTCCTCGGCCACCTCGGCGACCAGGTGGGCCCGGATGACGGCGCCGTCCGGCTCGTACAGGTACCTCCCGACCGGGCGGGCTTCGGGGTCCGGCAGCATGGTCGCGGGCGTCGCGTAGATCCCCGCCCCGGCGGGCAGCAGCGTCGCCCGCCGCGCCCCCGGCGTCACGTCCGGGCCGAACCACAGCACGGCCTCCTTGACGTCCCCGCCGTCCGAGACCCACTCGGCCGTCGCCTCCGGGGGGATCGCCTCGTGGGGAATGCCGGGCGCGATCTTCAGCAGGCCGAGCGGCGCCCCGAGGGCGGCGGACACGGCCCAGGACAGGGGCGGGGAGTACGCCTCCGGGTCGAAGATCCGGCCGCGCTTGGAGGAACGCCGGGCGGGGTCGACGAACACGGCGTCGTACCCGGCCGTGTCCACCTCCGTCACGTCGGCCTCGCGCACCTCGATCAGGTTGGTGAGCCCGAGCGCGTCGGCGTTGGCGCGGGCCGCCGCGGCGGTGACCGGATCGTGGTCGACGGCGAGGACCCGGATCCCGGCACGGGCGAACGCGAGCGCGTCGCCGCCGATCCCGCAGCACAGGTCGGCGACGGACCGCACCCCGAGCGCCCGGAGGCACTCCGCCCGGTACGCCGCCACGCTCGCGCGCGTGGACTGCTCGACCCCGTTGGGTGTGAAGAACATCCGCCCGGCGTCCTCGGCCCCGAACTTCGCCACCGCGCGCTGCCGCAGCCGCGCCTGCCCGAGCGCCGCCGACACCAGCTCGGCGGGATGCGCGCGCCGCAGCCGGGTGGCGACCGCCAACTCCCGGGCGGGGTCGGTGTCGCGCACCTCGTCGAGGAGCGCGCGGCCTTCGGGGGTGAGGAGGAAGTCGAGGTCGTTCACCGGGTCATTGTGGGCCAGTCGGTGGATGGTGTGCCTCCGGCGCGGTGTCGGGCCGGGTTCGGCCGCGGGGGACTGCGAGGATCCGGCACCATGCGAGCAGTCGTACAAAATGACAAAAGTCGGGCATCGCGTCGCGTGTCCCGTGCCTCTCGTGCCACCGCCGTCCTCGCCGTCGCCGCCCTCGCCGCCGGCTGTGCGCAGGCAGCGGACCAGAGCGTGCGGGGCGCCCCCGGCCAGCAGGCACCCCCGGCCCGCGCGGCCGACGCCGCGGCGAAGGCTCGCGAGGCCCGGGCGGCCCTGGCCGCCGCCGCCAAGCGCTGGGACCTGAAGAAGGTCCCGCTGACGGCCCCCGCGCCCCCCGAGAAGAAGCCGGAGATCAAGGCGCGCGAGGGCTTCGAGGTCGACGGCCAGGAGGAGGACGGCCTCCCGCCGGTCTTCACCACGGTCCCCACCAAGGAGAAGGTCGTCTTCCTCACCATCGACGACGGCGCCGAGAAGGACCCGGCGTTCCTGAAGATGATGAGCGAGCTGAAGATCCCGTACACCGTCTTCCTCACCGACGAGGAGATCAAGGACGACTACGGCTACTTCAAGAAGATGCAGGCCCGCGGCATCACCCTCAACAACCACACCCTGAGCCACCCCTACCTTCCCGCGCTCTCCTACGCGGAGCAGAAGCACGAGATCTGCGGCATGCAGGACGTGATGGAGAAGCGCTACGGCAAGCGCCCCGTCCTCTTCCGCCCGCCCTTCGGCAACTACAACCGCGACACCCTGCGCGCCGCCAAGTCCTGCGGGATCAAGTACGCCCCGATCTGGAGCGAGGAGGTGTACGTCGACCACTGGGAGTACCGCGAGTGGGACCAGGACCTGCACCCCGGCGACATCGTCCTCACCCACTTCCGGGGCGAGAACGACTGGGACGGCACCATGACCGACATGGTCCGCCGCTTCCTGGACCGGATCACCGCCGACGGATACGCGGTGGCCCGCCTGGAGGACTACCTGTGAGGCGAGGGCGGTCCCGCCTGCCCGGCGCCGCCCCGGCCGCCCTCCTGCTCCCGCTGTTCCTGCTGCTCCTGCTGTTCCCGCTCACCGCCTGCGACCGGCTCGCCGCAGCCCCCGCCGAGCACGCTGCGGCGGCCGGGGACCCCGCCCAGGACGCCGACCGGGGCCGTCGCCTGCCGCCCGTCGTGGACCACGTCCGCACCGACGACCCGGTCGTCTTCCTCACCTACGACGACAGCGCCGAGCGCGACCCCGCCTTCGCCGGCCTGATCCGGGAACGGCGGCTCCCGGTCACCCTGTTCCTCACCGACACCGTCGCCGGACCGGCCTACGGCGACCTCGCCCGGCTGCGCCCGTTCGGCGCGAGCCTGCAGAACCACACCCTCGACCACCGCACCCTGCGCGGCCTGCCGTACGCCGGCCAGCGCGCCGAGATCTGCGGCCAGCAGACCAAGCTCAGGTCCCGCTTCGGCGTCCGCGCCCACCTCTTCCGCCCGCCGCACGGCGCGTACGACACCACGACCCTGCGCGCCGCCGCCGACTGCGGCATCACGGCCCTGGTCCTGTGGCGCGCCACCCTCGACGCCGACGGCACCCTCACCTACACGCGCGGCGACCACCGCCTCCACCCCGGCGACATCGTGGCCGTGGACCCGGACCACCCGACGGCCACGAACCTGACGCCCCGCACGGAACGTTTGCTGGAGACGATCGAGGAGCAGGGGCTGAGGGTGGGCAACTTGGAGGACTACCTGTAGTCGCAGCCCGTCCGGCGTTTGAGGACGAGGCCCGTTCAGGGCCGAAGCGGGGGCCTGGGGGCGGCAGCCCCCAGCGAGCCCGGCACCGACGCTGGGTGCCTTCCGCCAACCGGCGTTCACCCGAAATCCCCGCCGACGCGCCGCCGGCATTGGCACTCCGCTTGACCGAGTGCTAATCGCAGTCATAGTCTCGGGTCTGGCACTCCCCACTGGAGAGTGCCAACTACGCGACGGGCAGGTCCGGCACCCGCGACGACGGATCCACCTGGTCGCCACCTCAGACAGTTAACCCCGTGAGATCTCCGAAGGGGGAGGTCGGATCGTGACGACCACCAGCTCCAAGGTTGCCATCAAGCCGCTCGAGGACCGCATCGTGGTCCAGCCGCTCGACGCCGAGCAGACCACGGCTTCGGGCCTGGTCATTCCGGACACCGCCAAGGAGAAGCCCCAGGAGGGCGTCGTCCTGGCCGTCGGCCCGGGCCGCTTCGAGGACGGCAACCGCCTTCCGCTCGACGTCAGCGTCGGCGACGTCGTGCTCTACAGCAAGTACGGCGGCACCGAGGTGAAGTACAACGGCGAGGAGTACCTCGTCCTCTCGGCCCGCGACGTGCTCGCGATCGTCGAGAAGTAGAAGTACCACTTCACTTCGAAGCACCTTGCTTTCCAGCTGCGCCCCTGGCTCCCGCGACCATAAAAAGCCGGGCGTCGGGGGCGCAGTTGCCGTATAACCCCAAGATTTCCGGAAGAGGGCTCACGCTCCCATGGCGAAGATCCTGAAGTTCGACGAGGACGCCCGTCGCGCCCTCGAGCGCGGCGTCAACAAGCTCGCCGACACCGTGAAGGTGACGATCGGCCCCAAGGGCCGCAACGTCGTCATCGACAAGAAGTTCGGCGCTCCCACCATCACCAACGACGGCGTCACCATCGCCCGCGAGGTCGAGGTCGAGGACCCGTACGAGAACCTCGGCGCCCAGCTGGTGAAGGAGGTGGCGACCAAGACCAACGACATCGCGGGTGACGGCACCACCACCGCCACCGTGCTCGCCCAGGCGCTCGTGCGCGAGGGCCTGAAGAACGTCGCCGCCGGTGCCTCCCCGGCGCTGCTGAAGAAGGGCATCGACGCGGCCGTCGCCGCCGTGTCGGAAGACCTTCTCGCCACCGCCCGCCCGATCGACGAGAAGTCCGACATCGCCGCCGTGGCCGCGCTGTCCGCCCAGGACCAGCAGGTCGGCGAGCTGATCGCCGAGGCGATGGACAAGGTCGGCAAGGACGGTGTCATCACCGTCGAGGAGTCCAACACCTTCGGTCTGGAGCTGGACTTCACCGAGGGCATGGCCTTCGACAAGGGCTACCTGTCGCCGTACTTCGTGACGGACCAGGAGCGCATGGAGGCCGTCCTCGACGACCCGTACATCCTGATCAACCAGGGCAAGATCTCCTCCATCGCGGACCTGCTGCCGCTGCTGGAGAAGGTCATCCAGGCCAACGCCTCCAAGCCGCTGCTGATCATCGCCGAGGACCTGGAGGGCGAGGCGCTCTCCACCCTCGTCGTCAACAAGATCCGCGGCACGTTCAACGCGGTGGCCGTCAAGGCCCCCGGGTTCGGCGACCGCCGCAAGGCGATGCTGCAGGACATGGCCGTCCTCACCGGCGCCACGGTCATCTCCGAGGAGGTCGGCCTCAAGCTCGACCAGGTCGGCCTCGAGGTGCTCGGCACCGCCCGCCGCATCACCGTCACCAAGGACGACACCACGATCGTCGACGGTGCCGGCAAGCGCGACGAGGTCCAGGGCCGCATCGCCCAGATCAAGGCCGAGATCGAGAACACGGACTCCGACTGGGACCGCGAGAAGCTCCAGGAGCGCCTCGCGAAGCTGGCCGGCGGCGTGTGCGTGATCAAGGTCGGCGCCGCCACCGAGGTGGAGCTGAAGGAGCGCAAGCACCGTCTGGAGGACGCCATCTCCGCGACCCGCGCCGCGGTCGAGGAGGGCATCGTCTCCGGTGGTGGCTCCGCGCTGGTCCACGCCGTCAAGGTGCTCGAGGGCAACCTCGGCAAGACCGGCGACGAGGCCACCGGTGTCGCGGTCGTCCGCCGCGCCGCCGTCGAGCCGCTGCGCTGGATCGCCGAGAACGCCGGCCTGGAGGGCTACGTCATCACCTCCAAGGTCGCCGAGCTCGACAAGGGCCAGGGCTTCAACGCCGCCACCGGTGAGTACGGCGACCTGGTCAAGGCCGGCGTCATCGACCCGGTGAAGGTCACCCGCTCCGCCCTGGAGAACGCCGCCTCCATCGCCTCCCTCCTGCTGACGACCGAGACCCTGGTCGTCGAGAAGAAGGAAGAGGAAGAGCCGGCCGCGGCGGGCCACGGCCACGCCCACTGAGCGCTGCGCTGAGCTGAGCTGAGCGAACGGTGCCCGGTCCCCTGCGGGGGGCCGGGCACCGCGCGTTCACCCACCCCGGTCAGTAGGCCTTGGCCCGCTCGAACCCGGTGATGTTGATCTTCACGTCCGGCGTGCGCAGTGTGGTCGGGGACTCGCCCGTCGCCGTCTGACCGGGTTGTACGTCGGTGACGTACTCGGTCGAGTTGTAGAGGCGCTTTCCGTCCGGGTCGACGGCTTCCCACTCCCAGCTGTAGTTCGACTTCTCCGAGCTCTGGTTCTTGATCGTCCACGTGACCCAGATGTCCCGGAAGCCGGCCTGCGACCGGTCGTCGACCTCGAACGCAAGAAGGTCGTCGCGCTCGCCCTGCCCGGTCTCCGTCCGGCCACCCTGCGGGTCCGCGCCCCCGTCCTCTTCCGCCTGCTGCTGCCCTTCGGTCCGGGACTCCTGGGACGGGGCCGAGGTAGAGCTGTCGTCCGCGGTCGAGCAGCCGGCCAGGGCCGGACCGACCACTGCGGCCACTGCCGCGAGGGCGGCGACCACGCCATGTCGTCTCATGATGCGCCCCTTCGAACTGATATGGCATGTATACCCCCATTTGGGGCAACATGCAGATCGCCGCCCGGCGGCACAATCGATCCGAAGGGCGCGACGTACTCGCGTCCGATGCCCTTCCGGAACGGGTGCGGGCACACTTCTCGGCCGTCAAGACCGTAGGCTTCCGCGCCGACCAGGCGTTCCGGCCCTACGGCGGCAGCTGTAGCGGTCGGTACGGCTGCTGTCGGGGTGGTCGGACCGTAGGCGGCCGGGCTGCTCCGGCGACATGAAGGTGTCGCGTCACCCGGGGGCGGTCACAGCAGCCCGCTCAGCGGCAGCACCCGCTCGGCGAGCCGTCCCCGCAGCCGCTCCCCGGCTGTGTCGACTTCCTCCGCGAGCCAGCCCGCGGCGACCAGCAGTCCGGCGTGCTCGGCGACGTCCTCGGGCCGCAGGCCGCAGAAAGCGGCCACCGTGTCCAGCGCGAGCCCGTCACCGTCCTCGCCGGCGCCTCCGAGGCGCCCGTCGGGACGGCTGTGGGCCGCGGTGTACACCGCGAGGAGCCTGGTGGGGGTCCCCGCCTTCTTCTTCCGCAGCTTGCGGTCGCCCACCACCTTCTGCGCCCACCCCGAGAGCCGGGCCCGGGTGACCTTGCCGAAGAAGAACGGGCGGGGCTGGGTGGGAATCAGCGTGGGCACCGTGATCTGGGCGGGTTCCTCGGGCCGGGACATCAGCGCGTCGTCGGCGGTGACGTCCTCCGGCAGCAGCAGCCAGCCCACGTCGACGAGCTCCTGGAGCACCCGCTCGGCGTCGCCCTGCAACCAGCCGCCGAGATCCTGCCCGGTCACGTTCCCGGTACCGGCGCGCGCGGCCCGCAGGGTGAGCATCAGCACCGCGAGCCGCGCCTCGGCCTCGGGGAGCGGGGAGCCGACCCGGACGTGCTCCAGCACATCGCGGAGGTGGACGCCCTGACCTCGGGTCAGCAACCGCTCCACCAGCGGTCCGTCTTCGCCCACCGGGACACCGTGCCGGTTGGCGTCCATCTCACGGGTGGTCTGCGCGGCCGCCGCAGCCCGGTCCGCCTCCTCCTGCAGGGACGTGTCGCCGGTGACGTCGGCCCACCGGGCGAAGGCGCGGGCCTTGCGGTCGTGCAGTTCGGCGAGGACGGCGAGGTCCGGTTCCGGGCGCCGCTGGTACGCCCGGAACGCGTCCCCGAGCTCGGTCAGCTCCACGCGCAGCACCTCGGGCTGGAGGTCGTCCGGCACGATCCGCTGCGCGACCTTCGCCCACTGCCCCGCCTTCCGCGCCTTCCGGGACTTGGCAGGGACGCCGTCGGGCCCGGGGCGCGGGGTGGGCCGAGCGCGAGGGACGGAGGCAGCCCTGGCACCGGCGGCGTCGGAGGCGGCACCGGGACGGCGGCCCCCGGCCGGGACCGCCGGGGCCGGCCCACTCCCACCGCCGGGAGCGTCGGAAAACATCACCGTCCCCCCGCCGGTCGCCGCCCCCCGGCCCGCCTTCACCCTGTCCGTGCGCCCCCTGTCGGAACCGTCGACGAACAGCTCGTCCCCGTCACCAGTGCCCGCGTTCACGCGATGCCGCCCTCTCCCTCACGAAACCTGCGACCTCCCGCCCGCTGCGGGCGCAGCCACCCGACGCTAAGTCGCACCAGCGCCTCGCCAGGAGCAGACGGGGATAGACCACACGTTCGGGTGACGAGCCGGTCGGCGTCCCCTACTGCGGCCCGTACTTGCGCCCCGTCCGCGACGTGATCCCGCCCAGCAGCCCCCGCGGTACCAGCTTCGCCGCGCCCATCAGGGTCTTGTAGCGGGGGTCGGGGATCGACAGGGACTTGCCGCGGGACAGGTCGGCGAGGGCCGCCGCGACGACGTTGTCCGCGTCCAGCCACATCCAGTTCGGGATGTTGTCCGTGCCCATGCCGGCCCGCTCGTGGAACTCCGTGCGCACGAAACCGGGGGCCAGGGCCATCAGGCGGACGCCGCTGCCGGCCAGGTCCTTGGCCACGCCCTGGGTGAACTGGACGACCCACGCCTTGGAGGCGCCGTAGGTGCCGCGCGGGACGAAGGCGGCGACCGAGGCCACGTTGACGACGCCGCCGCGGCCGCGCTCCCGCATGCCCGCCACCGCCGCCGAGGTCAGCCGGAGCACCGCCTCGCAGTGCACCTTGAGCATGGTCAGCTCGTCGGCCATGGAGACGTCGAGGAAACGGCCCTTGTTGCCGAAACCGGCATTGTTGATCAGGAGGTCGACGGGGTTCCTGGGGTCCGACAGCCGGGCGGCCACCGCTTCGATGCCGGCGTCCGCCGACAGGTCCGCCGTCAGCACCTCCGCCTCGATGCCGTGCCGGTCGTGCAGCTCCGTGGCCTGCCCGCGCAGCCGCTCGGTGTCACGGGCCACCAGCACCAGGTCGTGTCCGTCGGCCGCCAGCCGCCGCGCGAACGCGGCGCCGAGGCCCGCCGTCGAGCCCGTAATCAATGCCGTTGTCATGGCGCAAGGTTAGGGCGCGCGACCACCGGTGCGGACCGAGCACGTCCGCTTCGCTCAGGCGCCGTACTGCGCCACGTACTTCCGCGCCGTCGCGAGCGCCTCCGGGTGCAGCGCCTCGCCCGCCGCGAGCAGCCGGGGGAGCAGGTCCCGCTGGGTGGTCACCGCGCGGAACTGCAGCGCCACCGTCACCTCGTGGGAGGGGCGGTGCACGATCCGCACCGGGTCGCCCGCGAGGATCTCACCGGGCTCCAGGACGCGGAAGTAGGCGCCCGGCGCGCCCTTCTGCGTGAAGCGCTTCACCCAGCGCTGTTCACCCATGTGGCCCTGGAAGGTGCGGCAGGGGATGCGCCCGGACGTCACCTCGAGGAGTACCTCGGGACCGACCCGCCAGCGCTCGCCGATCAGGGCCCCGGCGAGGTCCAGGCCCGTGGTGGTGAGGTTCTCGCCGAACGAGCCGTTCGGCAGCTCGCGGCCCAGCGTGCGCTCCCAGTCGTCCAGGTCCTCGCGCGCCATCGCGTAGACCGCCTGTTCGTCGCCGCCGTGGTGCCGCGTGTCGCAGACGGTGTCGCCGGCCAGGCCGCTCGCCCCGAAGCCCTCCGACCCGGGCACCGCCACCCGCACCGGCCCGTCGGCCGGCCGCTTGTCGATGCCGGTGACGCCCTCGGGCTGGTCCGTGTACGGCACCGCCTTCGCGCGTCCCAGGTTGACGGACAGGAGCCTCATGGCGGAAGGGTGCATGCCGGAACGGTAGGTCATGCGCGATCAAAGCGGCTACGCGTTATTCGGCGTCCGGTCAAAGGGTCGCTTATCCTCGGCGGTGTGATCGAGGCCCGTCATCTCCGCGTGCTGCGCGCCGTGGCATCCACCGGTTCCTTCTCCGCCGCGGGGCGCGAGCTGGGCTGCACCCAGCCCGCCGTCAGCCAGCAGATGAAGGCCCTGGAGTCCTCCGTCGGCACCCCGCTGCTCGTGCGCACCGGGCGCGAGATGCGGCTCACCCAGGCCGGAGAGGCACTGGTGCGGCACGCCGCCGGGATCATCGCCGGGCTCACCGCGGCCGAGGAGGAGGTCGCCGCGATCGCGGGGCTGCGCGCCGGGCGGGTCCGGCTGGTCTCCTTCCCCAGCGGCAGCTCCACCCTCGTACCGACCGCCCTGGCCGCGCTGCGCGCCGCGCACCCCGGCACCCGGGTGTTCCTGGAGGAGGCCGAGCCGCCGAAGTCCGTGGAGCTGCTGCGCGAGGGCGACTGCGACGTGGCGCTCGCCTTCCGCTACGAGGGCGCGGCCGGTGCCGAGGAGTGGGACGACCTCGTCGTACGGCCGCTGCTGACCGACCGGCTGGTGGCGCTGGTCCCCGAGGGGCACCGGCTCGCCCGGGCGGAAGGGGTCGGATCCGTGGCGATCGGGGAGCTGGCCCGGGAGTCCTGGATCGCGGGCTGTCCGCGCTGTCGCGGCCAGTTGGTCGAGGTGTGCGAGGGGGCCGGATTCACCCCGCGCATCGACTTCGCGACCGACGACTACCCGGCGGTGGTCGGCCTGGTCGGCGCGGGCCTCGGTGTGGCCGTGCTGCCCCAGCTCGCCGTCGAGTCCGTACGGCCGCGGGGCGTGCGTACGGTCACGCTGGAGCCGGTCGTGCGGCGGGAGATCGTCGCGCTCACGCTGCCCGACCTGGCGCAGGTGCCGGCGGTGACGGCCACCCTGGACCAGCTCGCCCGGGCGGGGGCGCGCCAGTCGGCGACGCGCTGACCGCGTCGGGGAGCCTTTGCTTCGCGTTCGTCCAGAGAAACGTTCCTTCAGTGAGGTGCGGCCGCCTCCCCGCCGGCCGACGCCGAGGCCGTCGCCGCCATCAGGCGGTTGCGGGCCCGTCCCATGAGTTCTTCGCGCTCGTCCTCGGTCAGCCCGCCCCAGACGCCGTACGGCTCACGCACCGCCAGCGCGTGCGCCGCGCACTCGGCGCGGACCGGGCACCTCATGCAGACCTCCTTGGCCGAGTTCTCGCGAGCACTCCGTGCCGCACCGCGTTCGCCTTCCGGATGGAAGAAGAGCGAGCTGTCCACCCCGCGGCACGCAGCCAGGAGCTGCCAGTCCCACAGGTCCGCGTTCGGTCCGGGAAGGCGGGAGAAATCTGCCATTGCGTGACCCCTTGTAGCCGTTCTGGGTGGATACGGTGTCCACGACCGTACAACTACGATCTAAGGAGATGAAAATATGACTCATTGCGAATCTAGCCGCAGACACCAGCGAAGTGGAAGAAAAGCGGCTGAATGGGGCACCGCTTGTGATGAAACGGCGCGGGTCCCACCCGCATGTCTGCTGCGTGGCCGCCCCCTCACGTAGAGTGCCGAAGACGACACACAGCCCCGTAACTCTTTCGAGTGACCATCGTTGAGAGTGCGGAGGCGGTTGAAGGAACAAGTGCTCGGGCGGGCGTCCGGGACGGTCGACCGCACAGGTGACGATTTCGTACCAGCCTGGAGGCTCAACGTGACGCGCATCAGCTGCGGAGGACGGCCATGACTTCCGTCCTCGTCTGCGACGACTCCCCGCTTGCCCGAGAGGCGCTGCGCCGCGCGGTCGCGACCGTGCCCGGCGTCGAGCGCGTGACGACGGCCGCCAACGGCGAGGAAGTCCTCCGCCGCTGGGGTGCCGACCGCTCGGACCTGATTCTGATGGACGTGCGCATGCCCGGCCTGGGCGGCGTCGAGACGGTACGGCGGCTGCTGTCCGCCGACCCCGGCGCGCGCATCATCATGCTCACCGTCGCCGAGGACCTGGACGGCGTGGCCCTCGCGGTCGCCGCCGGCGCACGCGGCTATCTGCACAAGGACGCCTCGCGCGCCGAGCTGCGCGCCACCGTGACCCAGGCACTCGCCGACCCGACCTGGCGGCTCGCCCCGCGCCGGCTGCGCTCGGCCGAGATGGGCGCCGCGCCCACGCTCACCGCGCGGGAGATCCAGGTCCTGGAGGGCATGAGCCACGGCCGCTCCAACGCGGAGATCGGCCGCGAGCTGTTCCTCTCCGAGGACACCGTCAAGACCCACGCCCGTCGGCTCTTCAAGAAGCTCGGCGCCTCGGACCGGGCGCACGCCGTGGCGCTCGGCTTCCGGTGGGGCCTGGTCCGCTAGGTCCTGGGGAGCCCCCGTGCGTGGGAGTCCGAGAGGGCCCGTCGGGAAGTCGGCGATCCCCGCTTATCGCGAGGTGAGCGGGGGTGACAAGGCGACCCGCCGGGTGCCCGCTGCTCGTTTCGCCGCGGATGACGCATCCTTGAGGTGTGGAGTTCCTCGGGGACGAGTCGGTCGAGCGGAAGGGGAGGGCGCAGGGGATGAGTTCCGGCGCACCTGCTCATAACGCTTCGGTGCACAACAACGGGCACGGAGCCACGGATCGGACGGCCGCAAGGCACCATGGACCGATGCGTGACGACGATGCGCCCCCGGACCAGGGGACGGTCGGTGGGCTCGTCCACCGCGCCGTGGACGGGGACGAGCAGGCCACGCATGACCTGCTCGCCCATGTCCACCCCCTGGCGCTGCGCTACTGCCGCACGCGCCTGTCCCGGCTGCCCGGCGACGCCCGGCACTTCGTCGAGGACCTCGCCCAGGAGGTCTGCGTCGCGGTGCTGCTCGCGCTGCCCCGCTACAAGGACACCGGACGCCCCTTCGAGGCGTTCGTCTTCGCCATCGCCGCCCACAAGGTCGCCGACCTCCAGCGCGCCGCGATGCGCCACCCCGGCTCGACGGCCGTCCCGTCCGACGAGATGCCCGAGCGGCCGGACGACTCGCTGGGCCCCGAGGAGCGGGCGCTGCTCAACAGCGACGCCGCCTGGGCCAAGAAACTGCTGGCCAACCTCCCCGAGAACCAGCGCGAGCTGCTCCTGCTGCGCATCGCGGTCGGGCTCACGGCCGAGGAGACCGGACAGATGTTGGGAATGTCACCGGGGGCCGTGCGGGTGGCCCAGCACCGGGCGCTGAGCCGGCTGCGGGCGCTGGCGGAGCAGTAGTCCGGGCGGCGACCCGCGCGGCGACCCGCGCGGCGGCCCCTCTCGTACGAAAGCACGAAGGTCGCACGCTTCCTTGATCGTGGAATGAGCCACGTCCACTTCCCGTTAGCATGGACATCCGCACCGATCAAGGCCATTTGGGGAAGGTGTCATGACTGCCAACGTCGACGGAGTGCCCGAGAAATTCGCGACACTCGGGCTGACCTACGACGACGTGCTGCTGCTGCCGGGCGCCTCCGCGGTGCTTCCGAACGCGGTCGACACCTCGTCCCGCATCTCCCGCAACGTGCGGGTCAACATCCCGCTGCTCTCCGCGGCCATGGACAAGGTGACCGAGTCCCGGATGGCCATCTCCATGGCCCGCCAGGGCGGCGTCGGCGTCCTGCACCGCAACCTGTCCATCGAGGACCAGGCCAACCAGGTCGACCTGGTGAAGCGCTCCGAGTCCGGCATGGTGGCCAACCCCATCACCATCCATCCGGACGCCACCCTCGGCGAGGCCGACGCCCTGTGCGCCAAGTTCCGCATCAGCGGCGTCCCGGTCACCGACGACGCGGGCAAGCTGCTCGGCATCGTCACCAACCGCGACATGGCCTTCGAGACCGACCGCACCCGGCAGGTGCGCGAGGTCATGACGCCGATGCCGCTGGTCACCGGTCAGGTCGGCATCTCCGGCGTGGACGCCATGGAGCTGCTGCGCCGCCACAAGATCGAGAAGCTTCCGCTGGTCGACGGCGACGGCATCCTCAAGGGCCTGATCACGGTCAAGGACTTCGTCAAGGCCGAGCAGTACCCGCACGCCGCCAAGGACGCCAAGGGCCGCCTGCTCGTCGGCGCCGCCGTCGGTGCCAGCCCCGAGGCGCTCGACCGCGCCCAGGCGCTCGCCGAGGCCGGGGTGGACTTCCTCGTCGTCGACACCTCGCACGGCCACAACAGCAACGCGCTGAGCTGGATGTCGAAGATCAAGTCGAGCGTCGGCGTCGACGTCGTCGGCGGCAACGTCGCCACCCGCGACGGCGCCCAGGCCCTGATCGACGCCGGTGTCGACGGCATCAAGGTCGGCGTCGGCCCCGGCTCCATCTGCACCACCCGCGTCGTCGCCGGCATCGGCGTCCCGCAGGTCACCGCGATCTACGAGGCCTCCCTCGCCGCCCGCGCCGCCGGGGTGCCCCTCATCGGCGACGGCGGCCTGCAGTACTCCGGCGACATCGGCAAGGCGCTCGCCGCCGGCGCCGACACCGTGATGCTGGGCAGCCTGCTGGCGGGCTGCGAGGAGTCGCCGGGCGAGCTGCAGTTCATCAACGGCAAGCAGTTCAAGTCGTACCGCGGCATGGGCTCGCTGGGCGCCATGCAGTCCCGCGGCCAGGGCCGGTCGTACTCGAAGGACCGGTACTTCCAGGCCGAGGTCGCCTCCGACGACAAGCTCGTCCCCGAGGGCATCGAGGGCCAGGTCCCCTACCGGGGTCCGCTGGCCAACGTCCTGCACCAGCTCGTCGGCGGCCTGCGCCAGACCATGGGCTACGTGGGCGCCGCCACCATCGAGGAGATGGAGTCCAAGGGCCGCTTCGTCCGGATCACCTCCGCGGGCCTCAAGGAGAGCCACCCGCACGACATCCAGATGACGGTCGAGGCGCCGAACTACAGCCGCAGCAAGTAAGCACACGGGTAGAAACACGGGCAGCAGCCTCCCGAGGGCGGCTCCGGAGCATCCGGGGCCGCCCTCTGCGGTGCCCCGGCGCACCCGTCGGGGATACTGGAAGGCGCTGCAACGCATCAGGGAAAGGCCACAGACGTGACTGAGATCGAGATCGGGCGCGGCAAGCGCGGCCGCCGGGCGTACGCCTTCGACGACATCGCCGTCGTCCCCAGCCGCCGCACCCGGGACCCGAAGGAGGTCTCGATCGCCTGGCAGATCGACGCCTACCGCTTCGAGCTGCCGTTCCTGGCCGCTCCCATGGACTCGGTCGTCTCCCCGGCCACCGCCATCCGCATCGGCGAACTGGGCGGCCTCGGCGTCCTCAACCTGGAAGGGCTCTGGACCCGGCACGAGGACCCGCAGCCGCTGCTCGACGAGATCGCGGAGCTGGACACCGACAACGCGACCCGCCGCCTCCAGGAGATCTACGCCGCTCCCATCAAGGAGGAGCTGATCGGGCAGCGCATCAAGGAGGTGCGCGACTCGGGCGTGGTCACCGCCGCCGCGCTCTCCCCGCAGCGCACCGCCCAGTTCTCCAAGGCCGTCGTGGACGCGGGCGTCGACATCTTCGTCATCCGCGGCACCACCGTCTCCGCGGAGCACGTCTCCGGCTCGCACGAGCCGCTGAACCTGAAGCAGTTCATCTACGAGCTCGACGTCCCGGTGATCGTCGGCGGCTGCGCCACCTACACCGCCGCCCTGCACCTGATGCGCACCGGCGCCGCGGGCGTCCTCGTCGGCTTCGGCGGCGGCGCCGCCCACACCACGCGCAACGTGCTGGGCATCCAGGTGCCCATGGCCACCGCGGTCGCCGACGTGGCGGCGGCCCGCCGGGACTACATGGACGAGTCCGGCGGCCGGTACGTCCACGTCATCGCCGACGGCGGCGTCGGCTGGTCCGGCGACCTGCCCAAGGCCATCGCCTGCGGCGCCGACTCCGTGATGATGGGCTCCCCGCTGGCCCGCGCCACCGACGCGCCGGGCAAGGGCAACCACTGGGGCATGGAGGCCGTCAACGAGGAACTGCCGCGCGGCAAGAAGGTCGACCTCGGCACGGTCGGCACCATCGAGGAGATCCTCACCGGCCCGTCCCGCAACCCCGACGGCTCGATGAACTTCTTCGGCGCCCTGCGCCGCGCCATGGCCACCACCGGCTACAGCGAGCTGAAGGAGTTCCAGCGCGTCGAGGTCACGGTCGCGGACTCGCAGCACCGGCGGTAGTCGCCACGGCATGTGAAGGGGCCGGGCACCTGATGGGTGGCCGGCCCCTTTGGCGTGCTCGGGGGACTCCCACGGGAACCGTTCGAAGCGAACACGTGTACTTGTGATCACTGGCCGGGGTGACGGTTGCGGGATCATCGGGTGCGTGTGCGGCTGTCGTACGTATGGTCCTTCGCAGGGTTCGGGACGGCACGGTGTCCGGGCCAGGCCGTGAAGGGGGGGCGAGATGACGCAGTCGGGGACGGGTGAAAAGGGCGGTCATGCCCGGTACACCTACCGGTTGCGGGTGTCGTCCGCGGCTCGCGTCCTGCTGGCGGCGGAGTGGGGGCGGTGCCGCTGGGTGTGGAACGAGTGCGTCGCCAAGTCGAGGGCGGTGCATCTGCGCAACAGGGCAACCGGCCAGAAGGCCACGTGCGGACCGGCGCAGTTGGACAGGATGCTGACCGAGGCCCGCGCCCGTACGCCGTGGCTGCGGGAGGGCTCCTCGGTTCCCCAGCAGCAGATCATCCGCGACTTCGGTCGCTCCCGTGCGAAAGCGCACAAGGACATCGCGGAGCGGTTGCCCGTGGGGCGCCGGGCCGGGATGCCGACGTGGAAGACCCGGCGTGAGTCGCCGGCGACCCTGAACTACACGCGGCGCGGGTTCCGGCTGAAGGGCGGCCGGCTGCACTTGGCGGGCGGGATCGTCGTGAACGTGGTGTGGTCGCGGGAGCTGTCGGCCGAGCCGTCCTCGGTACGCGTGTACCGGGACAGCCTCGGGCACTGGTACTGCTCTTTCGTCGTCCCCGCCCAGGTCCAGGCCCTGCCTGCGACGGGCCGGGTTCTCGGTGTCGACTGGGGTGTGCGGGAGACGGCGACCACCACGTCCGACGCGCACGACCTGCCGCACCCCGCACACGGTGGGAAGGCGAAGGAGAAACTCACCCGGTACGACCGGATGATGGCCCGCCGCAGGCCGAAGAGGGGGACGGCCGGATCGAGGGGCTACCGTGCGGCGAAGAAGTTGCGGGGGAAGGCGTACAAGAAGGTCGCCCGGCAGCGTGCGGACACCGGCCGCAAGTGGGCGAAGAAGGTGGTCCGCGACCATGACGCCGTCGCGGTGGAGGACTTCCGGCCGAAGTTCCTGGCCCGGTCGACGATGGCCCGCAAGGCCGCGGACGCCGCCATCGGCGTCACCAAGGCCGCTCTGATCGAGATGGGGCGCAAGCACGGGCGGGACATCCGTCTGGTCCACCCCGCGTACACCACGATGGACTGCGCGCAGTGCGGAGCGAGAGCCAAGCACTCCCCCACTGCCTTAAGGGCGTGGGGGGACCCCCAGCCGCTGGGTGAACGCACCCACACCTGCACCGCCTGCGGAACCGTCTCCCCACGGGACAAGAACTCCGCACGCGTCATGCTCGTCCGGGCTGGTCTCAACCCGGCTGGTGCCGAAGGCGGAAGACCTCCTGGAGCGCCGCTCCAGGAGGCAGCCTGAGCCAGGAATCCCCTCCCCCTTCAGGGAGGGGAGGATTCAATTCTCTGGAGCCTGCCTTAACAAAACGGCTCCGTGGCACGGTCACCCCCGTGCGCCCCCGTCTCACAACCGGTGCGCCGCCCCCGTGGGTGTGGCGCCCCGCGTGTCCAGGAGGAGCTGGGCCTTGACCGACAGGCCCTGGAGGTCGTACGTGCGGTGCTGCTGGAGGAGGATCGTGAGGTCGGCGTCGGCGGCGGCCTCGTAGAGGGAGTCGGCGCGGGGGACGGGGCGGTCGGCGACGTTCCAGGACGGGATGTGCGGGTCGTGATAGCTCACGGCGGCGCCCATCGACATCAGGCGGGTCGCGATCTCCTCGGCCGGGGTGGCCTGCTGGTCGGCGAGGTCGGCCTTGTAGGTGACGCCGAGGAGGAGGATGCGGGCGCCGCGCGCGGACTTGCCGTGCTCGTTGAGGAGGGCGGCGGCGCGCTGGACGACGTAGCGGGGCATCTGGGCGTTGACCTGCTGGGCCAGCTCCACCATGCGCAGGCTGTGCGGGGCCCGGCCGGTCAGGTCCTGGGGGACGGAGTGGCCGCCGACACCGGGGCCGGGGCGGAAGGCATGGAAGCCGAAGGGCTTGGTCTCGGCGCAGCGCAGGACGTCCCAGAGGTCGACGCCGAGGTCGTCGCAGAGCACGGCCATCTCGTTGACCAGGGCGATGTTCACGTGCCGGAAGTTGGTCTCCAGGAGCTGGACCGTCTCCGCCTCCCGCGGGCCCCGCGCGCGGACCACCTTGTCGGTGAGGCGGCTGTAGAAGGCCGCGGCCGACTCGGTGCAGGCGGGGGTGAGGCCGCCGATGACCTTGGGGGTGTTGGCCGGGGTGAAGTCGCGGTTGCCGGGGTCGACGCGGCTGGGGGAGTAGGCGAGGTGGAAGTCGCGCCCGGCGCGCAGCCCCGAGCCCTGCTCCAGGAGCGGGCGCAGGAAGTCCTCCGTCGTCCCGGGCCGCACCGGCGACTCCAGGATGACGGTGGTGTGCGGGCGCATGTGGGCGGCGAGGGTGCGGGCCGCGGCCTCCACCTGGGTGAGGTCCAGGCCGCCGTCCGCGCCCGGCGGGGTGGGCGCGCAGATGACGGCGGTGCGGACCCGGCCCAGCTCGGCCGGTCCGGCCGGTCCGGCCGGGGTGCGGAAGCCCGTGGCGAGCATCCGGCGCACCTCGGCGGGGGTGAGCGGGTCGGCCTCGGGGCCGGTGCGGTAGCCGAGGGTGGGGATGCCGGCGGCGACGGCGGCCTGGGCCAGCGGCAGGCCGTACGGGCCGAGTCCGATGACGGCGAGATCTGCGGGCATGGCGTGGGCCGTCCTTCCCAGTAGCCGAAGCGGGACAGGTGCGCAAGCCCGGTGGACAGGACGGGCGAGCACAACGTCAGACTAGGAGTAAATATGACCGATTTGCGGTATTGATCTGCGGAGTTTCGGCGAGTGTCGACGGCGCGGTGCCTGCCGGTACCGGCAGGTGGGGAAGTTGTCCACAGGTTCGGGCCCGCGGCTGCCGAAGTCGGGCAGGCTGGTCAGAACCTGGGCATGGTGGGTACCAGGAACGGGGCTCGCCCGACGGGTGCGGCCGACGCGACCGACAGCGGGAGGCAGCAGTGAGGACAGCGACCCTTGGACCGGCGCAGCGCGCCGAGTCGCTCGCGGCCATGGCCGAGCGGGAGCTCGACGTGCTGGTGGTGGGCGCCGGCGTGGTCGGTGCGGGCACCGCCCTCGACGCCGTGACGCGCGGCCTGTCCGTCGGCCTGGTGGAGGCGCGGGACTGGGCCTCGGGCACCTCCAGCAGGTCCAGCAAGCTGATCCACGGCGGCCTGCGCTATCTGGAGATGCTCGACTTCGTGCTCGTGCGGGAGGCGCTGAAGGAGCGCGGACTGCTGCTCGAACGGCTGGCGCCGCACCTGGTGAAGCCGGTGCCGTTCCTGTACCCGCTCCAGCACAAGGGGTGGGAGCGGCTGTACGCGGGCTCGGGCGTCGCGCTCTACGACGCCATGTCCATGGCCCGCGGTCACGGCCGCGGCCTGCCGCTGCACCGGCACCTGAGCCGACGTCACGCCCTGCGCGTGGCGCCCGCGCTGAAGAAGGACGCGCTGGTCGGCGCGTTGCAGTACTACGACGCCCAGATGGACGACGCCCGTTACGTCGCCACGCTGGTGCGCACCGCGGCGGCGTACGGCGCCAAGGTGGCCAACCGCACGCGGGTCACCTCCTTCCTGCGCGAGGGCGAACGGGTGGTCGGCGCGCGGGTGCAGGACGTCGAGGCGGGCGGCGAGTACGAGGTCCGCGCCAAGCAGGTGGTGAACGCGACCGGGGTGTGGACCGACGACACCCAGGCGATGGTGGGCGAGCGCGGCCAGTTCCACGTCCGGGCCTCCAAGGGCATCCACCTGGTCGTGCCCAAGGACCGCATCCACTCCAGCACCGGCCTGATCCTGCGCACCGAGAAGTCCGTGCTGTTCGTCATCCCCTGGGGCCGGCACTGGATCATCGGCACCACGGACACCGACTGGGACCTCGACAAGGCCCACCCGGCCGCGTCCAGCGCCGACATCGACTACCTGCTGGAACACGTCAACTCGGTGCTGTCGGTGCCCCTCACCCGCGACGACGTCGAGGGCGTGTACGCCGGGCTGCGCCCGCTGCTGGCCGGCGAGTCGGACGCCACCAGCAAGCTGTCGCGCGAGCACACCGTCGCCCACCCGGTGCCCGGCCTGGTCGTGGTGGCAGGCGGCAAGTACACGACGTACCGGGTGATGGCCAAGGACGCCGTGGACGAGGCCGTGCACGGGCTGGACCTGCGGGTCGCCGACTGCGTCACCGAGGAGACCCCGCTGCTCGGCGCCGAGGGCTACCAGGCGCTGTGGAACGCGCGGGCCCGGATCGCCGCCCGCACCGGACTGCACGTCGTGCGCGTCGAGCATCTGCTGAACCGGTACGGCGCCCTGACGGAGGAACTGCTCGAACTCGTCGCCGCCGACCCCTCCCTGGGCGAGCCGCTCACCGGCGCCGACGACTACCTGCGCGCCGAAGTCGTCTACGCCGCCTCGCACGAGGGCGCGCGGCACCTGGACGACGTACTCACCCGGCGCACCCGCATCTCCATCGAGACCTTCGACCGGGGCACGCGCTGCGCCCGCGAGGCCGCCGAGCTGATGGCGCCGGTGCTCGGCTGGGACAAGGGCCAGGTCGACCGGGAGATCCAGCACTACGAGAAGCGGGTCGAGGCCGAGCGCGAGTCGCAGCGCCAGCCGGACGACCTGACGGCCGACGCGGCGCGGCTGGGGGCGCCGGACATCGCGGCGCGGTAAGGAGGGCGGGGAGGGAACCCTGCGGGCACCCTGGGCGTAGAGCACTTGTCGGGTGAGGGACAATGAAGGCTCTGTCAGGGCGGGTTGCATGAGGGGACGCATGTCGGAGGCGGAGCGGGCGGGGACATCCCGTACGGACAAGAGCGCACGTCTCCTCGCCGGGCGGTACCGGCTGGGAGACGTGCTCGGCCGCGGCGGCATGGGGACGGTGTGGCGGGCGGAGGACGAGACCCTCGGACGCACGGTCGCCGTCAAGGAGCTGCGGTTCCCGGGGAACATCGACGAGGAGGAGAAGCGGCGCCTGATCACGCGCACGCTGCGCGAGGCCAAGGCGATCGCGCGGATCCGCAACAACAGCGCCGTCACGGTCTACGACGTGGTCGAGGAGGACGACCGGCCGTGGATCGTGATGGAACTCGTCGAGGGCAAGTCGCTCGCCGAGGCCATCCGTGAGGACGGACTGCTGGAGCCCCGGCGCGCCGCCGAGGTCGGCCTCGCGGTCCTGGACGTGCTGCGCTCGGCGCACCGCGAGGGCATCCTGCACCGCGACGTGAAGCCGTCCAACGTGCTGATCGCGGAGGACGGCCGGGTCGTGCTCACCGACTTCGGCATCGCCCAGGTCGAGGGCGACCCCTCCATCACCTCCACCGGCATGCTCGTCGGCGCCCCCTCCTACATCTCCCCCGAGCGCGCCCGCGGCCACAAGCCCGGACCGGCCGCCGACCTCTGGTCGCTGGGCGGACTGCTGTACGCCGCCGTCGAGGGCACCCCGCCCTACGACCGGGGCTCGGCGATCGCGACGCTCACCGCGGTGATGACGGAGAACCTGGAGGAGCCGAAGAACGCCGGCCCGCTGCGGGACGTCATCTACGGGCTGCTCACCAAGGACCCCGACCAGCGGCTCGACGACGCGGGCGCCCGCGCGATGCTGAACAAGGTCATCCACGCCCCCGAGCAGGCGGCGGGGACCGAGCCGGTCGACGCCACCAAGGTCGTGCCGCTGCCCCCGCAGCCGGACGGGCGCAGGCGCCGCGGCGGTGCCCAGGGCTCCGGCGGCAAGCTGGGCGAGGAGGCCGGGGAGAAGCTCCGCGGAGCGCTGCGTTCCGTGCGCAAGGCCGCGGTCGGGGCCGGTGCGGCGGGCGCTGCGGCCGCCTCGCGGGCCAAGCCCGGCGACGGCGGCCGGAGCGCGGCGGGAGCCGCAGGGACGCCCACCGCTCACGGATCCCCCGGCCACGGATCCCCCGGCCACGGATCTCCCGCCCACGGGGCCACAGCTCAAGGGGCCACCGCCCACGGGACCGCAGCCCACGGTTCGGCCGCCCACGGATCCGCCGGGACGGCCGCCGCCCCGCCGGCGCCGAGGGCGGGATCGGCCTCGGGACCTGGCGTGGGCGCGGGTGCGGGCGCGGGTGCGGGCACGCGTCCCGGTGCCGTCGGCCCGGGAGCCGGTGCGGCGAACGCGGCCGGGGGAGCGCGCAGCTCCGGCTGGCCCGTCGTACCGCCGCCGGACCTGCCCGCCCGGCCCGTGCCCCGGGCCCCGCTCACCGACGTGGTGCCGCGCCGGACGTTGATCATCATCGCCGTGGTCGTGGCGCTGGCCGTGCTCGGCACCGTGCTGGCGCTCACGCTCGGCGGTGGCGACGACGACAAGGGCGCCGAGGGCGGCAGCGGCGGCAAGGCCGTCGCCTCGGCTGGCGCGAGCGGCGACCCCAAGCAGGACGAGGAGAGCGGCACCGGTACCGACGGCGCCGCCTCCGACCCGGCGGCGAGCGGGGACGCGACCGGCGCCCCGGACGCCGGGGCGAGCGCGTCCGGCAAGACCGACGGCGAGTCGGACGACGCCGGGAAGTCCGACGACGACGAGGACGTGTCCGCCACCCACCAGGGCGGCCAGGGCTACCGCATCGGCTTGCCCGAGGGCTGGAAGTTCGCCTCCACGGGCTCCTCGGGCGACCGGTTCACCGGGCCCCGCGGGCAGAAGCTGCTGGTCGCCTGGACCTCCACACCCAAGGGCGACCCCGTCGCGGACTGGAAGAGCCAGGAGCGGTACATGGTCCGCGCGAACTACCAGAAGGTCCGCATAGAGAAGGTGGGCTACCGCAGCTGGAACGCGGCCGACTGGGAGTTCACCTACACCGACGACGGCACCAAGTTCCGCACCGTGGACCGGGGGTTCGTCGTCAACGACCACCAGGGCTACGCGCTCATGTACACCGCGAAGGCCGCCGACTGGGGAGACGACCTGCGCCGCGACACCTGGCGGACCCTGTCGAAGACCTTCGAACCCAAGTCCTGAGCGCAGGGGCCCGGACCCCGGGACGACGGGGCCCGGGTTTGAGCCGCCCGAGATCTGGCATCAGCTCATTGCGGGTTGCCTCCGGCACGTATCGTGAGTGGTTGCGGACCGTACGCAGCCGGAACGGCCCGCCGGACGAACGGAATTGACCGACGGCTGCCGGGGGTGGCGACGTGGACGACTACGCGGGACGGGTACTCGCCGACCGCTACCGCCTGCCCCTGCCGCCGTCCGACGAGTACGAACTCACCGAGACCCGGGCCTTCGACACCTACAGCGGCCAGGAAGTCCTGGTCCGCCAGGTGCCGTTGCCGGAGGTCGTCGAGGCCGAGGTGCTCGACGCGGACGGCCTGCCCGACGGCTTCACCGCCCGGGACGGCGGTGTCCGGCACCCCGGCAGGAGGCCCCCGGCCACGGGCGGCGGGCCCAGGCGTCCGGCCGACCCGGTGGTGCGGCGTGCCGTCGAGGCCGCGCAGGCCGCGGCGGCGGTGCCCGACCATCCGCGCCTGGACCAGGTCTTCGACGTCTTCGCCGAGGGCGGCTCGCTGTGGATCGTCAGCGAGCTGGTGGCCGCGAGGCCGCTGGCCGCGCTGCTCACCGAACAGAGCCTGACGCCGTACCGGGCGGCCGAGGTGGCCTCCGACGTCCTCCTGGCCCTGCGGGTGCTGCACTCGTACGGCTGGGTGCACCGCAACATCACCGCGCGCACCGTGCTCGTCTGCGACGACGGGCGGGTCATGCTGACCGGCCTGGCGGTCGGGGCGGCGGAGGAGGCACTGTGCGGATACGACCCGGTGCCCCCGCCGCCCGACGGGGAACCGGACGCCGCGCCCGAGCCCGGCACAATCCCCGGTGCGGGCGGCGGCGTCCCCCGCGCCGGGGTGTTCGGTCCGGGGGACGCCGACCCCGAGGCCGCCCGGCGGGCCGCCATCGAGGCGCGGGGCGTCGGCGGGCTCCCGGTACCCGGGACCCCGATGCCCGGGACCCCGGTGCCGGGCACCGCCCCCGCCGGACTCGCGCCCGCCTCGCTCGACGCCGCTGCGGACGCCCGCGCCGCCCGGGCCGGCGCGATCGCCGCCTACCGCGCCGGAGCCAGGGCCGCGGCCCGCGTCCAGGAGGCCCAGAACGGCCGCGCGGCCCTGCCGGGCGCCCGCCCCGCCCCCGACGGCGCCACGCAGGCCGGGGGCCCCGGCGCGAGCGGCGGGCGCCCGGGCCTCGCCAGCGGTGCCGGCTCCTCGTCCGGTGGCGGCGGCGACGGCTGGTCGCCGCACGGCACCGCACCCGGCGGGGCCCGGCCCGGCCACGGCGTCGAGGCGGGCGGTGGCGCGCCGGGCGCCCGGCCCGGCCCGGGAAGCGGCCGGGCCGCCTTCGCCGCCGGTTCCGGCCAGGCGCCGTATGCGATAGGGCCCGACGCCGAGTCCGGCGCACCCTGGGACGAGGAGCGCGTCGGCGACCCCGCCGCGTCCGGTGCCGCCGTGCCGCCGGGGCAGATCACGGACCCCTACGGAGTACGCACCACCGCCTGGCACGGCGCCGCGCCCCGTACCCCCGGTGATCCGGCGTCCTCCGCCGCACGTCCCACGGGCGACCCGGCGTTCCCCGCCGCACGTCCCACGGGCGACCCGGCGTTCCCCGCCCCCCGCCCGGCCGGTGAACCGGCGGCGGGGCGGGCCCTGCCCGGCGCGCGGCCGGAGGACACCGCGGGGCCCGCCGCCCCGTGGCGGGAGACCGCCTCCGGGCCCGCCGCACGGTCGCGGGAGACCGCGTCCGAGGCCGCCGCCGGGCCGTGGCGGGCAGCACCCTCCGGGACGGCCGACCCGGTACGCGAGGGCGGGTCCGGGCCCGCCGCGGGCTGGGACGACCTGGCCGGACGTGCGCCGGGGCGGCGAAATCCGGCCACCGCGCTCGCCGCCGAGCGGGCCCGGCAGACCCGGATGGCCGTGGTCGGGCCCGTGACCGAGCGCTGGGCGCCGGAACAGGCCGGACCCGTGCACGAGAACTGGCAGCTGGCCGCGCCCATCGGCCCCGCCACCGACCTGTGGGCCCTCGGCGCGCTGCTCTTCCGTGCCGTACAGGGGCACGCGCCCTACCCGGAGGAGTCGACCGCCGAGCTGGTGCAGATCGTGTGCGCGGAGCCGCCCGCGTTCGCCGAGGAGTGCGGACCGCTCCGGCCGGTCGTGGAGTCGCTGCTGCGTCAGGACCCCACCGAGCGCATCGACTTCGAGGAGCTGAGCGGCTGGCTGCGCTCCCTCGTCCGGTCCGCGCCCGAGCCGGAGGCCGGTCTGCACGTCATCTCGGCGCCCCCCGTCGAGACCGGCCGGCTGCCCATCGTGCGCCGCCGCGGCGAGCTGGTACGCAGGCGGCGCGCCGGACTGCCCGCGCACCACGGACGGCACAAGCGGGGCAGGGCGGAGACCGACCGCTCGCCACGCAGCCTCGGCCGCACCCTGCTCCTGCTGATACTGCTCGCGATGGCCGGAGCGGTCGCCTACGCCATGTTCTTCATGCCGAAGAGCGACACGAGCGGGGCCGGGGCCACCGACCGCACCGGCGCCGCCGGCGAGGCGAGCCAGGCGCCGCCCGCGAAGTCACCGGACGCCGGCGGCGAGCCCCGGCCGGACCGCAGCTCCCCGGCACCCGACCCCGACGCCTCGCGCACGGCGGGCGGTTCCACCGAGCCCCAGTCCAACGTCGCCGAGGGCTTCACCCTGCGCAAGGACGCCGAGGGCTTCCGCGTCGCCGTCGCCGAGGGCTGGAACCGCACGCCCCGCAACGGCAGCGGTCAGGTCGTCTACGGCAAGGGCGACTTCGAACTGATCGTCGTGCCGGGCCGCGACCGCGCCTCGGAGTTCGGCGACGACCCGATGACCTACCAGCGCGACAGCGAACCCGAGTTGGCCTCGTACCGCGCCTCCAGCTGGGCCACCTCCAGCGGCCTGAAGACCATCGAGGTCGGCGGACGGACCATGGCGGAGGGGCAGTTCACCTGGACCGGCGCCGGCGGTGAGCTGTACGTGCGCAACGTCGCCATCCTCATCGACGGCCGCTACCACGTGGTCCAGGTCCGCGGTCCGGAGGCGGAGCGCGACGAGGTGACCCGGCTGTTCGAGCAGGCCTCGGCCACCTACCAGTACACACGCTGAACGCAGTTCGGCCCGATGGTTGCCTCCCGTCACGGAAAGCGACAACCGTCACAGACCGGTTTCCATGCCACCCCACCCGTTCCCCGGGCGGGGGCCGGTCCCTAGTCTGACCCTGACAAGACCATTGCGGGGCAACGTGAATCAGATGCAGGGCCGGCTCGTCGCGGGACGCTACCGGCTCGGGGAAGCCATCGGCAGCGGCGGCATGGGCCGGGTGTGGCGCGCACACGACGAGGTGCTGCACCGGACCGTCGCCATCAAGGAGTTGACCGCCGCGCTCTACGTCTCCGAGAGCGACCAGGCCATCCTCCTGGCGCGCACCCGGGGCGAGGCGCGCGCGGCGGCACGGATCAACCACTCGGCCGTCGTCACCGTGCACGACGTACTCGAACACGACGGCCGGCCGTGGATCGTGATGGAGTTGGTCGAGGGCCGCTCGCTGGCCGACGCCGTCAAGGAGGAGGAGCGGGTCGACCCGCGGGAGGCGGCCCGCATCGGTCTGTGGGTGCTGCGCGCCCTGCGCGCCGCGCACACCGCCGGGGTACTGCACCGCGACGTCAAGCCGGGCAACGTGCTGCTCGCCGACGACGGCCGGGTGCTGCTCACCGACTTCGGCATCGCGCAGATCGAGGGCGACTCCACCATCACCCGGACCGGCGAGGTCGTCGGCTCCGTCGACTACCTCGCGCCCGAGCGCGTCCGCGGCCACGATCCCGGGCCCTCCTCCGACCTGTGGGCGCTCGGCGCGACGCTGTACACGGCGGTGGAGGGCAGGTCGCCGTTCCGCCGCACCTCACCGCTGACCACCATGCAGGCGGTCGTCGAGGAGGAGGCCACCGAGCCCCGGTACGCCGGTGCGCTCGCGCCCGTCATCAGCGCCCTGCTGTGCAAGGACCCGGCCGAGCGGCCCGACGTGACCGAGGCCGAGCACCTGCTCGCCCAGGCGGCCGAGGGCCGACGCCCGGACGCGGCCCAGGCCTACGTGCCGACCACCCAGTACGCGGGGCCGCCGCGCGCGGGCGACACGGCCGTCCAGGGGACGCAGGCCGGCGGGACCGGCGGCCTGCCGTACCCGCAGGGCGGTGCGACCGGCGCCACGCCGTACCCGCATGGCAGCGGGAGCGGCGCCACGCCCTATCCGCCGACGACCGGCCCCACGGCGACCGGACACACTCATGGCGGGCACACCCACGGCGGTCAGACCGCGCCGGGCTACGCGTCGGCCCCGGCGGCGGGCGGCGCCGCTCCCGTACCTCCCGTACGGGCAAGGCGGGTCCGCATGCGCACGCTCGCCCTGGTCGTCGCCGTCGCCGCGCTGATCGGCGCGGGTACCGCCGTGGTGCTGCAACAGCGCGACGAGGGCGGCTCGTCGGCCGGCGCCGACCCCACCCAGGGCCCGACCGGTTCGGCCGCTCCCTCCACCTCCCCCTCCGCCTCCGCCACGACCGGCAAGGGCCCCGGTGGATCCGTCCCGGCCGACTGGACGCGCCGCGACGACCCGCTGGGTTTCAGCCTCTACCTGCCCGAGAACTGGCAGCGCAGGGACTTCGACGGCGACAGCGGCGAACTCCGGCAGATCGACTACACCCCCGACGGTGGCAACCACGTCCTGCGCATATCCGTCGACACCGCTCCCGACTACAACGACCCGTACGCGCACCAGCAGGACCTGGACGCGCAACTGCTCCAGCGGCTCGTCGACTACCAGCGCGTCAAGCTCGAACGCGTCGGCTACCGCGACCGCGACAGCGCCCGGTGGGAGTACACCTGGACCGCGCTGGCGAAGGACACCGAGTTCCCCGGCCCGCGCCGCGCCGTGTCGCAGACGTACATGTCCCGCGACGGCGTCGAGTACGCCCTCAACATGACGGGACCGGCGGACGACTGGCCGACCACGCAAACGCGGTTCAAGGCGGTGCTGCAGGGCTGGCAGGAGAAGACCGGCTGAGCCGCGCCCCCGTCCGCACTCCCGTCGGTTGTCGGCCACCCGTGTGACAGCGGCCCGGAGCCGGTGCGTCCGGTGGGGCATGATGGGACGCATGGTGACCGAGGGGGCGGGCGGGCGTGTCATCGCGGGCCGTTACCGGCTCCACGAGCGGCTCGGCAGCGGCGGCATGGGCATCGTGTGGCGGGCCACCGACCAACTGCTCGTCCGCGAAGTGGCCGTGAAGGCCCTCCCCCTCGACGAGACCCTCTCCGCGGCCGAGGCCCGACGGCGCCGTGAGCGCACCCTGCGCGAGGCCCGCGCGGTCGCGCAGTTGCGGCATCCGCACGTCATCGTCGTGCACGACGTGGTCGAGGACGACGAACGCGCGTACATGGTCATGGAACTGGTCGACGGCGGCTCGCTCGCCGACCGCGTCCTCGCGCGCGGTCCGGTCGACGCCGTCGAGGCGGCCCGCATCGGTGTCGCCCTGCTCGACGCCCTGGGCACGGCCCACACGGCAGGGATCCTGCACCGGGACGTGAAGCCGTCGAACGTGCTGGTCGCCGACGACGGGCGGGTCGTCCTCACCGACTTCGGTGTGGCCCAGGTCGCGGGCGCCACCACGCTCACCGAGAGCGGTTCCTTCGTCGGTTCCCCCGAGTACACCGCGCCGGAGCGGATGTCCGGGGCCGGGACGGGCCCCGAGTCCGACCTGTGGTCGCTGGGCGTGCTGCTGTGCGCGGTCCTCAGCGGCGCGTCCCCCTTCCACCGCGACTCGCTGGGCGGTGTCCTGCACGCCGTGGTCACCGAGGAGATCCGCCCGCCCGCGCAGGCCGGGCCGCTCCTCCCGGTCGTACGGGGCCTGCTGGAACGCGACCCGCGACGGCGGCTGGACGCGGCGTCGGCCCAGCGGATGCTGCGCGCCTTCCTGAGCACGGGCCGCACGCCCGCGACACCACAGGAGGCCGGCACCGGCCGGCCCCTGCGCGCGCGGCGGAGCGTGAAGCGGAGCGTGCTCCTGGCGGTGCTGCTGGTCGTCGCGGCGGCCGGCGCGGGCGTGACCGCGGCCGCGCTGTTCGCCGACGGAGGCGACGACGGGGGCGGTACGCCGACCAGCTCGGTACCCGCCACGCCGACGCCGACGCCGACGCCGACGCCGACACCGCCGACGCCGACACCGCCGCCGACGACACCGACGGCGCCGACGACGACGGATCCCGGGTCCCCGGCCGCCACCGGTTCCGGCAACGGCACCTAAACGGGAGATAAGCGGCATCGTGCGTCACGGGTCTGTGACCACCGGGCATCCGCGGTGGAAAGGGGCACGCCCGGCGCGATATGGATGGACGCATGAGCAGCAACGGGGGGCCCCGCAGCGGGGCGGACGAGCCGACGAGTTTTGACCTGCAACCGCCGAACCGGCCGGCCGCGGTGCCGCATCCCGGCAATCCGTACGCGACACCGACCCAGGTCGTACCGCCGCGGTCGCAGACCCCGGCGTCCACCCCTCCGGCGGCTCCTTCGGCGGCTCCGTCGTCCACTCCTCCGGCCGCGGTCCCGGACCCGGGTGCCGGGCGGCTGATCGCCGGCCGCTACCGGCTGATCGCGAAGCTCGGGCACGGCGGCATGGGCACCGTCTGGCGGGCCAAGGACGAGACCGTCGACCGCGAGGTCGCCGTCAAGGAGCCCCGCGTCCCCGATCACCTTCCCGAACGCGAACGGCACAACGCCTTCGAGCGGATGCGCCGCGAGGCGCGCGCCGCCGCCCGGCTCGACCACCCCGCGGTGGTCGACGTGCACGACGTGGCGGTCGTGGACGACCAGCCGTGGATCGTGATGGAACTCGTGCGCGGCCGCTCGCTCGGCGACGCCCTCCAGGAGGGCACCCTGAGCGCCCGCGAGGCTGCCCGGATCGGCCTGGAGGTGCTCGGCGCGCTGGAGGCCGCGCACGCCGCCGGTGTCCTGCACCGGGACGTGAAGCCGGACAACGTCCTGCTCGGCCGGCACGACCGGGTCGTCCTCACCGACTTCGGCATCGCCCAGATCGAGGGCGAGACCAGCCTGACCGACACCGGCGGCTTCGTCGGCTCGCCCGAGTACATCGCCCCGGAGCGGGTGCTGGGCCAGCGCCCCGGACCGGCGAGCGACCTGTGGTCGCTGGGCGTGGTGCTGTACGCGGCGACGGAGGGCGTCTCGCCGTTCCGCCGCAGCAACACCCCCGCCACGCTCCAGTCGGTGCTCAATGCCGCGCCCGCGCCGCCCGCCTCCGCGCAGGGCCCGCTGGCCGAGGTGATCACGGGCCTGCTGGACAAGGACCCGGCGCGCCGCCCGGACGCCGCCCGGGTCCGCGCCCTGCTGGACGCCGCGGTGAACCCGCCCGCGCCGCCGCCCACCCAGGTGGTCCGGCTCGACCGCCCCGAGGAGCCGGGCGCGGCGCCCGCGTCCCGCTGGAGCGTCCGGCTGGGCCGCAACGCGTGGCTCACCCTCGGTTCGGTGGTCGTCGCGGCGGCGGTGGCCTCGTACCTGCTGCTCGCGGACCCCTTCGCGGGGCCGCTGCCCGACGGTTGGGACACTCCGCACGAGAAGCGGCTCGCCGCGACCCTGGCGGTGCCCGAGGACTACAAGCGCACCGTTCCCGACGAGGCCGACCAGCACTGGGTCACCTACACCGACGAGAGCGGCGCCGTCTCGATCGGCCTGACCCTGGACAAGAAGGCGGAGGACACCGCCGGCGACATCGCCGGGTCCGCCGCGGCCGAGATGTACGACGACGACGGGAAGTTCAAGGCGAGCGGGGCATACGACCTCTCCATGCCCGAGAACCCGAAGACCGACCCCAGGGAGACCGAGTACCGGGGCGGGAAGTCCGCCGAGAACACGGTCGTCTACACCACCACCGACAGCCAGAACCCCCGCCCGCGCGAAGTGCGGATCTTCTACTACCGCACGTCCGCGGGCGACATGTACAAGCTCACCGTCAGCTATCCGGGCAAGGGCGACTTCACCGCGCGGGGGCGCGAGGTGGCCAGTACGGCCGTCGCCAATCTCGACATCGACGGCACCTGAGCGCTCCGCTCGCACAACGCCCTGATCAGCGGGTTTGTTGCCAGCGATCACTGGCGGTGTGTGAGCACTCGGTGAATCACCGTGAATCCCCATTACCGACGGGTACACAAAGCCCGCCCGGCGTCATACCCTGCGGCTCATGACGGACGCGCAGGCCCCGGAACTCACCGGCACGAACCCTCTCGCCCCCACCCCGGAGGGCGCCCGCACCGCTGCCGACGTGGTCACGCCCGAGCTGGTCGCCCAGCTCACCAAGGGCGTGGCCGGGTCCGGCCGCACCGCCAACCACACGCCGTTCACCGGCGAGAAGCTGGCCGACCTGCCCGAGGCGACGCCCGAGGACGTGGCCGCGGCCTTCGAGCGGGCCCGCGCCGCCCAGGCCGTGTGGGCGCGGGTGCCGGTGCGGCAGCGGGCCGCGGTCCTGCTGCGCTTCCACGACCTGGTCCTGGAACGGCAGGCCGAGGTCCTCGACCTCATCCAGCTGGAGACCGGCAAGGCCCGCCTGCACGCCCACGAGGAGGTCCAGGCCGTCGCCGTCGCCGCCCGGCACTACGGCCGCAAGGCCCCGGCGTACCTGCGCCCCAAGCGGCACACCGGCGCCGTACCGACCCTCACCAAGGTCACCGAACTGCGCCACCCGCGCGGCGTCGTCGGCCAGATAGCCCCCTGGAACTACCCGCTGGAGCTGTCCGTCGGCGACGCTCTCCCCGCCTTCGTCGCGGGCAACGCCGTCGTGATGAAGCCCGACACCGAGACCTGTCTGACCGCCCTGTGGGCCCGTGACCTGCTCATCGAGGCCGGGCTGCCCGCCGAGGTCTTCCAGGTCGTCCTCGGCGACGGCCCGGTCGTCGGCCCCGAGGTCGTCAAGCACGCCGACTACGTCTCCTTCACCGGCTCCACCCGCACCGGCCGCGAGGTCGCCCAGGGGGCCGCCGCCCGCCTGGTCGGCGTCTCCCTGGAACTCGGCGGCAAGAACGCCATGCTGGTCCTGGCGGACGCCGACATCGAGAAGGCTGCGGCGGGCGCCGTCCGCGCCTGCTTCTCCTCGGCCGGTCAGCTGTGCATCTCCATCGAGCGGCTCTACGTCCACGCGTCGGTCGCCGACGCCTTCCTGGAGCGCTTCGCCGCCCGCACCAGGGCCATGCGGCTCGGCACCTCCCTCTCCTACGGCGCCGACATGGGCTCGCTGGTGGGGGAGCGGCAGCTGGAGACCGTGAAGGCGCACGTGGCGGACGCGGTGGAGCGGGGCGCGAAGCTGGTCGCGGGCGGGGTCGCCCGCCCCGACATCGGCCCGTACTTCTACGAGCCGACCATCCTCGACGGCGTCGTGGCCCCCATGACCGTGTGCACCGAGGAGACCTTCGGCCCGGTCGTCTCCGTCTACCGCTTCACGACCGAGGACGAGGCCGTCGAGCACGCCAACTCCACGCCGTACGGCCTGAACTCCTCGGTGTGGACGAAGAACGCCCGGCGCGGCCACGAGGTCGCCGCGCGGATGCGCACCGGGACCGTCAACATCAACGAGGGATACGCGCCCGCCTACGGCAGCGCCCAGTCCCCGATGGGCGGCATGAAGGACTCCGGCCTCGGCCGCCGGCACGGCTCCGAGGGCATCCTCAAGTACACCGAGGCCCAGACCGTCGCCCACCAGCGCCTGCTGCCGATGGCACCGTCGCTGGGAATGGACGACGAGAAGTACGCGGCCTTCATGAGCCGCAGCCTGCGCCTGATGAAGAATCTCCGGTTCCGGTAACCGGCCAAGGGGCGCGGGGCTGTATCGACATGCGGCTCCGCCGCCAGGGCGCGAGAAACCACAGACGGTCCGCAGACGAAACTCACAGAGGAGCCCCCCGTGCCCCAGGATGCATACGACTACGACGTCCTCGTCGTGGGATCCGGCTTCGGCGGCTCCGTCTCCGCCCTCCGTCTCACCGAGAAGGGCTACCGCGTCGGCGTCCTGGAGGCCGGCCGCCGTTTCACCCGGGAGTCCCTGCCCCGGAACTCCTGGGACCTGAAGAACTACCTCTGGGCGCCGAAGCTCGGCATGTTCGGCATCCAGCGCATCCACCTGCTCGGGAATGTCATGGTCCTGGCAGGCGCCGGGGTCGGCGGCGGCTCCCTCAACTACGCCAACACCCTGTACGTGCCGCCGAAGCCCTTCTTCGACGACCCCCAGTGGCGCGGCATCACCGACTGGCACGAGGAACTGACGCCGTACTACGACCAGGCCCGGCGCATGCTCGGGGTCCGTCTCAACCCGACGATGACCCCCTCCGACGTGCACCTGAAGGCCGCCGCCGAGCGGATGGGCTGCGGCGACACCTTCCACATGGCCCCGGTCGGCGTCTTCTTCGGCGACGGCGAGGACGCCGACGGCACGGCGAAGGCCGGGCCGGGTGAGCAGGTGCCCGACCCGTACTTCGGCGGCGCGGGCCCCGACCGCAAGGCCTGCAACGAGTGCGGCGAGTGCATGACCGGCTGCCGGCACGGCGCGAAGAACACCCTCAACGAGAACTACCTCTACCTCGCCGAGAAGGCCGGTGCCGTCGTCCACCCGATGACCACGGCCGTGTCCGTCACGGACGACTCGCGCGGCGGATTCGCGATCGCCACGCTCCCCACCGACCGCAAAAAGCGCGGGGGCGGCAAGAAGGACGCGGGCCGCACCTTCACCGCCCGCCGCGTCGTCCTGGCCGCCGGCACCTACGGCACCCAGACCCTGCTGCACCGCATGAAGGCGGGCGGCCAGCTCCCCTACCTGTCGGACGCGCTCGGCGAGCTGACCCGCACCAACTCCGAGGCACTGGTCGGCGCCCAGACCGACGACCGGCGCTACCGCGGCGCCACCGGCGAGCCGCGGGCCGACTTCACGCGCGGCGTCGCCATCACGTCCTCCATCCACCCGGACGCCAACACCCACATCGAGCCGGTCCGTTACGGCAAGGGCTCCAACTCGATGGGCGGCCTGTCCATCCTCCAGGTCCCCTACGCCGGGCAGACCGCCTCGGGCGCCTCGCGCGTCCTGGGCTTCCTCGGCCACGCGGCCAAGCACCCGCTGCTGATCCTGCGTTCGCTCTCCAACCGCAAGTGGTCGGAGCGGACCATCATCGGCCTGGTCATGCAGTCCCTGGACAACTCCCTGACCACGCACCTGAAACCGACGGGCGTCGGCAAGGGCCTGCTCACCGCACGCCAGGGCCACGGCTCGCCCAACCCCAAGCAGATCAAGGCCGCCACCGAGGGCGCCTCCGCACTCGCCGCCGAGATCAACGGCTTCGCCGGCTCCAACGTCGGCGAGCTGATGGGCACCCCGCTCACCGCCCACTTCCTCGGCGGCTGCCCGATAGGCGCCTCCCGCGAGACCGGCGTCATAGACCCCTACCACCGCCTCTACGGCCACCCCGGCATCTCGGTCGTCGACGGCGCCGCGGTCTCGGCCAACCTCGGCGTCAACCCGTCCCTGACCATCACCGCGCAGGCCGAGCGCGCCATGTCGTACTGGCCCAACAAGGGCGAGAGCGACCCGCGCCCCGCGCAGGGCGCCGGGTACGAGCGGGTGGCCGCCGTCGCGCCCCGGTCGCCGGCCGTCCCGGAGCAGGCCTTCGGCGCGCTGCGCCTGCCGTTCGTGGAGCTGCCGACGGTGCCGCCGAAGAAGTAGCGGCCGCGGAGGAGCAGCCGCTCCTCGGGCAGGAGAAGGCGAAGAGGACCCGCACCCCCCTCCGAGCGCGGGTCCTCACTCGATGCCTGTTCTGATCGGCGAAGCCTGTGAATGGTTGTCCCCGCATTCACAGAAACCTTATGTGGCCTGTGTCACTCGGAGGGGTGCGGGAAGCAGGAGGCGGAGGCGGGCGTCGCCATCGGAGACAGGCTCGTGTCGAACGAGGGACTCACTCGTTCCGTCGGCCGGCCCCGGGCGTCCCCGGAGCCGGCCGTTCTCTTGGGTGACCGGGCTGCTGTCCCCTGCCGTCCGGTCACTTCCTGGAGCGAGGTCCCACGACGCACGGCACGATCCGTACGTCTCATCGCTCCAGCGAGCCACGCGTGGTTCTTTCGGGCCCGCCCCTGGCTGACACGGACACCGGGACCAACGAAGCCGCTCGCGTGCCGGTCACGCGCCGTACGGGTGAGAAGGGGCCCGAACTCAGATACGACCCCCACGGCCACGACCCCCACGGCCACGACCCCCACGGCCACGACCCCCACGGCCACGACCCCCACGGCCGCGCCCCCGACGGCCGCGCCGCGACCCTCAGACGCGCCCGCGGCACAGCTCCAGCATCGTCATCGCCAGCGCCGTGCCCGGCTTGCCCAGCGCCTCCCGGTAGTGGTCCAGCACCTCCATCTCGCGGGAGAGGTTCACGCGCCGGCCGCCGGAGGTGATCCGCGCCTCCTGGATGACCGCGGAGACGGCCATCCGTTCCTGGATCAGCCCGATGATCCGGTCGTCCAGGGCGTCGATGCGCTCCCGGGCGCCGGTGATCACGTCGGCGGCCTCGGGGGTGCGGGCGCCGGTCTTGTCTGCTGCGGTGACGGTCATGTCGGTGGCTCCTCGCCGAAGGGTGGCGGCACCCCGGACCGGCACGGTCCGCAAACGCCAGGCGCCCCGGACCTTGTCGGCCCGGGGCGCCTGGGAAGTCGCTTGTCAGTTGCTCAAGCAGCACGACCATGGCAGCCGGTGGGCCGGTTGCCATAGGTAAACAGGAACGCCTGGTGCTTGAGCATGGGCCCAGTATGCCCCGGCGGCGGCCGGTGTCCAAGCCGCTGTCCAAGCCGGTCCGCATGGTGGGACGCCCGGTGGACGGGAGCGGGGCGACGGCGGGGTCCGGGGTACCTGCCCAGCTCGGTAGAATCGGGGGCACAAGCCCCCCGCCCGACCGCCGGAAGGCACCCCGTGTCATCAGCGACTCCCGCTGCCGCCGCCCCCGACACCGTCCTGGTCGTCGACTTCGGCGCGCAGTACGCCCAGCTCATCGCCCGCCGTGTCCGCGAGGCGCGGGTCTACAGCGAGATCGTGCCGAGCTCCATGCCGGTCGAGGAGATCCTCGCCAAGAACCCGGCGGCCATCATCCTCTCCGGCGGCCCCTCGTCGGTGTACGAGGCGGGCGCCCCCACCCTCGACCGCGCCCTGTTCGAGGCCGGCGTCCCCGTCTTCGGCATGTGCTACGGCTTCCAGCTGATGGCGCAGACCCTCGGCGGCACCGTCGACAACTCCGGAGCCCGCGAGTACGGCCGCACCGAGCTGGCCGTCTCCAAGCCCTCCTCCACCCTCTTCGAGGGCACCCCGGCCGAGCAGTCGGTGTGGATGTCGCACGGCGACGCCTGCTCCGCCGCCCCCGAGGGCTTCACCGTCACCGGCTCCACGGACGTCGTCCCGGTCGCCGCCTTCGAGAACGACGAGAAGAAGCTCTACGGCGTCCAGTACCACCCCGAGGTCATGCACTCCACGCACGGGCAGCAGGTGCTGGAGCACTTCCTGTACCGGGGCGCGGGCCTGAGCCCCGACTGGACCACGGGCAACGTCATCGAGGAGCAGGTCGCGGCCATCCGCGCGCAGGTCGGCGACAAGCGCGCCATCTGCGGGCTGTCCGGCGGCGTGGACTCCGCGGTCGCCGCCGCCCTCGTCCAGAAGGCCATCGGCTCCCAGCTGACCTGCGTCTACGTCGACCACGGCCTGATGCGCAAGGGCGAGACCGAGCAGGTCGAGAAGGACTTCGTCGCCGCGACCGGCGTGCAGCTGAAGGTCGTGGACGCCAGTGAGCGGTTCCTGGGCGCGCTGGCCGGGGTCTCCGACCCCGAGCAGAAGCGGAAGATCATCGGCCGCGAGTTCATCCGGGTCTTCGAGCAGGCCCAGCTGGAGATCATGCGGGAGGACGGCCCGGAGGTCGCCTTCCTGGTGCAGGGCACGCTCTACCCGGACGTCGTCGAGTCCGGCGGCGGCACCGGCACCGCCAACATCAAGTCCCACCACAACGTGGGCGGGCTCCCGGACGACATCGAGTTCGAGCTGGTCGAGCCGCTGCGCCAGTTGTTCAAGGACGAGGTCCGGATGGTCGGCCAGGAGCTTGGCCTGCCGGACGAGATCGTCCAGCGCCAGCCCTTCCCCGGCCCCGGCCTCGGCATCCGCATCGTCGGCGACGTCACGCGCGAACGCCTCGACCTGCTGCGCGAGGCCGACGCCATCGCCCGCGAGGAGCTGACCGCGGCCGGTCTCGACCGCGACATCTGGCAGTGCCCGGTGGTGCTCCTCGCGGACGTCCGCTCCGTCGGCGTCCAGGGCGACGGCCGCACCTACGGCCACCCGATCGTCCTCAGGCCGGTCTCGTCCGAGGACGCCATGACGGCCGACTGGTCCCGGCTGCCGTACGACGTGCTCTCCAAGATCTCGACCCGGATCACCAACGAGGTCACGGACGTCAACCGCGTCGTTCTCGACGTGACCTCGAAGCCCCCGGGGACGATCGAGTGGGAGTGACCCCGGCGGCGCTCCCTAGGCGCGCCTGACGGTGCGCAGGGGCTTTCCGGGCTGCCAGATCTCGACGACGAGGTACTTGTCGTCCTCGACGCGGGTGCGCACGACCTCCGTCAGCTCGGTGCGGAAGAGGTGGAACGGCTCCGGCGGTTCCACCTCTTCCGCGTATCCGGCCCTGGTCTCCGCGTCCTCGACCTCGACTGCCCGGCCGGCGATCCGCACGTCCCCGCCGCCCATGCCGGTGCCGTCCCCCGGGTTCGCCTGCAGCGCGAAGCGCGGGTCGCGGCGCAGGTCGAGCGCCTTCAGCGAGTCCGGCATCATGCCCAGCCACAGCTCGCCGGTGAGGAACCGCACCTCCAGTCCGGTGGTGCGGGGCGAGCCGTCCTTGCGGAGGGTGGCGAGCACGTGGTGCCGGTACGCGCCGAAGCGCGCCTCGACGGTGTCGGCCAGGCCGGGTTCGGCGGCGGCGAAACCGGCCCAGTTCACAGGGGTGCCTGAAGTCATACGCCGAGTGTGAACGCCAAAACCGACATCCTCTGTCGCGTATTGGCCCCCGAACCTGTCCTCCCGGCCGCACCGCCGGTAACTTCCGGCACGTAGGGCACATCCGGCGCCGAAGGACAGAGAACACATGCACGGGACGCCCGGGGCCGCCGAGCCCCCGCCGCTGCCCACCGACCGGCTGCGGTTCGCGATGCCGCCCAGGCACGACTCGGTCGAGGACGAACGCCGGCACCGCAAGGAGCGGCTCGCGGGCGCGCTGCGCCTCTTCGGGCGCCACGGCTTCGAGGACGGGGTCTCCGGTCACATCACGGTCCGCGACCCCGAGTACACCGACTGCTTCTGGGTCAACCCCTTCGGCGTGCCCTTCGCACACATCACGGTGAGCGATCTGGTGCTGGTCAACTCCGAGGGGCAGGTGGTGGAGGGCGGCCACCACGTCAACCAGGCCGCCTTCACGGTGCACTCCCAGGTCCACGCCGCCCGTCCGGACGTGGTCGCGGTCGCCCACTGCCACTCGGTGCACGGGCGCGCGCTGTCGGCCCTCGGCGAGCCGCTCGAACCGATCACCCAGGAGAGCTGCGCCTTCTACGAGGACCACGCCCTGTACGACTCCTACTCGGGCGTCGCCGTCGACGCCGAGGAGGGGCGGCGCATCGCACGGGTGCTCGGCTCCGGCAAGGCGCTCGTGCTGCGCAACCACGGGCTGCTGACGGTCGGCGACTCCGTGGACGCGGCGGCCTGGTGGTTCCTGTCGCTGGAGCGGTCCTGCCAGGTGCAGCTGCTGGCGAAGGCGGCGGGGCGGCCGGTGCCGATTGGCCACCGGCAGGCCGTGGCGACCCGGGAACAGCTCGGCGGCGACCTGGTGGCGTGGATCAACTACCAGCCCTTGTGGCAGGAGGTCACCCGCCGCGAACCGGACCTGTTCGACTGACCCGGCCCGGGACGGCCCTGGGCGGCACGGGGCGGCACGGGGCGGCACGGGGCGGCCCGGGGCGGCTCGGGGCGGCGTCAACACGGCGATCCGCGCATCACCCGCGCTGAGCAGACGTTGGGCGGGGCAGCGCGCGGGCGCGGGGCGGGATACGGCACAATTCGCTGTCGTTCCAAGGGACTTAGCGGTGCGGGAAGGCGGGCGTCGGGCGTGGCGGTGCAGGAGGCGAGACGCGGGAGCGGCTCGGACAGGGACGCGTACGAGGCGGCGCACGGCGGTGGCTGCACCTGCGGGGACTGCCCGCACGGCGCCCGCGAGGGGCACCGCCGGGCGGTCGCCGCCTTCCTGCTGCGCAGGGACGAGTTCGCGGCCGGTCAGGGGCTGCCCGCCGCGGTGGCCCACTCGGCCTCCGCCTCCCGCCAGTGGGTCTCGGAGGAGCTGACCCAGTCCGCGGAGGCCGTCGCCGAACGCGGCCGTGCCGAGGGCGACGCGTGGCTCGCGGCGCTGGGCCGGCGTACGGCGGCCGTCGTGTGGGCGGCGGTCGTCCTGCTGCTGCTCGGGCAGTCGCTCACCGCGGTCGGCACCGGCTGGTCCGCCGCGCGCACCGCAGGACTCGCGGCGGCGCTGGTGGTGGCCGGCGCGCTGACGGCGGCGTCCTGGTTCCACCGGGCCCGGGGCGGGGCGCTGGCCCCGGTCATCGGCGAGGACAACCGCCTGTCCACCTCCCGTGCCGTGGCGGCCGCCTGGGTCCTCCTCGTCGCCTACGCCGTACTGGTGCTCGCCGGGCAACTGGCCGTCGCCTCGGGGCACGACCGGCGGGACGCGCTGATCTCCGGTCTCGAACTCGGCCGCGGCACCGGTGCGGTGACCGTGCTCGCGGTGGTCTGCGGGATCGCGGTCCTGGTACGGCGGGTGGTCGGCCTCAGGGTGCGGGGACAGCGGCTGCAGAAGGTACGGGCCGACCGGCCGCGCGCCTGCGACCTGCTCACCGACGACGCGGGCCGCGGGACCTTCGCCGACATCCAGTACGTCGTGATCAGCACCGTGGCCCTGGTGTTCGCGGCGGTACGGCTGGCCCGGCGCCCGGAGCAGCTGCCGGACCTGCCCTGGGGCCTCGCGGTGGTGGTGCTGGTGTCGGCGGCGACCTACGTGGCCGGGAAGTACGCCGAGGGCGGCCGGCCGGTGATCCTCTCCGTGGTCCGGGCGCGCGAGGCCGGTGACCTGGACGCGCCGATCCGCACGGGCGACGACATCGAGATCCGCGGGGCGGGCTTCGTGCCGCCGGGTGCCCAGCGGGCGGACCGGCTGTCCCGCATGGTCGTCCGCATCGGCGCGGTCAACGTCCACGTCCCCCTGGTGCCGGTGACGGGCGGCTTCAGCAACCCCGCGGACGACCTGCTGACGGTGCCCGTCCCCGCGGACGTGGAACCGGGCCGGGTGGACGTCCAGGTGGTCACGGGCGCGGGCGCGGAGACCAACCGGTACGCGATCGACGTGACGGACTGACACCCCCCTGACACCCCGCCCGCCCCCACCGGGTCGCCGACCGGTCGGGGCCGGTGTCGAGAATCCGGCCGCCGAGCGTTGAGCCGGGCCGCCGTGCCGTACGTATGGTCTGGTGGGGGGTCTGGGCACGCGCGGCGAGAGGCGGCTGGCAGTGATGACGCACGGTATGCGGACGGATGTGCACATCTCACCCGGGAGCGGGGGCGACTGGCGGGACCACGCCGCCCGGTACGCCCTCCTGCCCCTGCGGATCTTCCTCGGTGTCACCTTCGTCTACGCCGGTCTGGACAAGCTCACCGACAGCGCCTTCATGAAGGACTCCGGCGCCGGTTCCATCGGCGACATGATGCGGACCGTCCGCGACTCCTCGGCCGTCCCCGCCCTGGTCGACCTCGCCCTGAAGAACCCGCCCGGCTTCGGCTACGCCATCGCCCTGGGCGAGCTGGCCGTCGGCATCGGCACCCTGCTCGGGCTGCTCACCCGCCTGGCGGCGCTGGGCGGTGCGCTGATCTCGCTCAGCCTGTGGCTGACCGTCAGCTGGGCCTCCGACCCCTACTACTACGGCAACGACCTCGCCTACCTGATGGCCTGGCTCCCCCTCGTCCTCGCGGGCGCCCCGCTGCTGTCCCTGGACGCGCTGCTCCGTTCCCGACGCAGGCGACGGACGGGCGGGTACCGCTAGGGCCTGTCCGGCGGCGCCGTGTGGAGTTCCGCGCGGCGTCGGTGCGCGGAGCGGGCCACCATGCCGACCACGGCAGCCAGGCAGAGCCCGCCATTGACGACGGGGATCACCACGAACCACGGCGTCTGCCAGAGACCGCCCGCGTCGCCCGCGTAGAGGACGCCGGCCAGCATCAGGAAGACACCGGCCACCAGACGTCCGGGCTGGAACCTATGACGCAGCACGGGACACCTCCGCCTGGCCGACGCCGACCTGGAGGTCGAGGTCGAGCGTGCCGGAGTTCCTGCCGCCCCCGGTGGGGGGCAGGGTGATCTCCTTGCGCTTGCCCGGAGCCACGTCCACGTCCTTCTTGTCGTCGCCGGGCAGCTGGATGTCGCCCACTCCCACCTCGACGTACAGCCGCACGGTCACGTCCGGCGGCACGACGACCCGTATTCGGCCCATGCCCACGTCGGCCCGGGTGGTCACCGTCTGCCCCTCGGCCAGGTCGAGGCGGGACAGGTCGAGAGTGCCGCTGCCCGTGCCGAGGTCGTACTGGTCGCGGACGTCGGCCGCCGCCACGGGCTTCCAGGTGGTCCGGACCCATTCGGTGCCGACGTTCTCCGGGACGGCGGCCGACCCGGCCAGCAGGCCCGCCGTGATGACGGCCAGGAAGATCGAACCGGCTCCCGTGCGCCCGAGGAAGGCACTGACCGCGATACCGAGGCCGAAGACCGCCAGCGCGCACGCCAGGCCGGTCTGCAGACTCGTGCCGAGCGGGTGGTCGTCCCAGGTCAGCCGGGTCCCGAGGAAACCGGCGAGCAGGGCCAGGAGGAACACCCAGCCGCCGATGCCGCGGGGGCCGCGGGTCTGCGGGGACCAGGAGTGCCGGTCGCCCGCGGCGGCGCGGTCGCGGCGCCCCGGGATGCCGCGGCCGATGTTGACGGCCGCCGCGATGTCGCGCTCCGCGGAGTCCGGCGGGCCCCACATGTAGCCCGTCCCGCCGTCGTGGGTGCCGTCCTTGACGATGGGGTCGCGCCACCAGGAGGGCCAGGTGTACATGATCGGCGGTGCCTTGGCCTCCGGCGGGGCGTCCGCGACGGCCTGCGCCGACAGCGGGTCCGGTTCGGGGGCCCTGCGGTGCCGCGACCAGTACCCGGCGCCCGCGAGGAGCAGGGAGAGGACGACGGCGAAGGTCAGCACCCCGCCGTTGCGCAGCATGGTGAGGAAGACGCCGCAGCCGACCAGGGCGAAGAGCACCGCCGCCAGCGCGTGGCCGTCCACCCGGCCGGTCAGCAGCTTGCGCACCTCGTTCTCCTCCTCGTCCTCGTAGGGGACGAAGAGCCAGGCGAAGCCGTAGAAGATCAGGCCGATGCCGCCGGTCGCGGAGAGGACCGCGAGGGTGATCCGGAAGATCACCGGGTCCAGGTCGCACTGCCGCCCGAGGCCGGCGCACACACCGGCCAGCGACTTGTGCCGCCGGTCGCGCCGGAACCGGTGCGGCGGCCCGGGGGCATCCGTGCCGCCGACGGCGCCCGGGCCGGCCGCACCGGCATCCGCGGCGGGCGCGGCATCCTGCGGCCCGGCGCCCTGCGGGGCGCGCGGGCCGGAGCCGGGTCCCGGACCCGTCGCGGCGTGCTCGTGATCGGTCATGAGTCCATGGTGACGGGCGCGGCGCCGTGACGGCAGCCGGTTCGACCCTGGTCGGACCCTGATATCGGCCCTGACTCCGGGCCCGGGGAGTGTTCGAGCCCCGCGCCGCCTTCCGCGGCCCGAAGATCAGGGGCGAGTGGGGGAACGACCCTGATGCCCCGGCTCCCGCACCCGTGTGAATATCGGTGTCATGCCGGAAGCCGCAGCAGCACCCGTCGTCGAACCGCGGCCGCCGCGCAAGCTCTACCGCAGCAGCGACGGACGCTGGCTCGGCGGGGTGGCGCGGGGGCTCGCCGGGCATCTCGGGCTGCCCGTCGTCTGGGTCCGGTTCGCCTTCGTCGGCCTGTTCATGGCCGACGGCCTCGGCGCGCTGCTGTACGCCGCCTTCTGGTTCTTCGTGCCGCTGGGCGTCGGGGGAGTGGAGGCACAGAAGCCGCCGTCCCTCGTGACCTCCGAGGCCGGGCCGGACGGCCGCCGCAGACTCGTCGCCCGCAAGCCGGACAAGGGGCAGATGGTCGCCCTGCTCCTCATGGTCGTCGTCGCCCTGGTCTTCGTGGGCAACGTCGACCTGGGCGGCGGCGCCAAGGCCTACCTCTGGCCGACCGTGCTCGTCGGCGCCGGCGTCGCCCTCGTCTGGCGCCAGGCGGACAACGCGCGCCGGGCCCGCTGGGCCGAGGTGGGACGCCATCGCCGCACGGTCACCCTGCTGCGCTCGGTGGGGGGCGTCCTGCTGGTGACGGCCGGTGTCACCGGCATCTTCGTCCTCCAGGGATCCGCCGCCCACCTCGGCTCCGTCCTCCAGGCGGCCCTGGCCGTCCTCGTCGGCATAACCCTCCTCGCCGGGCCCTACCTGGTGCGGATGACGCAGGACCTCTCCGAGGAGCGGCTGATGCGCATCCGCGCGCAGGAGCGCGCCGAGGTCGCCGCGCACGTCCACGACTCGGTGCTGCACACCCTGACCCTGATCCAGCGCAACGCGGAGAACGCGGGCGAGGTGCGCCGCCTGGCCCGGGCCCAGGAGCGGGACCTGCGCTCCTGGCTCTACAAGCCCGAGGGCAACGGCAAGGACGAGGACGACGAGCCCACCACCCTCGCCGAGGCCGTGAAGCGCAACGCCGCGGAGATCGAGGACAAGCACGGCGTTCCCCTGGAGGTGGTCGTCGTCGGCGACTGCCCGCTCGACGAGCGCATCAGCGCACAGATGCAGGCCGCGCGCGAAGCGATGGTGAACGCGGCCAAGTACGGTGGCGAGGGCGGCGCCGTACAGGTCTACGCCGAAGTCGAGGGCAGGACGGTCTTCGTGTCCGTCCGGGACCGGGGCCCCGGCTTCGACCTCGACTCGATACCCGCCGACCGCATGGGCGTCAGAGAATCGATCATCGGCCGCATGGAGCGCAACGGCGGCACGGCGCGGCTGCGCGCGGTGCCGGACGGCGGCACGGAGGTCGAACTGGAAATGGAGAGGGCGGAGAAGACGTCATGAGCGACCCGACCGAGGGGAACGGAACGGCGGGCACGGCGGGGGCGGACGAGGCGGCCCAGCCCGCGCAGCCGGCCGGTGACGGCGCGGGGGAGCGCCGCGTACGGGTGGTGCTCGTCGACGACCACCGCATGTTCCGCACCGGCGTCCAGGCCGAGATCGGCCAGACCGCCGTGACCGGGGTCGAGGTCGTCGGCGAGGCCGCCGACGTCGACCAGGCCGTCACCGTCATCACCGCGACCCGCCCCGAGGTCGTGCTCCTCGACGTCCACCTCCCCGGCGGCGGCGGAGTCGAGGTACTGCGCCGCTGTGCGCCCCTGATGAGCGACGCCGAGCGGCCCGTCCGCTTCCTCGCCCTGTCCGTCTCGGACGCGGCGGAGGACGTGATCGGTGTCATCCGCGGCGGCGCCCGGGGCTACGTCACCAAGACCATCACCGGCACCGACCTGGTCAACTCCGTCTTCCGGGTCCAGGAGGGCGACGCCGTCTTCTCCCCGCGCCTGGCCGGCTTCGTCCTCGACGCCTTCGCCTCCACCGACGCCCCGCCGGTCGACGAGGACCTCGACCGGCTCACCCAGCGCGAGCGCGAGGTGCTGCGCCTGATCGCCCGCGGCTACGCGTACAAGGAGATCGCCAAGCAGCTCTACATCTCGGTCAAGACCGTCGAGTCCCACGTCTCCGCGGTCCTGCGCAAACTCCAGCTGTCCAACCGGCACGAGCTGACCCGCTGGGCGACGGCGCGGCGACTGGTCTGACCCGGCCGGCGGGGCTCCGGCCCACCGCACCCCCGACGAGCTTCACCAGGGCACGACTCCGTTGTCGTCGAACATCTGACCGGTGGGGCCGTCGTCGGGGAGAGTCGCTAACCTGACGGCGATCGCCGCGCCCTGCTCAGGGGTCTGAGTACCGCTGAACCCGTTGAGGTCGGTGGCCACGTAGCCGGGACAGGCGTTGTTGATCAGAATGCGGGTGCCGCTCAGCTCCTTGGCGTACTGGATGGTGACGGCGTTGAGGAAGGTCTTCGTCGGCGCGTACGCCCCGCTGATCCCTCCGAGGTCGACGCCGGGCGTCGTCTGCAGGGCCAGCGAGCCGACATGACTGGACTGGTTGACGATCCGCGGGTGCGCCGAGTGGCGCAGCAACGGCAGCATCGCGTTCGTGACCCGGATGACGCCGATGACGTTGGTCTCCACCAGCCGTCGCACGGTCTCCGGGCCGAGGGCGGTCGGCTCCTCCGGCCGGCCGCCCGCCACGCCGGCGTTGTTGACCAGCACGTCGAGGCCCCCCGCTCGCTCCTCGATCAGCCGCGCAGCGGCGGTCACGCTTGCGTCGTCGGTCACGTCCAGGGGCACGCCGAACGCGTCGGCACCCGCGGCGCGCAGTTTCGCCACGGCGTCCAGCCTGCGCCGCTCGTCCCGAGCGCCGACACCGACACTCCAGCCCAACGCGCCCAGCGCGGCCGCGATCTCGTACCCGATTCCCTTGTTCGCGCCGGTGACCAGCGCGATCGTCTTCTCACTCATGACAGCGAGCATGGCCGCGCTTCGACCCTGCACCAACACCACCTCGGTCATGCACCCATACCCGCGCGACATGGGCCGTCCGTCCGCCGCGGCTACTGTGCGGGCATGGAGATACGCGAGTTGCGGTACTTCGTCGCCCTCGCCGAGGAACTGCACTTCGGCAGGGCCGCCCAGCGTCTGGAGATGGCCCAGCCGCCTCTGTCCCGGGCGATCGCCCGGCTCGAGCGACAATTGGGCGTCTGCCTGTTGGAGCGCACCAGCCGTAAGGTCACGCTCACCGAGGCCGGGGCCGTACTGCTGTCAGAAGGCCGCGCGATCCTCAGCGCGGTAGCCGCAGCCGAGCGGCGTACCCGGCAGACCGCGTCAAGGCGCCCCCGCCTCGTTCTCGCCGTCAAATCCGGCACCGCTGACACGTTGTTGGCGAAACTGCTCGACCTTTACCGCGTGGAGCCCGGCGCGGTCCCCGTCGACCTCTTGCTCTGCGAGGCGCATCAGCAGCAGAAACTGCTGCAGAACGGGCAAGCAGACGTGGCTCTGCTGCATCTGCCCTTCGACTCGGCGGTCGGACTCGACACGGAGATTCTGCGCACCGAGGGACAGGCGGCGATCCTGCCCGCCTCCCACCCACTGGCCGGGCGCTCACAGATTCGGATGGCCGAGGTCACCACCCTGCCGGAACTCCCGATGGCGCGCTGGCCCGGCCCCGGCGGCAGCTATCCGGAAGGACCGGGCGCAGAGGTGCGGAACCTGACGCAGCTCTTCCAACTGATCGCGCTCGGCCGTACCACCGCGATCCTGCCCGAGTCCGTCGGCACCGACCTGCGCCGGGATCTCACCGCCGTGCCGGTCCTCGACGCACCACCCGTGACGACCGTGATCGCGTGGCCTCCCCAGAGCCGGCTTCGCGCAGCCGCCGACCTCGTCCGCACGGCAACACGTCTTTGAAGCGCGAGCCAAGCGCTGACCGGCATCCGGGTCACTTCGAACCAGCAGCGCGAGGCCTCGGCCCGACTCGTCGTCCGGACAAGCCGCGGCCGGCCGGTGCCGGAAGGGTGGAGCCCGCGTCCGTGACGCTCGGCAAGTCGCCGCGACGGCGGTGGGGGCCCGGAGCGTCACACCACCCGCGTGGCTCCGGCGAACGGCATCTCGTCGACCGGGGCGACGCGCACCGGCGCCGATGGGTTCGGGGCGTGGATCATCTGGCCCTTGCCGACGTAGATGCCGACGTGGCTGATGCCCGAGTAGAAGAAGACCAGGTCGCCGGGGAGGAGTTCGGACCGTGGGACGCGGCGGCCCGCGTCGATCTGGGCGTAGGTGGTGCGGGGGAGGGAGACGCCGGCGGCGCGGTAGGCGGCCTGGGTGAGGCCCGAGCAGTCGAAGGCGTTCGGGCCCGTCGCGCCCCACACGTAGGGGCTGCCTAGCTTCTGGTAGGCGTAGGCGACGGCCGCGACGGCCGCGGCGGCCCGGGAGTTGGGGGCCTGGGACGAGGGGGACAGGCCCGCCCGGGTGCCCGGCGCCGAGCGGGAGGCCCGGTCGCCGACGTCGGCGCGTTCCTCGGCGGTCAGCCGGGACAGCAGGCGGCGGGCCGCCTCCAGCTTGCCGGTGACGGTCTCGCGGTGACGTTTCAGCTCGGCCCGGCGCGACTTCAGCGAGGCCGCCTCGACGCGGGCGGCGCCGCGCAGTTGCTCGATGTCGCGGAGTTCCTTGCGTACGCGGCCCACGGTGGCCTGCTGCCGGCTGCCCGCGCGCTCGGCGAACGCGGCGCCGTCCAGGTACCGGTCCGGGTCGGCGGAGAGCGCGAGTTGCAGGGCCGGGTCGAGGCCGCCGCTGCGGTACTGCGCCGCCGCGACCGAACCCAGCGCCTCCCTTGCCGAGTTCAGCCGGTCCTCCTTGCGGGCGGCCTCGTCGCGCAGGTCCTCCAGGCGCTGTTCGGCGGCGTCCGCCTTCTCCTTCGCGCCGTTGTACTTCTCCGTGGCCACCTCGGCCTCCTGGTAGAGCTTGTCCACCTTGGCCCTGACCTGGGCCGCCGTCGGCTGCGGGTCGGCGTGTCCGGTCCCGCCGCCCAGGCCCGTCGCGGTGGCCGCCCCCGCGAGGGTGATCGTGGCCGCCGTACGGGCCCTGCTCCCGCCCTTCGCGCGCTGTCGCGGCCTGCGGTGCGCTCCCACCTGCGATCCACGTCCTTCCGTACGACTCGACTCCGGCCGGCGCCGGGTCGGCTCCGGTCCGTTCCGGCTGCCTGGGCCAGGACGCTAGGCGCGTCGGTAACGGGCCGGTGACGGGATGCACGGAAGTGGCGGCAGCGGATCAGGCGGCGACCGCATGTGATCGCCACGCCCTCCGAGGCCCGGCGTCTTCACGCAGGGTGATGACCGATATGCCGGACCGGGGGCGGGTGGGGGACGTGAGCTGTTATGGGAGCGCCGGGGCGGGCCGGTGTCCGGGCGCGTCGGGTCCCTCATTAGGCTCCGGCCTCATGGACGTACTCATCCACCTCTTCGTCGGCCTGCACATCATCGGCATCGCCGCGCTCCTCGGCGGCTTCCTCACCCAGATGAAGGCGATGGGCCAGGACGCGGCCCGGTTCACCCCCGCGATGCTGCACGGCGCGCTGACGATGCTGGTCACCGGTGCCGTCCTGATCGGCCTCAACCAGGCCCAGGACACTGCCGTGGACAACGTCAAGATGGGCGTGAAGCTCGCCGTGCTCATCGTGATCCTCGGCCTGGTCTACGTGAAGCGCGACGAGGAGAAGGTGGAGAAGCCGCTGTTCGGCCTGGTGGGCGGGCTGACCCTGGTGAACGTCTTCATCGCGGTGCTGTGGACCTGACCGCCGCCCCGGAGTCCGCCGCCGCGGACCGCAGCCCGGCCCGGGCCCGGCCGACCGCCCCCGCCGCGACCGCCAGCCACCCGGCCACCGCGATCCACAGCAGCGCCCGGCCCGGCGCGTCCAGCCACGGGACGTCGACGACGGCGGACACCGACAGCGTCGCCGCCGCCGTCATGCCGAGCGGGAAGACGGTCGACCAGCGGCGCACGTCGTAGCGCAGGCGGGGCCAGGCGATCTCGGCGGCCAGGAGCACGGCGTACCAGGCGAGGTCGAGCGTGAGCAGGAAGACGGTCACGTCGTGCAGGACGGCCTGGTCGTCGGCGTTCCACAGGTACATGCCGGTCCCGGCCGCCGCGAGCAGCTTGGCACCGGCGAGCGCCGAGATGGCGAGCGCGCCGCCCGCCACCCAGTGGTCCCCGGAGCCCCGGGCCACCTGCCGCAGGTCGAAGCGGAACAGCGCGATCAGGTAGAGCACGATCCCCAGCCAGAACGGCACCAGCGCCGCGTGCGCCAGCCACGGCGTCGAGGTGGCCGCGGCCAGCGTGGCGGCGAGCACGGCGAGCCCCTCCGTGGCCACGCAGCTCAGGAACACCGCCCCGGGCATCCGCCGCCCCCAGTGCTGCACCACCAGGAACAGCAGCCACGGCCACAGCAGGGCCGCCAGCGCCAGCAGCACCGCCGCCAGGAGCGTCCAGCCGAGCAGGGAGAAACGCGTGCCGAGCACGGTCGTCGCGGCGACGGCGGTGAGCGCCCCCGGTGTCCCGGCCCGCCGCACCCACTGGGCGTGGTCGGCCAGCAGCAGGTAGACGAAGTTCGCCGCCAGTATCAGCCAGGCGGCGCAGGCCAGGGCGAGGGCGATCCGGGACAGGACCTCGCGGCCCGTCAGATGCAGGGCGACCGACACGATGCCGGTCGCCATCACCGCGGCCCCGGCCGCCGGTGGACGCTGCGCCCACCAGGTGCGCAGCGCTGAGGGATGGGTGGCCGGTGGCATGGGCACGATGGTAAGGAACCGTGCTGGTCAGGCGGGGCGCACCACGCTGTAGATCGACGACTCGCCGTCGTAGAAGATCGACTCCTCGCGGACGTACGCGCCCGGCTTCGGGGCGTGGATCATCATGCCGTCGCCGATGTACAGGCCGACGTGGCTGATGTCGTCGTAGAAGAAGACCAGGTCACCGGGTTGCGCCTGGGAGACGGAGACGGTGGTGCCGGCGTTGACCTGGTCGTAGGTGACGCGCGGCAGCGTCACGCCGGCGGCCTTCCAGGCGGCCTGGGTCAGACCCGAGCAGTCGTAGGAGCCGGGGCCCGTCGCGCCCCAGACGTACGGCTTGCCGATCTGGGCGCGGGCGAAGGCGATCGCCTTGTCGGCCTTGGTGCCGGTCGAGGTGCCCGGCGTCGACGAGCCCGAGGAGTCCGACGAACCGGTGCCGCCGGAGCCTCCCGAGGATCCGGAGCCGCTCTCCTGCTGGGCGGCCTCCTCCCGGCGCTTGCGCTCGGCCTCCTCCTGCGCGGCCTGCTGCTTCGCCAGCTCGGCGGCCTTGCGGGCGGCCTCCTGCTGCTTCTTCTTCTCGATCGCCGCCAGCCGGGCCTTCTCCTCGGCGGTCAGCTCCGAAAGCAGCTCCCGCGCGGTGGCGAGTTTCTTCTGGACGGTCGACTTGGCCGTCTTGAGGTCCTTCTGCGAGTCGGTGAGCGTTTCGAGGCTCTCGGTGGCCTCCCGGCGCTTCTTCATCGTCTCGGACTGCTGGGTGACGTAGTCGTCGACGGCGGTCTTCTGCCGGCCGGTGAGCCGGTTCATCAGCTGGTTCTGGTCGAAGTAGTCCTGCGGCGAGTCCGCGAGCAGCAGCGTCGCGGTCTCCGGGACCGAGGCACCCGTGCGGTACTGGGCGGAGGCGAAGGAACCCAGCTCCTCGCGCGCGTCGTTGAGCTTCTGGGTGCGCTGGGCGACGTCGTCGAGGAGGGTGTCGACCTTCTTGCGCTGCTTGGTGGTCTTCTCCTTGGCCGCGTTGTACTTCTCGGTCGCCGACCCGGCCTGGCGGTACAGGTCGTCGACCTTCTTCTCGACCTCCTCCAGGGTCGGCCGGTCGTCCGACGGCGTGGCGCTGGCCGTCTGGGACAGCAGGGCGACGGAGGTGAGGGCCGCGGTGGCGAGGGCCGGGGTCCGTATGCCCGCGACGCGGGTACCGGTGGGACGCGACTTGCGGTGCGACGCCAAGGAGGCGACTCCTTCCAGTGCTCCGCCTACCGGGTTAGCTGTCGGGTTCGGGCGGTGTGGCATGGAAGGGTTGCCCTACGGCGCCTCCGTCCCTCATGGAGGGCGGTGTCGCCGATTCACCCCGAAGTTCTCGGTTGGGTCCCCGGCTCCGGCTGCCGTGCGGCGCACCGGACTCGGCGGAGGCCGCGCGGACCGGCGAGGTTCGCCGGAGGGGGTCGAGCGGCCTGCCCCGCACCGTAGCCAACTCGTGTGGCCGCTGTGAAGGTTGGTGGGTGATATGCCCGATACATTTTCGTGACCTTTTGTTCGGGCGCCCCCGGGGCGGTAATGGCCGTCACTCTTCGTGGTCCCGCTGGTCGCAGGGCGTGCCCGCGCCCGGGAGCGGTGGGCATTTTCCGGGGTGGCACCGGGTTGTCGGTGGGGCGCCCTAGACTCGGAGAGCGATGAGCAGCCTCTTTGACGACAGCTTCCTGGCGAGCCTCCAGACCCCCCGGGGTCACGAGGAGGAACCTCCGCCGCCGCCCGAGGACGATCACGGACCGGAGCCGGTTCCGCACGATCTGTTCGGCGGGAAGTTCGACGCGCCCCCGGAGCGGGACACCCACTACCGGGACGGCGCCCCGCGCCCCGCCCTGGACGCCGCGGCGCTCCTGGAGGGGCTGAACGAGAACCAGCGCGCCGCCGTCGTCCACTCCGGCTCCCCGCTGCTCATCGTGGCCGGTGCTGGCTCCGGCAAGACCCGTGTGCTCACCCACCGCATCGCCCACCTGCTGGCCGAGCGGAACGTCCACCCGGGCCAGATCCTCGCGATCACCTTCACCAACAAGGCCGCGGGCGAGATGAAGGAGCGCGTCGAGCAGCTCGTCGGCCCGCGCGCCAACGCGATGTGGGTGATGACCTTCCACAGCGCGTGCGTGCGCATCCTGCGCCGCGAGTCGAAGAAGCTCGGCTTCACCTCGTCGTTCTCGATCTACGACGCCGCCGACTCCAAGCGGCTCATGGCGCTGGTCTGCCGCGACCTGGACCTCGACCCCAAGCGCTTCCCGCCGAAGTCGTTCAGCGCGAAGATCAGCAACCTGAAGAACGAGCTGATCGACGAGGAGGATTTCGCCGCCCAGGCCGCCGACGGTTTCGAGAAGACCCTCTCCCAGGCCTACGCGATGTACCAGTCGCGGCTGCGCGAGGCGAACGCCCTCGACTTCGACGACCTGATCATGACCACGGTCAATCTGCTGCGCGCCTTCCCGGACGTCGCCGAGCACTACCGCCGCCGTTTCCGGCACGTCCTGGTCGACGAGTACCAGGACACCAACCACGCCCAGTACGCGCTGGTGCGCGAGCTGGTCGGCGTGCCCTCGGAGCACCCCGTGGACGTGCCGCCCGAGGCCGAGGTGCCGCCCGCCGAGCTGTGCGTGGTGGGCGACGCCGACCAGTCGATCTACGCCTTCCGTGGCGCCACCATCCGCAACATCCTCCAGTTCGAGGAGGACTACCCGGACGCGACGACGATCCTGCTGGAGCAGAACTACCGCTCCACGCAGACCATCCTCAGCGCCGCCAACGCGGTCATCGAGCGCAACGAGTCCCGCCGTCCCAAGAACCTGTGGACCAACCAGGGCAGCGGCGCGCAGATCACCGGGTACGTCGCCGACACCGAGCACGACGAGGCGCAGTTCGTCGCCGACGAGATAGACCACCTCACCGACGCGGGCGAGGCCAAGGCCGGCGACGTCGCCGTCTTCTACCGGACCAACGCCCAGTCCCGTGTCTTCGAAGAGGTCTTCATCCGCACCGGCCTGCCCTACAAGGTCGTCGGCGGCGTCCGCTTCTACGAGCGCAAGGAGGTCCGGGACGTCCTGGCCTACCTGCGGGTGCTGGCCAACCCGGAGGACTCGGTGCCGCTGCGCCGCATCCTCAACGTCCCCAAGCGCGGCATCGGCGACCGCGCGGAGGCGATGATCGACGCCCTCTCCCAGCGCGAGAAGATCAGCTTCCCGCAGGCGCTGCGGCGCGTCGACGAGGCGTACGGCATGGCCGCGCGCTCCGCGAACGCCGTCAAGCGGTTCAACACGCTCATGGAGGACCTCCGTACGGTCGTCGAGTCCGGCGCCGGACCGGCGACCGTCCTGGAGGCCATCCTCGAACGCACCGGGTACCTCGCCGAGTTGCAGGCCTCCACCGACCCCCAGGACGAGACCCGCATCGAGAACCTCCAGGAACTCGCGGCCGTCGCCCTGGAGTTCGAGCAGGAGCAGGCCGAGGGCGAGGAGTCCGGGACCCTGGCCGACTTCCTGGAGAAGGTCGCGCTCGTCGCGGACTCCGACCAGATCCCCGACGAAGAGGACGGCGACGGCGTCGTCACCCTGATGACCCTGCACACCGCCAAGGGCCTGGAGTTCCCGGTCGTCTTCCTCACCGGCATGGAGGACGGCGTCTTCCCGCACATGCGCGCCCTCGGCCAGGCCAAGGAGCTGGAGGAGGAGCGGCGCCTCGCCTACGTCGGCATCACGCGCGCCCGCGAGCGGCTCTACCTGACCCGGTCGACGCTGCGCAGCGCCTGGGGCCAGCCGTCGTACAACCCGCCCTCGCGGTTCCTGGAGGAGATCCCGGCCCCGCACCTGGAATGGAAGCGGACCGGGGTGAACGGTCCCGCGCCCTCCGCTCCGGTCTCGGGCGTGGCGGCGTCGCTGTCGTCGTCCCGGTCGCGGTCCCGGTCCTCGGCGTCGGGGGCCTCCGGCTTCGCCACGGGCAGGTCGGCCGGTGCCGAGCAGCCCACGGTCTCGCTGGCGGTCGGCGACCGCGTCACGCACGACCAGTTCGGGCTCGGCACGGTGGTCGGCGTCAAGGGCACCGGGTCCAACGCCGAGGCGACGATCGACTTCGGGGACACCAAGCCGAAGCGGCTGCTGCTGCGGTATGCGCCGGTGGAGAAGCTCTGACGGCGACCGTGACGGCCGACCCGCCGGTCCGCTGAGACGTTACGGCGTCACGTCGGGCTGATGCCGTGGCTGCGCAGCCAGGGAAGCGGGTCGATCGACGAACCGCCCGCGGGGCGCACCTCGAAGTGCAGGTGCGGACCGGTCGAGTTGCCCGAGTTGCCGGAGAAGGCGATCGCGTCGCCCGCCTTCACGGTCGTACCGGAGGGGACCTGGTAGCTGGAGAGGTGGCAGTACCACGTCTCCGTGCCGTCCTTCGCGGTCACGATCATCATGTTGCCGTAGGCGCTGTTGTACTGCGTCCGCACGGTGCCGTCGGTCGCCGCCATCACCTTCGTCCCGTACGACACGGGGAAGTCGATGCCGGTGTGGACGGACATCCAGTTGATGCCGGCCTGACCGTAGTACGCGCTGAGGCCGTGCTGCGCCACCGGGAGCGCGAACTTGGGGCGCAGCCGTTCCTTGCGGGCCGCTTCCTGCGCCGCGCGCTTCTTCTCGGCGTCCTGCTGGGCCTTGAGGTCGATGCGCTCCTGCGTCCGGCTGGCCCGGTCGGCGAAGTCGTCGGCCCCGGCGGCCAGGCTGGTGAGCTGGGTGTCCAGCTTGTTGTTGGCGGCGGACGGTTTCACCGGCGCGGCCTCGGCGTTGCCCGGGTCCGGCGCGGACGCCGCGGTCTCCGTGCCCTCGTCGCCGGTCAGGCTGCCGACGGAGGCGGCCGCGATACCGGCGACGCTCATCACGCAGGCCGACGGCACGGCGATGGTCAGCAGTGCGGAGCGCTTGGCGGGCTGACGGCGACGGGAGCGCGCCCCGGCGCGGGAGCCGGTGCGCGAGCCGGCGCGGGCGGCCGGGATCCGCGCGGCCGGCGTGACCTCTTCCTGGTCGTCCAGCAGGGCGGTCACGGCGGGGAGTTCGCCGGTGGCGGCCAACTCGACGTCGTACGCGCCGGGTTCGGTGCTGTGGTCGACGGGCGCGGCGCCGTCCGGTACGGGGTGCTCGGCCGGGCCGGCCGGGTCCTCGACCACTTCGGTGGCCGCGGGGCCCGTGTTCCACTGCGTGGCGTCGTAGGCGCCGGTGTCGAAGGTCTGCGTGCCCCAAGCCCACTGCTGGGTCGCGTCGGCCGGAGCGCCGGACTGGTCCGGGTGGCTCCAGGCGCCGGTGTCCCACTGGCCGGTGGCCTCGGTGCCCGTACCGTGCGGCGGTACGGCTTCGTGCTGCTGGTAACCGGCCGTCCACGTCGTCGTGTCGTAGGCGCCGGTGTCGAAGGCGGCGTGGTGCTGGGCCGCGTACGCGTCGTAGTGCGGGGACTGCTCGCCGCCGGTGGACCACTGGGCGGTGCCGTACGAACCCGTCGTCTCGGGGGTCCCCGCGTAGTGGCCGGGCATGCTGCCGAAGAGGGGGTCCGCGTCGAAGGCCGAGCTGTCGGCAGCGCCGGGGGAGAAACCGGTGGAGGCGTAGCCGCCGCCGTACGTGGTGAGGTCGCCGTACTGGGCTTCCCCCGTGCCGTACGACGCGTAGTGCGCCGATGCGGCGTCGGAAGCCGAAGCCGGGGCGGTCCTTGTCCCCGACGGGTGACGGTCGTTCACCAACTTCTCTTTCGCCTCGACAACAGGGGCTGCCAGAGCAGTGCGGCGACTGTACCCGGCGGTATACGGGCACGACAATCTTCGTCAGGTTTCGCGAGCGAAGGAAACGGGCAATCGGCCGTGTTTTGGGGGACGGCGGGCACGAGTTTGGCTTTGTGTTCGAGAATTGTTCGAGTCCGAACGGGTTGCTTCGTTCTCAGGCGACGGTCAGCCCGCCGGAGCGTTTGCCCGGTTCCACGTCCGTTTGCCCGGCTGTCTCCGGTCCGGCGGTGTCGAGTGCCTGCCGGATCCCGGTGGCCACGGCGGGGTGCACGGGCAGGGCGAGGTGGCCGATGCCGCTCACCCGTACGTTCTGCACGCTCAGGTCGGGGTGGTCGAGGCAGGCCGTCTCCAGCGGGTCCATCACGCGGTCCAGATCGCTCCAGAAGCTGACGAACCGGGTGCGGCAGCCGGGTGCCGGGCGGGTCAGCTCCTCGATCACGGCCGATCCGGGGCGCATCTGGCGCACGATCGGGTGCGCGTTCGCCAGCGGGACCACCTTGGTGCCGGTGTGCGGGGTGCCGAGCGTCACCAGCGTGCGCACGCGGAGGTCTCCGCCGAGGCGCTGCACGTAGTAGCGCGCGATCAGCCCGCCCAGGCTGTGCCCGACGACGTCGACCCGCTCGCTGCCCGTCCGCTCGCAGATCTCCTCGATGTGCCGTCCGAGCAGCTCGGCCGCGGTGCGGATGTCGCAGGTCAGGGGGGAGTAGTTCAGCGACTCGATCTCGTGCCTGCCGTGCTGGGCCAGGCTGCGGCGCAGCAGCAGGAAGACCGAGCGGTTGTCGATGAAGCCGTGCAGCAGGACGACCGGGGGGCTGGCCGGGGCCGGGAGCCTCGGGGGCGGAGGCGACGGCTGGGGGTCCTGGGCGCCCGTCGGGCGCAGGGCCTGGGCCGGGTGGCGCTCCTGGACGATCCCCGAGGGGTAGAGGAGGAGGTGACCGGCGAGGATCGCGGCCTCCAGGGCGCTGGCCTTGAGCAGGGTCAGGGAGAGGCCGGTCAGCCGGCCCGGGAGACTTGCCAGCTCCGGCAGTCCTGGGACCGCGGGGAGCCCTGGAAGGCTGGGGAGCCCTTGCAGACCGGGAAGTCCCGGGAGCCCGGGCAGGAGACGCTGGAAGAGCGGGAGAAGGGGCAGTGCTGCCGTGGTGACCTTCATGGGCCGACCTCCTGTCGGCACGCGCAGGGACGCCTCTGTCCCCCGTGTGCCCTCGTGGAGCGCCGTGACACCAGTGACTGGTGCTGTTTGCGAGGTTTATGCCTACCCGTGATACGGCATGCCGTATCAGAGACCGGTGGGTCTGATGAAGTCCGAGTGGCTCACGGCTCCCCGTGCGCGTGTCGCCGCCGCGCCCTGGGTTGGCGCCCGGCGAACGTGTCCCACCGTGTGATTTCCCCCTCTGTATCCACCGCGAAACTGCCGGTTGCGGGATGCTGGCGATAACGTTCGTTCACTTCCCCCGGACGCTGTGGTGCGGGGATCCGCGCCGCGAGGACGTGAAGTGTGCGGTACTTGTCGGTACGGATGGATGTAGTCGCTTCATGGAGGCAGTGATGGGTGTGGCAGCCGGTCCGATCCGCGTGGTGGTGGCCAAGCCGGGGCTCGACGGCCACGATCGCGGGGCCAAGGTGATCGCGCGGGCCCTGCGTGACGCCGGTATGGAGGTGATCTACACCGGGCTCCACCAGACGCCCGAGCAGATCGTCGACACCGCGATCCAGGAGGACGCCGACGCGATCGGTTTGTCCATCCTCTCCGGTGCGCACAACACGCTCTTCGCCGCCGTGATCGAGCTGCTCCGGGAGCGGGACGCCGCGGACATCCTGGTCTTCGGCGGCGGGATCATCCCCGAGGCGGACATCGCCCCGCTGAAGGAGAAGGGCGTCGCGGAGATCTTCACGCCCGGTGCCACCACGGCGTCCATCGTGGACTGGGTCCGGGCGAACGTGCGGGAGCCCGCGGGAGCGTAGCCCTCGGTTGCCGGGCGGGGCTCACGACCCCGCCCCGAGTTCCCCGGCCATCGCCGCGCGCAGGCGCAACGTGGTGACGAGCCGCTGGAACGCCTCCGCCCAGTACCCGCCGGCCCCCGGCGACGCGTCCTCCGGCTCGTCCGGTATCGCCAGCAGGCCGTCGAGCCGGCCCGCCTCCGAGGGGTCGAGGCAGCGTTCGGCCAGGCCCATGACGCCGCTGAAGCTCCACGGGTAGCTCCCGGCGTCCCGGGCGATGTTGAGCGCGTCGACCACCGCCCGGCCGAGCGGCGTGGCCCACGGCACGCCGCACATGCCGAGCAGCTGGAACGCCTCGGACAGCCCGTGCGTCGCGATGAACCCGGCGACCCACTCGGCGCGCTCACCGGCGCTCAGCGTGCCGAGCAGTTTGGCCCGCTCGGCCAGGGAGACCGCGCCCGGACCGCCTGCCTCCGGTGCCGTGGGCGCGCCGAGCAGCGCCCTCGCCCACACGCCGTCGCGCTGTCGTACGGCCGCGCGGCACCAGGCCGCGTGCAGTTCGTTCCGCCATCCGTCGGACACCGGCAGGGCGACGATCTCCTCGGCCGTGCGTCCCGCCAGCCGGGCCGGCCAGGTGGCCAGCGGGGCCGCCTCCACCAACTGGCCGAACCACCACGACCGTTCCCCCCGCCCGGCCGGCGGCTTGGCCACCACGCCGTCCCGCTCCATGCCCGCGTCGCACTCGTGCGGCGCCTCGACGGCGATCGCCGGCGGGGTGAGGGTGCGGTCGGGGGACACGCACGTCGCGGCCCGCGCCGCCATCCGCGCGGCCAGCGCCGAGTGCGGCAGCGCCGACAGCAACTCCGCCGCCGTGGCCCGTACGTTGCGGCTGCGGTCGGCCAGCGCCTGTTCCAGGAACGGCTCGTCCGCCGCCGCCAGCCCCGTCCGCAGCGAGTCGAGGAACATCAGCCGGTCCTCGGCCCGCTCGGTCGCCCAAGTCGACGCCAGCAGCTCGCGGGCGCCGGCCGGGTCGCGGGCGCGCAGGGACGCCAGGAGGGCGACCCGTTCGGCGAACAGGCCCTCGTCCCAGAGCCCGCGCACCCGCTCCGTCGCCTCGGCCCCCGGGAGTGCGGTCCCTCCGCCGGGCGTCGCGCGCAGGGCGAACCGCCAGTCCGGATTCAGCCGGGCCAGCCACAGGGCTCGGGGCCCCGCGAACCTCAGTGCCGCGGGCCGCAGGTCCGTCCGGCCCCGGGCCGCGTCCAGCAGCGCCGGAAGCGCCTGGGGCGGTGCCGCGAAACCGCGGGCGTTCGCCGTCGCCAGCCACTGGGGCAGCAGCTCCATCAGATCGGGCGCGCTGCCTCTGCGGCCACTGCCCGCCGCGCCGGGCCGGTCGGCGAGCAGCGCCGTGAGCCGACGGGCGGCGGGGGCCGGCAACGGCGGGCGGGGGTCCTTGGGCGCGGGCTCGGGGCGCCGGGCCGCGCGGGCCGCTCGCAGTCCGGCGCGGCGGCGGACGGTCTCGGCGGCCGCCGCGTCCAGCAACGCGGCCGCGGTACCAGGCCCGCGCTCGCCACCCGGTGGCGGACGCCGGTCCGTACCGAGCAGCGCCGAGGTGACCAGTCCCTCCCACACATCGGGACCGGGACCGGGACCGGGACCGGTAACGGTACCGATTTCGGGATCGGGTCCGGTGGTCGCGGTTGCCCGGGAGGTGGCGCCGGGTTCGGCATCGATCTGGGGGCCGGTGTCCGACTCGGGTGCCGTTGCGTGCGTGGGCGCGGTGGCCGGCGGGGAGAACCCGGGCTCGGCGGTCGGCCCCGGCACGGTGGTCGGCCCCGGCACGGTGACCGGCGCCGGTGCGGACGGGTCCGTGGGGGCGGGCGTCCTGGTCATGTCGTTCGCCTCCGATTCGAAACGCTCGCGACGGGTCAGCACAGCGGCACCGCGGGACCCGGCCCGGCCGGCCAGGCCGTCAGCGGCGTCAAGCCCCGGTGGCCGCACTCGCCGAAGACCGTGACGGGCGCACCGCCCGCCAACGCGACGAGCCGCCACAGCCCCGGTTGGTTCCGGCCGGCACCGGCGAGCGGCAGCGCCGTGTCACCGTCGGCGTCCGCCAGTTGCCAGCCGTCGCCGTCCGGTACGGGGACCACCCGCTCCAGGGTCACCGGCACCGAGTCCAGCCACGGATCCTCGCGGAGGGCCGCGCCGTACCGGACGGCCGCCTGCGACGTCGACACCCCGGGCGGGCGAGTCCGCGCGGGTTCGGGCGGTGCGAACCGGCGGCCGAGGGCCGCCCGTTGCTGCCCCGCACCCGGATAGGCGGAGATCTCGGCGTCCAGTGCCGTCCCCACCGGCAGCGTCAGCTCGGGCGCCCGGCCCGCGGCGCCGTAGGAGAGGAGTAGCGCCGTGCGGTCCGACTCCGCGCCGTACAGCCAGACGCGACGGGTCGTCAGCCGGGCGTCCGCGGTGTCGTACTGGGCGAGGACCAGCCAGTGGTCCCGCACCGGAGGGCCGTCCGCGGACGTGGGCAGACCCATGCGTGAACGGACCGTCGCCGCCAGGCCGGCCGGCAGTCGCTCGCGTCCCAGCCAGCCCCGGTCGAGCAGGTGGAGCAGAGCGCACTCCTCGAGCAGCCGCACCGGCCAGCCCGGACCCGACGACGGTATGGCGCCCAAATCCCGCACGCGCGAGGCCAGCCCCGGCGCCTGCGCGTCGACCATGCGGGCCGCCGTCTCCTCCCACAGCCCGTACCCCGCCTGTTCGGCGCCGGCCAGGCCGGTGCGCAGGAGGTCCGCGAGCCGCTGCTCCAGCTCCGTCGCGCCCGCGGTGACCCGCTCGGCCCGCTCGGCCCGCCGCTCCGCCCGGCGCCGCGCCGCCCCGGGATCGGATGTGGCCGCGGGGGCGGACGGACCCGCGGTCCCCTCCTCCGCGCACCCGCGCCCGCCCTCCCCGCCCGGCCCTCGCACTGCTGTCCCCACACCGCCCCCTCGTCACAAGTCCCCACCCCGGCGCACCCCGTGCCGAGCCATGCCATCGAAGGTAGATCCCCCCACTGACAATGGCCTGTGCGAGATCATTTCCGCAGGTCAGAGCGATTGTCAGTGGCGTGGTGCACCGTGGAGTGCAGATCGGACCGGCCTAGCTGGAGGGGGAATCGGCCATGCCTGCATTCGTCGAACGGACGCCCGGGGCCGAAGTGCCGCGACAGGTGTTGCGGCCGCACGCGGAGCACGCGTTCGCGGCCGAGCTGGCCTCGCTGGCCGGGCAGGACGACCGTCCGCGACCGGCCCGCTGGAAGCTGTCGCCGTGGGCCGTCGCCACCTACCTGCTCGGCGGCACCCTGCCCGACGGCACGGTGATCACCCCGAAGTACGTGGGCCCGCGCCGCGTCGTCGAGGTCGCCGTCACCACGCTCGCCACCGACCGCGCCCTGCTCCTGCTCGGCGTGCCCGGCACCGCGAAGACCTGGGTGTCCGAGCACCTCGCCGCGGCCGTCAGCGGCGACTCGACCCTGCTGGTGCAGGGCACGGCCGGTACCCCGGAGGAAGCGATCCGCTACGGCTGGAACTACGCGCGGCTCCTCGCCCACGGCCCCAGCCGGGACGCCCTCGTGCCCAGTCCGGTCATGCGGGCGATGACGGAGGGCGCGACCGTCCGGGTCGAGGAGCTGACCCGTATCCCGGCCGACGTGCAGGACTCCCTGATCACGCTCCTGTCGGAGAAGACCCTGCCGATACCGGAGCTCGGCGAGGAGGTGCAGGCGGTGCGCGGCTTCAACCTGATCGCCACCGCCAACGACCGCGACCGCGGGGTCAACGACCTGTCCAGCGCCCTGCGCCGCCGCTTCAACACCGTCGTACTGCCGCTGCCGGAGAGCGCCGAGGCCGAGGTCGACATCGTCACGCGCCGCGTCGACCAGATCGGCCGCTCCCTCGACCTGCCGTCGGCGCCCGACGGCACCGACGAGATCCGACGCGTGGTCACCGTCTTCCGCGAGCTGCGCGACGGGCTGACGAGCGACGGCCGTACGAAGGTCAAGTCGCCCAGCGGCACGCTGTCCACGGCCGAGGCCATCTCCGTCGTCACCGGAGGTCTTGCGCTGTCCGCCCACTTCGGCGACGGGGTACTGCGGCCCGGCGACCTCGCCGCCGGCGTCCTCGGCGCGGTCGTCCGCGACCCGGGCACCGACCGCGTCGTCTGGCAGGAGTACCTCGAGACGGTCGTGCGCGAGCGCGAGGGCTGGCAGGACTTCTACCGGGCCTGCCGGGAGGTGACCGCGTGAACGGCAGGGGGAAGCGGACGCGAGGCCGGGCGGATGCCGCGGTGACCGGCACCACGGGTGACGACGGGGACTCGAGCTGGACCCGCAGGCGAGGGGGACGGTGTGAAGGGTACTGACCGGGCCGGGGGCGGCGGGCCGGGTGGGCAGGGCGGCGCCGGTGAGCCCGGCGGCCGGCCGCTGCTGCTCGGGGTACGCCACCACGGGCCGGGGTCGGCCCGGGCGGTGCGGGCCGCGCTGGAGGCGACCCGGCCGGGGGTGGTGCTGATCGAGGGGCCGCCGGAGGCCGACGCCCTGATCCCGCTGGCCGCCGACGAGGACATGCGGCCGCCGGTCGCGCTCCTCGCCCACGCCGTGGACGAGCCGGGCCGCTCGGCGTTCTGGCCGCTGGCCGAGTTCTCCCCGGAGTGGGTGGCCGTCCGCTGGGCCCTGGAGCACGACGTCCCGGCCCGCTTCATCGACCTCCCGGCCACGCACACGCTGGCGTGGCGGGCGGCGGACGGCCACGCGGACGTCGATGCGGACGATCACGCGGACGACCAGGATCAGGACCAGGCCGGCCGGCCAGGTACCGCACCCGCCGAAGTCCGGGGCGATCCGCTCGCCGCCCTCGCCGCGGCCGCCGGGCACGACGACCCCGAGCGCTGGTGGGAGGACGTGATCGAGCACCGGGGCCGGAGAGCGGGGGACGCGCTCGCAGCGTTCACGGCGCTGGAGGAGGCCATGACGGCGCTGCGCGAGACGGAGGAGGACGGCGGGACGGAGGGCGGGGAGGATCGCGAGGGGGGTGGCGGTGACGTACGGGACCTCGTGCGGGAGGCCCACATGCGGCTCCAGGTCCGGGCGGCGCGACGGGAGTTCGCCGAGGGCGTGGCCGTGGTCTGCGGGGCGTGGCACGTGCCCGCGCTGCGCCGCAAGGCCACCGTCGCCGCCGACCGGGCCCTGCTGAAGGGGCTGCCCAGGACCAAGGTGGACATGACCTGGGTGCCCTGGACCCATCGGAGACTGTCCCGGGCGGGTGGGTACGGGGCGGGGATCGAGTCCCCCGGCTGGTACGGGCACCTGTTCGCCGCGGTCGACCGGCCCGTCGAGCGCTGGCTGACCAAGGTGGCCGGTCTGCTGCGGGCGGAGGACAGGATCGTCTCCCCGGCCCACGTCATCGAGGCGACGCGGCTGGCCGACACGCTCGCGGTGATCCGCGGACGCCCGCTGCCCGGGCTGACCGAGGCGACGGACGCGGTGCGGGCGGTGATGTGCGACGGCTCGGACGTGCCACTGGCGCTGGTGCACCACCGCCTGGTGGTCGGCGACGTGCTGGGGGAGGTGCCGGCGGGGGCGCCCGCGGTGCCGTTGCAGCGGGACCTCACCCGGGCCCAGCGGCGGCTGCGGCTGCGGCCCGAAGCGCCGGAGCGGGAGCTGGAGCTGGACCTGCGCAAGGAGACCGACGCCGGGCGCAGCAGACTGCTGCACCGGCTGCGGCTGCTCGGTGTCGGCTGGGGCGAGCCGGCCGCGTCGCGCAGCACGGGCACGTTCCGGGAGACCTGGCGGCTGCGGTGGGAGCCGGAGCTGTCGGTGCGGGTGGCCGAGGCCGGGGTGTGGGGCACGACCGTGCTGTCCGCCGCGACCGCCAGGGCCCGGGCGGACGCCGTCACCGCACGGGACCTCGCCGAGGTCACCGCGCTCGCCGAACGCTGCCTGCTGGCCGAACTGCCGGACGCGCTCGCGCCGGTGATGCGGATACTCGCCGACCGGGCCGCGCTCGACACGGACGTCGGCCACCTCGCCCAGGCCCTGCCCGCCCTCGTCCGCTCGTTGCGCTACGGCGACGTGCGCGGCACGGACACCGGCGCCCTGGCGGAGGTCGCCGCGGGGCTCGCCGAGCGCGTCTTCGTCGGCCTGCCCGCGGCCTGCGCCGCACTGGACGCCGACGCGGCCGAGGAGATGCGCCGGCACGTGGACGCCGTGCACACGGCCGTGGGCCTGCTCGGTGACGCCCCCGCGCCGGGCCGCGGCGACCTGCGCTCCCGCTGGCGAGCCGTGCTGCACACTCTTTCCGCGCGGGACACGGTCCCCGGCGTCGTCCGCGGGCGCGCCGTACGGCTCCTGCTGGACGACGGCGAGCTGGCACCGGACGAGGCGGCGCGGCTCATGGGCCTGGTGCTGTCACCGGGGACGCCACCGGCGGACGCGGCGGCCTGGATCGAGGGCTTCGTCGGCGGCGGCCCGGGCGGCGGCATACTCCTCCTGCACGACGAGCGGCTGCTGGCCCTGGTCGACGACTGGCTGACCGGCGTGCCCGCGGACGCGTTCACGGACGTACTGCCCCTGCTGCGCCGTACCTTCTCCGCCTACGAGCCGGGAGTGCGCCGCGGCCTCGGCGAGCTGGTCAGACGCGGACCGGAGGCGCGGGGGAGGGTGACGACGGCCGGTTCCGGCGTACCGGGCTTCGCGGCGGGCCTCGACCCCGAGCGGGCCGACGCGGTGCTGCCGGTGGTCCGGCTGCTGCTGGGCCGGCACCCGGCGCCGGACGACAACGACCTGGTGGGGGCGGACACATGACCGGACACGAGACGGGAGACAGCACGGGAGACAAGACGGGAGACAAGACGGGAGACAGGACCGGAGACGTGACCGGCCGCACGACCGGGCCCATGACGGGGCCCACGACCGGACGCGGGGCGGTGAGCGAGCCGGTGGACGCCGAGGCGGCGCGGGAGCGGCTGCGGCGCTGGCGCCTCGTACTCGGCGGTGACCCGGCCGACGGCACCGGCCACGTGCTCTCCGGACGGGACGCCGGCATGGACGGGGCACTCACCGCGCTGTACGGAAGAGGGGGCGCCCCACGGGCGGGCCGGGACCGCGCGGCGGGGCTCGGTGCCTCCGCACCGGCGGTGGCGCGCTGGCTGGGGGACATCCGGACCTACTTCCCGTCCCCCGTGGTCCAGGTGATGCAGCGGGACGCGATCGACCGGCTCGGGCTCGCCACGCTCCTGCTGGAGCCGGAGATGCTCGAGGCCGTGGAGGCCGACGTACACCTCGTCGGCACCCTGCTGTCCCTGAACGAGGCGATGCCGGACACGACGAAGGAGACGGCACGGGCCGTCGTGCGCAAGGTCGTCGAGGACCTGGAGAGGCGCCTCGTCACCCGCACCCGCGCCACCCTGTCCGGCGCCCTGGACCGCAGCGCCCGCACCGCCCGCCCCCGCCCGCACGACATCGACTGGAACCGCACGATCGGGGCCAACCTCAAGCACTACCTGCCGGAGCACCGCACGGTCGTGCCGGAGCGGCTCGTCGGTTACGGGCGGGCGTCCCGTTCGGTCAAGAAGGAGATCGTCCTGTGCGTCGACCAGTCCGGGTCGATGGCGGCTTCCCTCGTGTACGCCGCCGTGTTCGGCGCGGTGCTGGCGTCCATGCGCACGATCGACACCCGGCTCGTCGTCTTCGACACGGCGGTCGCCGACCTCACCGACCAGCTCGACGACCCGGTCGACGTGCTCTTCGGCACGCGACTCGGCGGCGGTACGGACATCAACCGCGCGCTGGCGTACTGCGAGTCGCGGATCACCCGGCCCGCGGACACGGTGGTCGTGCTGATCAGCGACCTCTACGAGGGCGGCATACGCGCGGAGATGCTCAAGCGGGTCGCGGCGATGCAGGCCGCGGGGGTGCGGTTCGTGACGCTGCTGGCCCTGTCCGACGAGGGCACGCCCGCGTACGACCGGGAACACGCGGCGGCCCTCGCGGCGCTCGGCGCACCGGCCTTCGCCTGCACGCCCGATCACTTCCCGGAGGTGATGGCGGCGGCGATCGAGGGGCGGCCCCTGCCGATACCGGATGCCGGGTGACGATTTGTCGATCCGGGGTGACCCGATTCCTGCGTACAAAACGGATATGACGGACCGTCGAGGAGGTTGGGCTTGCGCGAGCTCCGGATCCCCGTGCGAGTATCGCGCGGCGTGTCGATGCGTTGTTCGACGCGCGGTCCGTTCCGCCGCACGGGAGGAAGCTCCCCCTCTTGATCTGGTCAGCAGTCCTGCCCGGAGCCGCTCTGCGCGTCCTGCGCACGGCGGCCGGGCGGCGTGTGCTGCAGGTGGCGCTGCTGGCGGGCGGGCTGTTCCTCCTCGGCCTGCTCTGCGGAGGGCGGGCACAGGCGGCCGACGGAGCGACGGGAACTTCCAAGGACACGGTCGGCCGAGTGCTCGACGTCCCCGCGCGAGCGGAGGGACGCCCCGACGCGGTGCTTGCGGACCTGCACCCCGACTCCGAGAAAGTCGTCCGGGCCGTGCGGGACCGGGTGGCGCGACCGGTCGGTGCCGCGGTGGAGACGGTGACCGAGGGGGTCGAGGGCGCCGAAGCGACCCTGCGGACTGAGGTGCCGCCGTTGCGGGCGCTCCCCGACCTGACGGACCTGTCCGACCTGACAGACCCGTCGGACCCGTCGGACCTGTCAGCCCCGAGCGACGTCGTGCCGGCTCTCACCGATGTCCCGGACCTGACAGAACTGACCGGTCTGACCGGCCTGACCGACACCGACCCGGCCGATGGCTCCGGTCGTTCGTCGGCGTCGGCCGTGCCGGAGCCGCGGGCCGAGCCCGCCCCGCCGATGGCGGACTCCTCCGGCGGCGAGACCCCGTCCGAGACCACCGACTCCCGAGTCGTCGAGGGAGCCGGAAGTCAGGTACGCGTCGTCGGCTACGGCCCGGAGCCCGGCGCCGGAGGGGCGCCCGACGCGCACGCGCGCACGCACCCGGCCGGGACCGCGCACACCGAGTACGCCCCCGCCCGCCCCGCGCCCACCGGCGACCCCGACGGCGCGCTCGGTACCGCGTCCGGCGCCGACCAGGGAACGTCGCGGCATGGCGACACCCGCGCGGTCACCCCGCTGCACCGGATCACGTTCCGGCTGGTGCCCGGCGCCCCGGAGCGGACCGACGCGGCTGGGGTCCGGGAGCCGTTCCGGGACATTCCCATCTCGCCCGCCTAGAGCGGCCACTTCCTTCGTCGCGCATCCGCCGCGCCCCCGCCGAACCGTCGCGGCCCCGGCGGACGCACGAGTCGCCTGCGGTCGCCCACCCCGTCGCATCCGCCCCACCGGGCGACGGGCCCCGCTCGCCGTCCTGACGCCCCGACCGACCCGGACCCCGCGAGCCGAACGCGCCGGTCCGGTTCCCACGGGACGGCTCCCGCCGGACGGCGCCGAGGCGGGCCGCTCCGTGTCGGGCGCCCGGCACCGGCACCTCGTGGCCCCGTTGCGCGGCGGGTACGGACTCCGCGGGGCGGCAGGCCCCGGACGGCCGAAAGCCGTCGGCCTCCGTCCGGCCGAAACCCCGCGGTCCGGTCCGGCTGGTCCCCATTGGGGTGGGGATCAGCCGGGCCGCACCCCGGCGGACCGCATCCGTGCGGCCCGCCGGGAGCCCATGGGCCTCACCGGGTCAACCCCAGCCCGGTGAGGCCCTTCACCGGTGTGCGGAACGCCCGTATCCGCCTCACGCACGGCACCGCGTGCCAGTGAGCGCGGCATCATGTGACAGGCATCACCGCTCAGGTGTGACCCACGATTTAGAGACCCCCGGGAAGCGGCGATAACCTGCGAGACGGACATGCCGCGCGCTCGGACACCGTGTGCGCCCCCCTTGTGACTCACAGCGGACGTCACGTTGCCCTTCGCGGCACGCCCACGCATCCAACGAACCGCGAGATCACTGATAGGGACGGAAGCGCGTGGACCTGTTCGAGTACCAGGCGAGGGACCTCTTCGCCAAGCACGATGTACCGGTGCTGGCCGGTGAAGTCATCGACACGCCTGAGGCGGCGCGCGAGATCACCGAGCGTCTGGGCGGCAAGTCCGTCGTCAAGGCCCAGGTGAAGGTCGGTGGCCGCGGCAAGGCCGGTGGCGTGAAGCTGGCCGCCTCGGCGGACGAGGCCGTCGCCCGCGCGACGGACATCCTCGGGATGGACATCAAGGGCCACACGGTCCACAAGGTGATGATCGCCGAGACGGCCCCCGAGATCGTCGAGGAGTACTACGTCTCCTTCCTCCTCGACCGTGCCAACCGCACCTTCCTCTCCATCGCCTCCGTCGAGGGCGGCATGGAGATCGAGGAGGTGGCGGCCACCCGTCCGGAGGCCGTCGCCAAGACCCCGATCGACGCGATCGACGGCGTGACGCCCGAGAAGGCGCGCGAGATCGTCGAGGCCGCGAAGTTCCCGGCCGAGGTCGCCGACCAGGTCGCCGACATCCTGGTCAAGCTGTGGGACACCTTCATCAAGGAGGACGCCCTCCTGGTCGAGGTCAACCCGCTGGCCAAGGTCGTCTCCGGGGACGTCATCGCCCTGGACGGCAAGGTGTCGCTGGACGACAACGCCGAGTTCCGGCACCCCGACTTCGAGGCCCTCCACGACAAGGCCGCGGCCAACCCGCTCGAGGCCGCCGCCAAGGAGAAGAACCTCAACTACGTCAAGCTCGACGGCGAGGTCGGCATCATCGGCAACGGCGCGGGTCTCGTCATGAGCACCCTGGACGTCGTCGCCTACGCCGGTGAGGCGCACGGCAACGTCAAGCCCGCCAACTTCCTGGACATCGGTGGCGGCGCCTCCGCCCAGGTCATGGCGAACGGCCTGGAGATCATCCTCGGCGACCCGGACGTCCGCTCCGTGTTCGTCAACGTCTTCGGCGGCATCACCGCCTGCGACGAGGTCGCCAACGGCATCGTCCAGGCGCTGAAGCTCCTGGAGGACCGCGGCGAGAAGGTCGAGAAGCCGCTCGTCGTCCGTCTCGACGGCAACAACGCCGAGCTGGGCCGCAAGATCCTCACCGACGCCAACCACCCGCTGGTCCAGCGCGTCGACACCATGGACGGCGCGGCCGACAAGGCCGCCGAGCTGGCTCACGCCGCCGCCAAGTAAGCACTCAGGACGAGGACACCAACACACCATGGCTATCTGGCTCAACAAGGACAGCAAGGTCATCGTCCAGGGCATGACCGGTGCCACCGGCATGAAGCACACCAAGCTCATGCTGGGTGACGGCACCGAGGTCGTGGGCGGCGTGAACCCGCGCAAGGCGGGCACCTCCGTGGACTTCGACGGCAACGAGGTACCGGTCTTCGGCACCGTCAAGGAGGCCATCGAGAAGACCGGCGCCAACGTCTCCGTCATCTTCGTGCCGGAGAAGTTCACCAAGGACGCCGTCGTCGAGGCCATCGACGCCGAGATCCCGCTGGCCGTCGTCATCACCGAGGGCATCGCCGTGCACGACTCGGCCGCCTTCTGGTCGTACGCCGGCAAGAAGGGCAACAAGACCCGGATCATCGGCCCGAACTGCCCCGGCATCATCACCCCGGGCCAGTCCAACGTCGGCATCATCCCGGGCGACATCACCAAGCCGGGCCGCATCGGCCTGGTCTCGAAGTCCGGCACGCTGACGTACCAGATGATGTACGAGCTGCGCGACATCGGCTTCTCGACCGCCGTCGGCATCGGTGGCGACCCGATCATCGGCACCACGCACATCGACGCGCTCGCCGCGTTCGAGGCCGACCCCGACACCGACCTGATCGTCATGATCGGCGAGATCGGCGGCGACGCCGAGGAGCGTGCGGCCGAGTACATCTCGAAGAACGTGACCAAGCCGGTCGTCGGCTACGTCGCGGGCTTCACCGCGCCCGAGGGCAAGACCATGGGCCACGCCGGCGCCATCGTCTCCGGTTCGTCCGGCACCGCCCAGGCGAAGAAGGAGGCCCTGGAGGCCGCCGGCGTCAAGGTCGGCAAGACGCCGACCGAGACGGCGAAGCTCGCCCGCGCCATCCTGGCCGGCTGACACCGCCTCGCACCGAAGGCCCGGCGCCTGTCGCACGCCGAGTGGCCCGCCCGCTGTTCCCAGGGGGCGGGCCACTCGGCGTTCCGGGCGCCGGGCCGCCGGGCAGGCCCTCTCATTCGAGCCTCGGCAGCAGCCGTTCCGGACCGTCCTGCACCTGGTCCCGCAGCTTCTGCCGCAGCTCCAGCTCCTCGTCCGACAGCGCTCCCGGCGCCACCCGGTGCGGCACACCGCGCACCGCCTGCCCGGGTGACACGGGCGGTTCGTAGTGCGTGGGCGCCGTGCGCACGGTCAGGGCCGTGGTCCCGATGAGGGCGACCGTGAACGCGATAGCGGCCCGGGTCCGCAACCGCGCCCGGCGTTCGCCGCCCCTGCGCACGGTCGGCGGCTCGGCCGCCCGCAGCCGCTCGTTGGACGCCAGCTCGGCCAGCCTCCGATGCAGCACCTGCGGATCGGCCAGCGCGGGCAGCCGGGCGGCGACGGCCTCGCGGGCGTGCAGCAGCCGGTTCGCCGCCGCGGGGGTGCTCGCCTCCGTCTCCGCCGCCGTCTCGGGCAGGTCCAGGCCCACACCGTCGTACAGCACGAGCGTGCGGCGGTGCCTCGCGGGGAGCCTGAGCAGGGTGTTCAGCAGGGTGCGGTCGCCGGGGTCGGCGGGCGGCGGCTCAGGGTGCCGGTGCCGCGGCCGGAACCGCTGCCAGGGCGACAGCGCGTACTCGTACGCCGTCGCCCGCACCCAGCCCACCGGGTCCCGGTCGCGGGCCACCTCGGGCCAGTGCTCCCAGGCGGCCTGGAAGGCCCGCTCCACCGACTCGCGCGCCTGCTCGCGCCTGCCGGTCAGCAGGAAGGTCTGCCGTACGAGGGCGGGGGCGCCGAAGGCGTACAGCGCGTCGAAGGCCTGAGCGGGGGTCAGCGCCGCGGGCCCGGGCGCCGCGGGCCCGGGCGCCGCGACGGGCTGCGGCTGCGGCTGCGGCTCCGGCTCCGGCTCCGGCGCAAGTGTCGGCTCCGGCTCCGGTGCCCGTGCCGCCTCTTCCTCGGCCAGCGTCTTCAGCAACTTCGCGTACGCCTCCCGTTTCCGGCCTCGCGGAGTCGTGCGGCCGCTCTCCCACGCACGGACCGTCGCCGGGGCGACGCCCACCCGTGTCGCGAGCTGAGGCTGTGTCAGTGCGGCGGACTCACGCAGACGTCGGCGTTCCCTGGGAGGGGGGAGGGGAGTTGCGGGGCCGCGCGTCACAGGACACCCCTTCGTACGAAAAAGTACATAAACATATATTGAGCGACACAACGGAGCTTGGCCCGTTACGTTCGGAAAGCGCGTGTCGTTGGGAGCATGGCGGGCGTGATCCAGACGACCGCTCGCCCAGCCCCGCTCTCCCTGCTGCGCACCCGGTGGCGGGACCGGTCGCCCGGGCTGGCCGCCGGCCTCCTGGGCGGTGTGGTCGCCGCCGTGCTGGGTCTGGCGGCGTGCGCCGCGCTCGTGACGCTGCTCTGGATCAGCTCGCCGTACCCCGACAGCGGGCCCGGCGGCGCCCTGCACGTCGCCGCGGCGCTGTGGGTGCTGGCGCACGGGGCCGAACTGGTGCGCGTCGACACGCTCTCCGGCGCCCCCGCGCCCGTCGGCGTCACCCCGTTGCTGTTCCTCCTCCTGCCGGTGTGGCTGCTGCACCGCGCCGCCCGGGACGCCACGGACCCCGGGGACGGCGTGGGCGTGGCCGTCGGGGCGGCTCCGAAGGCGGGGCCCGGGGCGCGCCCGGCGTGGATGGCGGGCGCCCCCGACACCGGGCCGCCGCCCGTCTCCGCGCGCGTGGCCTGGACGGGGGTCGTGCTCGGCTACCTCGCCGTCGCCGCGCCCGTCGTCCTGTACGCGCAGGGCGGCGCGCTGCGGCCCTCGGCGTGGTGGGCGGCGGTGTGCCTGCCGCTGGTCGCCATGGGAGCGGCGGGCGCCGGGGTGTGGACGGCGTTCGGCCGGCCGGGCGGGCCCGTGGGACGGGCGCTACGCGTGCTGCCGCGCAAGCTGCGGGAGCTGATGGTGGAGCCGGACGCGCGCCTGGGCGCCGCGACGCGCGCCGCGGGCGCCGGTGCGGCGGTGCTCGTCGGGGGCGGCGCGCTGCTGCTCGCGGTGTCGCTGGTGTGGCACTCGCACGCCGCGGGCGAGGCGTTCCTGCGGCTGACCGAGGGCTGGTCGGGGAGGCTCGCCGTACTGCTGCTCTGTCTGACGCTGGTCCCGAACGCGGCGGTGTGGGCGGCGGTGTACGCCCTCGGCCCCGGCTTCGTACTCGGGTCGGGGCATGTCGTGGCCCCGACCGCCTCCGCTCCCGCGCCGCTGCTGCCGCCGTTCCCGCTGCTGGCGGCGGTGCCGGACGCGGGGCCCGGTACGCCGCTGCACTGGGCGGCCGGGGCGGTGCCGTTGCTGGCGGGGGCGGTGGTGGGATGGTTCACGGCGCGGGCGGCCACGGCGGGTGAGCCGAAGGAGCGGGGAGCGGGCCCGGCCGCCGGGGTGTGGTCGTGGCGGCGGACCGCCGCCGCCGCCGTCGTGGCCGCCGTTCTGTGCGCGGTCCTCGTCGCCCTGCTGGCCGCGTTCGCCGGCGGGCCGCTGGGCAGCGCCGCGCTCGCCCGGTTCGGGCCGGTCTGGTGGCAGGCCGGGGGCGCGACGCTGGCGTGGATGGGGGTGGTGGCGGTGCCGGTGGCCGTGGCGGCGCGGGCGTGGCGGGGACGGAGGGCTGCCGCGCGGGAGGCGGTGGTGGAGGCGTCCGGGGTCGGGGCAGCGGCCGGGGCCGAGGAGGCGGCCGGGGCCGAGGTGGCGGCCGGCGGAGGTGGGCGTCGGCGCCGGTGGGTGCGGGTGCGGGTGCCGGCTGTGGGGCGGTGGTGGCGGCGGAGGGCGAAGGGCGCCGAAGCCGGGACGGGGGCGGGGGCGGAGGGGGATGCCGACGCGGTGCCGTTCGGGTTGTACGACGGCGACGGTGGGGGTGCGTACGACCTGCTGCCGGCCGACGGACCTGGGGAGTCGTCGCCTCGCGGTGGGGAGTGACGTCGGTGCCGACGGGGTCTTTTCGCCCCCGCCGCCCCTTCCAGTTCCCGTCCCTGGGGGCTGCCGCCCCCAGACCCCCGCTTCGGCCTGGACGGCCTCGTCCTCAATCGCCGGACGGGCTGGAAGTGCTCAGTCCTCCGAGCCCAGCAGCGGGCGGAGCTGTTCCGGCAGGTGGCGTTCGCAGGACTGTTCCGCCGCGTTGGTCAGGGCGTCCTCGCGGCAGGTGTAGTAGTCGCTGTAGATCAGCTGGGCGCCGAAGGACGCGGCGACCAGGAGGACGGCCAGGGACGACGTGACCAGGCCGCTGATCGCGGCGGTGCGCTGCGGGCGGCCGGTCTGCTCGGCGGGCGGGGCGGGAGTGTCCGGGTCGGCGGCGGACCGCGGCTTGGCGCGCAGCGCGCTGATGCCCCAGTACAGGGCCAGGGCGCCGAGCAGCAGGGCCACGTACGGCCAGGTGAAGAGGGCGAAGAACAGCGCCCACATGCCGCTCAGCAGGGCGTAGCGGGCACGCCGCTGGGCGGGGTCCGTCGGGTCCCAGCGCGGGCCCTGACCGCCGCCCGACCCCTCGGGGCCGCCGCTGCCGCTGGGCCGCTCGCCGAAGCCGCCGGGGGACCGGCCGGGCTGCCGGTCGCTCCACCGACCGCCCCACGGGGAACGGCCGCCCTCGCCCTGGGAGCCGGACGCGCCCTGGGAGTCGCCGTCGCCCGACGGGTGCCGCGGCTGCCACGGGCTGTCCGGCGTGCCCTCCGGGGGCGGCGCGAACGGATTGTCCTGGTCGGTGGAGCCGTCCCGCTCGCCGCCGTCCCTCCGGTCCGAGGGCGTGTCGGGCGGTGACGAGGGGCGCTCCCGCAGCAACACGGTGCTGCGCTCCCCTGGCTGCGCCGACTGCTGGGGGAGCGTGAGCAGTCGCAGGCTGCGGTCCGGCATCAACTGAGCGTCTTCCCCTTGGCGACGGTGAACGGGCGGCTGGTGGAACGGGCGAGCTGGTGGAACGGGCGAACGGGTCGGTACGTCTGGTGAACGCCCGACGCGCAGGCCGCGTTCCCGCTCCCGCTCCACGCAGACGCTACCTTCCGGCCACGCCCCCGTCCCGAGGGGGCCGTCCGGTGTGCCGGTATCGTTGCTGACGGTCGGCCGCTTCGTAGACTTCCCCGTATCCCGGGGCACGAAGCATTCGTACGACCGTACAAACAGATTCGCTTTCCCGAGAAAGGCCCCCACCGTGGCCGCCAAGCCCGTGGACCGGCGAGCCAAGCGCCTCGTCGTGCTGGTCTCCGGATCCGGCACCAACCTCCAGGCGCTCCTCGACGAGATCGCCGCCACCGGGGCCGAGGCCTACGGTGCCGAGATCGTCGCGGTCGGCGCCGACCGCGACGGCATCGAGGGGCTCGCCCGCGCCGAGCGGGCCGGCGTGACGACCTTCGTCCGCAGGGTCAAGGACTACGGGACCCGCGAGGAGTGGGACGCGGCGCTCGCCGGGGCCGTCGCGGCCCACGAGCCGGACCTCGTCGTCTCGGCCGGGTTCATGAAGATCGTGGGGAAGGAGTTCCTCGCGCGCTTCGGCGGGCGGTTCGTCAACACCCACCCCGCCCTCCTCCCCAGCTTTCCCGGGGCCCACGGCGTGCGGGACGCGCTCGCGTACGGCGCCAGGGTCACCGGCTGCACCGTCCACTTCGTCGACGACGGCGTCGACACCGGGCCGATCATCGCGCAGGGCGTGGTGGAGGTCCGGGACGAGGACTACGAAGACGAAGGTGTCGCTCTGCACGAGCGCATCAAGGAAGTCGAGCGAAGGCTGCTCGTCGATGTCGTGGGGCGGCTCGCCCGCAACGGCTATCGCATTGAGGGACGAAAGGTAGTTATCCAGTGACCGCCACCGCCGGAAGCAACAAGCGGGCCATCCGTCGCGCACTCGTCAGCGTCTACGACAAGACCGGGCTGGAAGAGCTCGCGCGCGGGCTGCACGAGGCCGGCGTCGAGCTGGTCTCCACCGGGTCCACCGCCGGGCGGATCGCCGCCGCCGGCGTCCCCGTCACCAAGGTCGAGGAGCTGACCGGCTTCCCCGAGTGCCTGGACGGCCGCGTCAAGACCCTGCACCCCAAGGTCCACGCGGGCATCCTCGCCGACCTGCGCCTGGAGAGCCACCGGCAGCAGCTCGACGAGCTGGGCGTGGCCCCGTTCGACCTGGTCGTCAGCAACCTGTACCCGTTCCGCGAGACCGTCGCCTCCGGCGCCACCCCGGACGAGTGCGTCGAGCAGATCGACATCGGCGGCCCCTCGATGGTGCGCGCCGCCGCCAAGAACCACCCGTCGGTCGCCATCGTCACCAGCCCCGCCCGCTACGCCGACGTGCTCTCCGCGGTCAAGGACGGCGGCTTCGACCTGGCCGCCCGCAAGCGGCTGGCCGCCGAGGCGTTCCAGCACACCGCCGCGTACGACGTGGCCGTCGCCTCCTGGTTCGCCGCCGAGTACGCCCCCGTCGACGAGTCCGGCTTCCCGGACTTCCTCGGCGCCACCTACGAGCGCGCCCACACCCTGCGCTACGGCGAGAACCCGCACCAGCCGGCCGCGCTCTACACCTCCCCCGAAGGCGGCGGCCTCGCGCAGGCCGAGCAGCTGCACGGCAAGGAGATGTCGTACAACAACTACACGGACACGGACGCCGCCCGCCGTGCCGCGTACGACCACACCGAGCCCTGCGTCGCGATCATCAAGCACGCCAACCCGTGCGGCATCGCGGTCGGCGCGGACGTCGCCGAGGCGCACCGCAAGGCACACGACTGCGACCCGCTCTCCGCGTTCGGCGGCGTGATCGCGGTCAACCGGCCGGTCAGCAAGGAGATGGCGGAGCAGGTCGCCGAGATCTTCACCGAGGTCATCGTCGCGCCGGACTACGAGGACGGCGCCCTCGAAGCCCTCACCAAGAAGAAGAACATCCGCGTCCTGCGCGCCCCCGAGGCCCCCGCCGCCCCCGTCGAGGTCAAGCCGATCGACGGCGGCGCCCTCCTCCAGGTCACCGACCGTCTCCAGGCCGAGGGCGACGACCCCGCCACCTGGACCCTGGCCACCGGCGAGGCGCTGTCCGAGGCGGAGCTGGCCGAGCTGGCCTTCGCCTGGAAGGCCTGCCGGGCCGTCAAGTCCAACGCGATCCTCCTCGCCAAGGACGGCGCCTCCGTCGGCGTCGGCATGGGCCAGGTCAACCGCGTCGACTCCGCGAAGCTCGCGGTGGAGCGCGCCGGCGCCGAGCGGGCGCAGGGGGCGTACGCGGCCTCCGACGCCTTCTTCCCCTTCCCGGACGGCCTGGAGATCCTCACCGCGGCCGGTGTGAAGGCCGTGGTCCAGCCCGGCGGCTCGGTCCGCGACGAACTGGTCGTCGAGGCGGCGAAGAAGGCCGGCGTCACGATGTACTTCACGGGGACGCGGCACTTCTTCCACTGACGCGGCGTCAAGGCCCGGCGTGTCGCGGATGCGCCGGGCCTTGCATTGCGGTCACCTGTCAGTGCGACCGAGGCCGCTCAGAGCCTGCTGCACTCGTCGTAACCCGGAGTGACGGGCTTGTAGTACCACCCCAGCGCGTCCCTGGTCTCCGGACCGTAGATCCCGTCAGCGCCAATCTTCTCCTCGCGTTGCGCCCGGACCAGAGCCCAGTAGGTGGCATTGCCGAAAATGCCGTCCGGGTCGAGGTTCTCCCCGTAGCACTCGTTGAGCGATGTCTGCAGGGCCTTGACGTGCGAACCGGTGGAACCCTTGCTCATCTGGCAGGTACGAGTCGTCGTCGATCCGCTCCGGTAGACCGGGATCCGCGCCTCGCCCCGCCACTCGATGAAGTTCTTGCTGCTGGTGTTCGTTGAGTTGCACCAGCTCACCGCCGCAGCCGGTGTGGCGGTCACGACCGTGGTCCCCATCCCCGCCAGCACCAGGACACCGGCTGCGAGTCCGGTCTTGGCACGGGTCATTCGGATGCTCTTCATCTGATCTCCGTGGGTGTGGTGATGGTCAGAGGGTGGTCAGGGAGCGGAACTGGATCCGCGAGCCGCGCATCGACTTGACCCCGTCGTACAGGTAGACCTCGTCGAGTTTGTAGGCCCCGCTGTCCGTGTTCTTCGACGTGCTGCCGCGGTGGAAGATCACCGCGCCGGAGTTGTACTTCCCGGTGTAGGACACATCGATGTTGGACAGCCACCGGAGCCGGTCGTCGGCCTTGCTCCAGGTGTTGTCGCCGACCATGCCGTCGTCGTCGAGGCCGTAGCGCTGCTGCCACTTGATGGTGGCGTTCCTCGTCGTGGGGCCGAACTGGCCGTCGATGTCGCTGAAGCCGAGCAGCTCCTCGGCCACGAGGATGCTCTGCCAGAGGACGACGATGTCGGTGTTCGAGGATTCTCCGCAGCCGTAGCAGAGGGAATTGCCGAGTTCGTTGAAGTGGTCACCGAAGTCGTCGGTGAGCGAGCCGGCACCGTCCACGAACGAGGTGCTGTACGCCCCGGAGTTCTGTGAGTACGCGGCATGCGCGGGGCTGACGGCGAGAACTGTGGCCATCCCAGAGGCCAGCGCGGCGAGGCCGATCTTCCATCGCTTGTTCAACACAGGTCCTTTCCGGCGGAAGTCGTGTGCTCAATGTGGCGGATCTGCGGGAGCAGGTGTACCTGCAAAGTTCGAGGGCGTGGCCGCTCGTACCGCCGACGCGTCCGTGGGGACCTCGCACCACACGGTCTTGCCGGCGGCTGTCAGCCACACGCCCCAGCGTCGTGCGACCGCTCCGAGCAGCAGGAGGCCGCGGCCGGTCTCGTCGTCATCACCCGGGTGGCGTGCGACGAGCCAGGCCCGCGGATCGGGGTCCGTGACCTCCACCCGTACGCAGTTGTCCCGGCCGGGGACCAGCCGAACGGTCACCGGCGTGCCCTCGCCGACATGGGCGATCACATTGGCGAGCAACTCGGTGACGCAGAGCTGGGCTTCCGGGCAGGGCAGGCCACATTGCTCGCGCACGGCGCGGCGGACCTCGGGTACGGCCTTCGGGTACGCGAGCAGTTCGAGCGTGAGCGCTTGGATCACTGGCCTGCCGCCTTGCGCAGGACGGCGGCCAGGGCACGGGCGGTCTCCTCGTTGCAGTTGCCGAGGGCGATGAGGGGCGCCGTGCCGTACGTGCCCGCGAAGGTCGGCAGGTCGGTCCCGAGGGAGGGGAGCGTGATGCCGTTCGCGGCCAGCGCGGTGCGGAGTTGGCCGACGCAGGTAGCGGCGTCGTCGTGGGGGTGCATGGGGTACGCCTTTCCGGGGCCTGTGCGTTCTGTGACGAATCACTCACAGAGTGGTGCGGGGTGGCGTACCGTGAAAGCCCCTTCGGTTGCGCACGGTAACTGGCGAACGGCGGTGGTGGGTTGTGCCTCCTCGTAAGGACACTGACGCTTCGGTGAGCGTCCCCTGCTTCTACGGCGCGGAGTTGCGCTACAAGCGGGAGCAAGCGGGACTGACGCTGGAGCAGTTGGCGGACGGCAGCTTCCGGGGAATCTCGTTCCTGAGCCAGATCGAGCGGGGCGAGCGAGGGATGCCGATGGATCTGGCCCGGCATGTGGACGGGCGGCTGGGGACGGACGGGTTCTTCCAGCGGCGCTGTGAAGACGCGGCGAAGGCGCGGCGGGTGGGTATCGCCGAGTACTTCGCGGACGCCGCCGACCAGGAGAAGCTGGCGCGGTCCATCGAGGACTGGGCGCCTATGTTCGTGCCCGGGTTGCTTCAGACCAAGGCGTACGCAAAGGCGATCACGCGGTCGGCGATGCCACGAGCCACGGACGCCACGGTTGAGGCGATCGTGAAGGCGCGCCTGAACCGGGCGAAGCTCTTCGCGGGCGCGTCTCCGCCGAAGTTCTGGGCGGTTCTCGACGAGTCGGTCATCCGGCGACGTGTGCTGCCGCCCGTGGCGATGGCTGAGCTGCTGGAACACATCGTCGAGGTGGTCAGGACCACTCGGTCCATTGTGCAGATCGTCCCGGAAACGTCCGCGACTCACCCGTTCATGATGGGGATGACCCGGATCATGACTTTCCTCGACGCACCGCCGCTGGTGTACACAGAAGGTCTGCACAGCAGCCAAGTCATCGACTATCCGGCCCTCGTGATGGACTACCGCGAGTCGTACGATCTGCTCAGGGCCGCCGCACTGCCGCCGGAGGCGTCCCTGGCCATGATCGAGGCAGCAGCGGAGGAACGCCGGAATGAAGCCCAACAGCAACGTCGACCTTAGCTCCGTGCAGTGGCGCAAGAGCAGCTACAGCAACGGGACCGGCGGTGAGTGCGTCGAGGTGACCGATGATCTCCCCGGCCTCGTCCCCGTCCGCGACTCCAAGAGTCCGGCAGGCCCCGTCCTCCTCTTCGGGGGCGGGGCCTGGACCGGGTTCGTCGGTGGGTTCAGCCTCGGCGGGCCGAGGATGCGCTGATGGCACCGGCCCCGGCTCCGAGTCGGTTGGCGCGCTCCTCGAACTTCGGGGCGACGCGCAGTAGCTCTCCGCTGTCCGGACCGGCCGTCAGGTAGTAGAGGGACTCGTCCACGGAGTCGTCTTCGCCGCCCCAGCGGACCGTTCCCGCACAGTCCGCGACGATGTCACGGATGCGCTCGACCTGCTGCGGGAAATAGCTGCCGCTGGATCTGGCGCCGGGAAAGATCCGCAGGGCCGTGCCCGACGAGAGGTTGGAGGCGGGGTCCGTACTCGGCGTGCGGCCGATGGCGCACCAGCCCAGCAGCTCGCCGGCGCGGAGTTCCTGGACCTCGTAGTGGAAGCGGCGTGCTACGTGGAGGAGCAGGAGTTCCGGGAGTCCGATCCGTATGTCGACGCGGAGCCCGGTTCCGGACACGGATCGGGTCAGGACCGTCGAGACGTGGTTGGCCTGAGTCTGGATCGCCCAGCCGTTCTGTGAGAGCGGGATGCCCGTCGGCCGGGGGCGAGGTGTCGGCGTGGTGCGGTCGGCAGCCCTGGCCGCGCCGATCGGCAGGAGAACCGCGGCCGTGGCCGCCGTGCCGACGGCAAGGACGGACCGTCGGTTCAGGTGTGCGCTCATGTCGAAGCCCTTCAGCTCGTCCGGATCATCCCGTTGTACTGCTCCAGGACCTGGTACAGGCCGATCAGTTCGCGCCCGTACTTCTCCGCTCCGTCGCCCGTGCCGTTGTAGCGGGCGAGGATGGCCTGCGAGTCGCTGTCGCTCGTGTCGAGGCCGGGGCGCGCGACGCCGATCTCGGCCGCGTCCCAGAGGGTGACGTAGGCGGCGGTGGTGATGTTGTAGATCGTGTCTTCGTGCAGGCGGTTCCACACGGACGCCATGTCCGCGTCGGTGAGGAGGGAGCCGTTGATGATGCCCTGGCCGATGCAGTAATTACGGGCCTTGATGGCCGTGGCCGCGAAGATCTGCCCCCAGCCAGTGCTGGAGTCGTCCCGGTCGCCGTTCTTGACCGCGTCGTCGGCGAACTTGTCCAAGGGGTTCCACTTGCGCAGCTCCCACAGGACGGGGGCCTGCACGAGAGCCTTGCGTACGCGCAGCAGCCTGGCGAGGTCGGTGAACAGCGGGTCCATCCTGATGACGGAATCGAACGCCTCCGTGGTCGAGATGCCGCCGATGGTGGCCCAGTCGTCGTCGTTCCATTCGTCGCCGCCGGTCTCGGGAACCCCGATCGACACCAGGTAGTCCTGGACATCCTTCAGAGCGGCGTCGTGGTAGGAGTCGTCGAAGTCGGTGTCGAGGCCGGTAGGGTCCAGCGGCGGGTCGAAGGAGTCCTGGCCCTCGTCGCGGCCGGACACGATGTCGACGTCGATCTCGATCCTGCCGTCACCGGAGCCGACCCACTTGGTGACGATCTGGTCGAAGGCCCAGTTCCTGGGCAAGGGGTAGCCGAGGTTTCCGGAGAACCCGCTGGACATGTCGGACACGAAACTGGTGACGGCGTACCCCTGGTTGTGGACCCGCTGACACACGTTGCGCGGACCGTAAATGCCCACGTTGTAGCCGGAGTTCTCGCCGATCGCCCGGAAGATGCCCTTGAAGTGGGGGATGATGTACTCGGTGACCTCCCAGTCGACGGCGTCGTAGTCGACGGCGAAGTAGATGGTGGTGCCGTTCTTGAAGCCGTAGAACTTCGCCCAGTCGATGGCCGCGAGCGCGGCGTGCACGCCGGCACCGTAGTAGAAGTCGTCCGCAGAACGGTTCCACGTCTGGTATATCGGGAAACAGCGCAGGCCGTTGGAAGCGATGGTGTCCAGTTCGCCGCTCTGGATCTGCTTCTCCGGCAGGGAGCTTCCTCCCGGGGTGAGGTAGCGGCCGACGATCCCGATGCCCTCGGCCTTGAGGGTCGTGGCGCGGGCGTTGGTGATCCTGGTGACGCCGTCGCACGCGCCGCCCTTGCGGTCCTGGTCGCCGTAGGAGACCAGCAGTGACGCCCAGGTCTGGACGTCTCCCTTCCCGCTCTCCTCAAGCGCCGCGAACCGTTGGAAGGAGCTGACGGCCTTGGACAGGGTGCTGTCGAAGGCCGCGGTGAACGCGCTGAATCGCTGGTTGAAGATCATCGCTGCGGAGAAGAGGCGCACCCAGTTCCCCGAGGCCCCGACGGCCAGGATGTGATCGCTCAGTCCAGCCTTCGTCTTGTCGCCGAACCATCCGGTCGCGATGTCGTCGGACATGCCCATCTCGTACTGGATGGCAAGGATCATGGACTTGGCGACATCACGGGAGTGATGACCGTCACACGGCATGATGGAGAAGTCTCGGCGGTGGATGTACCGGCCGTTGAGCCACTGCTGGATCGAACGGACGGTTTCCGACCCGTTGTTCACGACGATGTAGGCGTCCATCGTCAGCAGTGCCTTGAAGACCTTGGGAACGAGGTCCGACCCCGGGTATGCGGAGGCGACGCCCATCCGCTGCATCATGAGGGTGACCGCGTCGGCCGTGCGTTCGTCGTAGATCCCGTTGATGCCGCTTCCGTCGTACCCCTTCGCGTAGAGCGCGGACTGGATGATCATGGTGACGTTGGCGGGGGTGTCGCGGAAGCCGATGCTCGGCCAGGTCGCCTGCAGGGTGGACAGGGTCTTCGGCCCGAAGTTGTTCGACAGATCGGTGATACCGAGTTCGTACTGGAGGGCGCGGGTCAGGGCGTACATCAGCTGCCAGCCGGTCTTGCCGTCCTCCTCGACCTCCATGCCGATCTTGGCTTCGCCATAGACGCTGTTCACGAATCTCTGGGCACTGCGGACCATCTCGTCTGCCACGTGACGTCCCTTTCCGGAGGGGTAGGGGTCCACCGTGGCCGGGGTCCGAGTGCAGGGGTACCTCTAAAGTTGCAGGGCGGCAGTGGCCGGACAGGTCCCCTCGGAACCGCTCTCGACCGTCAGGGCTTCCCGCCCTTCCGCAGCGCCCGCCAAGTCGCCGGCCCCACCATCCCGTCCGGGTCCAGCCCCGCCCGCTTCTGGAAGATGACGACCGCGCTCTGGGTCTTCGGGCCGAAGTCGCCGTCCACCTCGCCGACCTCCGTGATTCCGTGGAGGTGGCGGAGCAGGCACTGCAACTCCCTGACCTGGCTGCCGCCGTCGCCGCGCTTGATGGTGAAGTCCCAGGTGCCGCTGTGGCCCGCCATGTAGCCGCGGCCGTCGGCGTTCTCGTACACGACGGGTTTCTCGCAGGTGGGAGGCGCGGCGGCGGCGGGGGCCGACTCCCAGGGGGTGGTGTAGGCGAGGCTCGCCGCTCCCAGGATCGCTGACGCGAGCGCCGCCGCCAGGGCCGGGCGGCGCCACCGCCGGGGGCGGAGCCTCGGGAGCCGGGCGGACCGGGAGGCGCCCGCCGCCTCCTCCACGCGGCGCAGCAGCGCGGCGGTGTCGGTGGTGCGTAGCGCGTGGGTCGGGGCCAGGCAGTCCTGGAGGATGTCGTGCCAGGCCGCTGGCAGGCCGGGGGACAGGCGCAGTTCCTCACGGCCGCGCGCATAGCGCGTCGCCGCGTCGGAGCGTGCCTCCGAGGTGCCGCCGGGCAGCGGGAACTCGCCGGTCAGGACCACGTGGGCGAGGACGCCGAAGGCCCACACGTCGGCGGACGGGCGGATACGGGTGCCGCGCTCGTCGACCTCGGGCCACAGAAGTTCCGGCGGCGTGTAGTCCGGGGTGGCGAAGACCGGGGCATAGGCGTGGGTGCCTTCCAGCTCCGCGGCGAGGTTGAAGTCGGCGAGCCGGGCCGAACCGTCCGCCATCAGCAGAACATTGGCCGGTTTCAGATCCCCGTGCACCCAGCCCGCGTGGTGCAGCTGGTGCAGGCCCTCGCAGATCTGGGCCAGCAGGGCCGGACCGGCGTCCGGGCGCGGGGTCCGGGACAGTGCGGCGTCCAGGGAGCCCTCGGCGCGCTCCAGCACCAGGACGGTCGAGCCGTCCAGCTCGGGACGGTCCGGGTCGTCGACCGTCAGGGTGTCGTACATCCGGATCAGCCGGGGGGAGCGGAGCCGCCGTAGCAGCTGCACCTCGCGTTCGGCGAGGTCGCGCAGGTGGTGCAGTTGGCGCGGGGTACGGGTACCGGTGGGCAGGAACTTCAGCGCCACCCGGCGCGGCAGCTCGCCGTCGCCGGCGGCGCGGGTCGCGTCGTAGACCGTGGCGAACGCGCCGGAGGCGACCGGCTCGCGCACCTCCCACGGCCCGATCCGGTAGCCCTTCGGCACCGGCACCGCGTACGGCCGCCCGGTCACCGTGCCGCTCCGCTCGGGGCCGGGGCGAGGACGACGAGGTCGTCCTCGCGGACCAGGTCGAAGCGGAGGGCGAGGGAGGCCAGGGACTCCTTCTTGCCGTGGGTGCGGCGGCCCGGTTCCGCCGTCTCCGGGCCGGGTCTCAACCGCAGTTTGACGGCGAGGTAGTCGATGTTCCAGTACACGGCGGAACGGCTGACCTTGGGCCAGCTGGGCCGCAGCCGCTCCACGATCTCCTCGACGGCGGGCAGCGGGGCGCGGGGCTCACCGCGCAGGCGGCGCTCGCACAGGGCGACCAGGACCGCGAAGTACCGCTTGGTGCGGTCCAGGGCGAACGCCGGGACGGTGCCGGCCCCCTCAAGGCCGCGGCGTTCGATGCTGCGGAAGGCCTGCCGCGGTGCCCAGACGTCGAAGGTGAGCAGGTCACCCGCGGCGGGCAGGGTCACTCGTGCCAGCTCGAACGGCACCGGTGCCTCCACGCGGCCCGGCGCGACCTTGATGTGCTCGCCGGCCCCCTCCGGGTTCTCCACGACGTAGGTCTGGTCCTCGCTGAGGTTGCTCAGCAGCCAGAACGTCCGGTGCGCCGCGATCTCCCCGGCCACCCGGGGCACCCCCGCGTGTGCGATGGCGAGTCCCCCCGGTTTTGATTCCGCCCTGCCGAACTCGATGCGTTCACCCGCGCTGATCCTCAACTGTTCGGCCACGCTGCCGCACGACGGCGGTACGACGATGACGCTGTACATGGAGTCGTCCCCCTCCCCCGATCCCCTCGGGGTCACCCTTCCCCAGTCCAACAAGGGGCAGAGTACGGGAGGCGGGTGAGGGCAGCCTAAGCATTCGGACGCCCGGCGGGTCGGGGGTGGTGTCCGGACGGCGCGGAACGGCCCCCGTCCCTCCGCAGGGGGAGGGACGGGGGCCGCCGGACCCGGGCGGGTCAGCAGGGGCGCAGGTACCAGACCGGGCTCCAGTTCGCCCGGCCCGCCTCGTAGGCCGTGGACCTCCAGCGGACGCTGCGGTCCTTGTTGTAGAACTTGGCGACCGTGCCCGGGGTCTGGTTGTTGGTGAACGGGCCCTTGCCCGTCCAGTTGGAGAGCTTCCACATCTGGCACTTGTAGAAGTCGAACTTCGTGCCCTTGACGACCATGCAGAGGTGGCCGTAGTCGCAGGCCAGGTCCTGGGCGCCCTTGGTCACGGGCGCGTCCGTCACGGTGAGGCCCTCGTACTCGACCGCGTCGGCGGTCACGCGCAGGGGCTTCGGGCTGTCGGCCAGGACCTGGTCGGCCGTCCGCTCCAGGCCGGTCACCCGGGTGCCGCCCGGGCTGTCGGCGGCCGTGGCCGCGGCCGTGGAGCCGGCGGCCAGGGCCGTGGCCGCGAGAAGGAGTGCTGCGGGCTTGACGATGTTCATTGTCGTTCCCCCGTGAACGTCGGTGTCGTACCGCCGAGGCGGTGTGCTCACACCGTGCCCCCCGGGCCCGCCGTGCGGAACCTGGGAACTCCCAGGGTCACTTCCCCCGCCGGGGCGTGTACTCCTTGAGGTGGTGAGCGACGCGGTCGGCGTAGTCGCGGTACTTCGGGGGAACACCGCCCGCGTCGTTCACCTTCCGGTACGACGTCCGGTACGCCACGGCGACCAGCACGCTGCGGTCGCCCGGCAGGCCGGCGTCGAGACGGGGCGTGATCCAGCACAGGTAACGGCCCATCGCGGGAACGGACTCGGCGGGCGGGAACGGCGGCTGCGGCACGGTCTCGCCCGGTGTGCCGTCCTCGTTCATCCACCAGCGCAGCACGCTCGGCGTCCAGCGGGCGATGCCGTACTCGTCCTTGGCCGGGTCGGCGAGATCCGGGTCGAAGTCGCTCTCCACCTTCAGCATGGCCGCGATCAGGGCCGGGCTGACCTCCTCGCGGTCGCAGTCGTGCGCCGTCTCCACGATCAGCAGGCGGTACGCCGGCGGCACGTCCCGGTCGGTGCGCAGTTCGGCCGCCCCGTAGGAGGCGGCGGCGACGCTCGCGGTGCCGCCGGGGCGCGGGCCCGCGACGGGGTCCCGGCCGTCACCGGCCCAGCGGGCGGCGCCGTAGCCGAGCGCGGCGAGGGCGAGGAGGCCCGCGGCCACGGCCGCCAGGACCCTGCGCCGGGGGCGTGCGCGGGCCCGCAGCGAGAACCTCGCCCTGCCGCTCACGCCCCCCGTCGTACCCGTCACCCGGCGCAACAGGGCGTCGGTGCCGATCCGGTCGGCGTGCGTACGGGTCAGGCACGCCCGCACGATGTCCCGCCACCCCGGAGGCAGTTCGGGCGACAGGCGCAGCTCGTGGCCGCCGCGGGCGTACGCGACGGCGGCGTCGCGGCGGGCCGTGGGGGTGCCGCCGGGCAGCGGGAAGGAACCCGTGAGCACCAGGTGGGCCAGGACGCCGAAGGCCCACACGTCGGCGGAGGGGCGGATCCGGCGGCCCCGTTCGCCGATCTCGGACCACAGCAGCTCGGGGGGCGTGTAGTCCGGGGTGGAGAAGGCGGGCGTGTAGGCGTGGGTGCCCTCCAGCTCGGCGGCCATGTTGAAGTCGGCCAGCCGGGCCGAACCGTCCGCCATCAGCAGCACGTTGGCCGGTTTGAGGTCGCCGTGCACCCAGCCCGCACGGTGCAGTTGCTGCAGACCCTCGCAGACCTGCGCGAGCAGCGCGGGCCCGGCCGGCGGGCGGGGCGTGGCGGCGAGCAGGGCGGACAGCGAGCCCTCGGCCCGCTCCAGGACGAGGACGGTGGCGCCGTCGAGCCGGGGGTGGGCGGGGTCGTCGACGGTGAGGGTCTCGTACATCCGGATCAGCCGGGGCTGCCGCAGCCGGCGCAACAACTCGACCTCGCGCTCGACCAGGTCCCGCAGGTGGGACAGCTGCCGCGGGGTGCCGGTGCCGGTGGGCAGGAACTTCAGCGCGACGGTGTCGGGGACCTCCCCGCCCACACCGCCACCGCGACCGGTGCCGTCCCCGCCGGGTCGACCCGGGCGTCGCGGCGTGCGGGTCCCGCCTGTGCGCTCCGGGTCGTCCGTGTCGTCCGTGTCGTCCGTGTCGTCCTCGGCCGGGTGGGCCTTGCCGGTGTGTGGGCGGGTCGGGTTGTGGGTCCCGTGGCTGCCGTCGGTGCCGTCGGTGGCGGTCGTTCCGGGTCGGCTCGGGCGGTGTCCCGTACCTTCTCCGGCGGGCCGCGTCGGCGCGGCCTTCGTGTCGTCGTCGCCGTCGGTGCGGCGTGCCGCGTACACGCTTCCGAAGGCGCCGGTCGCGATCGGGGCGTGCACCTCCCAGACGCCCACCCGGTACCCCTTGGGGACCGGGACCGCGTACGGCTCGGTCATCGCAGGGCCTGGCCGGACGGTGCCGCGAGGACCACCAGGTCGTCCTCGCGGACCAGGTCGAAGCGGAGCGCCAGCGAGACCAGCGACTCCTTCTTGCCGTTCAGCCGTGGGCCCGGCTCGGCGGTCTCCGGGCCCGGCTTCAGCCGCAGCTTCACCGCGAGGTAGTCGATGTTCCACTGCACCGACGTACGGGAGGCGGCCGGCCAGGCCGGGCGGAGCCGTTCGACGACCTGGTCCATGGTGGGCAGCGGAGCGTGCGGCGCCCCGCGCAGCCGCGGCTCGCACAGCGCGGCCAGCACCGCGAAGTACCGCTTGGTGCGGTCGACGGAGAAGGCCGGGGCGGTCGGCTCGCCGTCGGTGCCGTCCTCGCCGCGCAGGTAGTCGTGGCGCGGCGCCCACACCTCGACCGGCAGCAGGTCACCGGCGGCGGGCAGCACGATCCGCGAGAACTCGAACGGCACCGGGGCGTCCAGGCGGCCGGGCGCCACCTTGATGTGCTCGCCCGCGCCCTCCGGGTTCTCCACCACGTAGGTCTGATGGGCGGAGAGGTTGCTCAGGGTCCAGAAGGTGCCGTGCGCCGCGATCTCACCGGCTCTGCGGGACACCCCGTCGTGCCCGATCCGCAGCCCGCCCCCGGGCACGGACCGCCCGAAGACGAGCCGTTCGCCGGGCGCGAGCCGGTGCTGGGTGGCGGTGTCTTCGTCCTCCGTGGTCGGCGGAGGTACCACGATGATGCTGTACAAGGTGCGTCTCCCCGTGCCTGACGGCTACCCGAGCCAGCCTAGGGCGACGCACCAGGGCCGTGCCCCCCTCGTACGGGTGAGACACGGCCCTGCGTGGTGATTGGCGCGAACTGTTCAGTCGCGGTACCCGGCGCCCGGTGCTCAGTAGCGGGGGCGCTTGTACCAGGCCGAGCCGTTCGAGTTCCCGACGAACACGGCGACCAGGACGGCGAGCACCGTGTGGACCAGACCCACCAGGATGAACGGGTACAGGCCGAGGATCGCGGTGATGATGGCGAAGATCATGGTCGCTATCCGGACGCCGTTGCCACCACTGCCGACCTTGATCGCGAAGACGAGCGCGATCACACCCCACACCAGCGCGAACGCCACGAGGCCCCACAGCATGCCGGACGAGTAGTCGGCCAGCTGCTGGAAAGCGGCATCGTCCTTCAGCTGCTCGTCGTTCTTCGCGGCGTCCACGCTCGCGGCGCTGATGGCGAACAGGGCCACACCGACGAGCTGGAGGCCGAAGATGACCCACAGCATGACGCGCGCAGCGCTGACCGTGCCGGGCATCGAGGTCGGGGCGGCCGGGTAGCCGTAGCCGGCCGACACCGGGGGAGCCTGGGGGTAGCCGTAACCGGGCTGGCCGGGCTGGCCCTGGGGCTGCTGCTGCGGGTAGCCGTAGTTCGGCTGCTGGCCGCCCTGCGGGGGGCCGTAGGGGTTGTTCGGGTCGCCGAAACTCATGGCGGGTCTTCCTCCGTCGCTGTCAAGTGCGGGGACGGCGCGCGGCTCGGCTCGGAGGAGGTTCATCTTGAGCGGTTCGTCCCCCCGGTACGGCCCCGCGGCACTGTGCAGCCCAATCGTTCTTGACCGAACTCTTACTTGTCCAGCCCGTTCGCAAGGCGTTGTGCAAGTGCAACAACGTCGATCATGAGCGGATAGGGCGGGACGTGTCCCGTGGCGTCCCGAAGGTTCCCGCGCGGTGCCCGCATGCCGACCTGATTGGAACCGGGGGCCGGTCATCCGCGAGGATGGGGGCATGACCGCCCAGATTCTCGATGGCAAGGCCACCGCAGCCGCGATCAAGTCCGAACTGACCGCCCGCGTGGCGGCGCTGAAGGAGAGGGGTGTCACGCCCGGCCTCGGCACCGTCCTGGTCGGCGACGATCCAGGCAGCCAGAAGTACGTCGCCGGCAAGCACCGCGACTGCGCCCAGGTCGGCATCGCCTCCATCCAGCGCGAACTGCCGGCCACGGCCACGCAGGAGGAGATCGAGGCGGTCGTCCGCGAGCTGAACGAGGACCCGGCCTGTACGGGGTACATCGTCCAGCTGCCGCTGCCCCGCGGCATCGACGAGAACCGCATCCTCGAACTGATGGACCCGGACAAGGACGCGGACGGCCTGCACCCGATGAACCTGGGCCGCCTCGTCCTGAACGAGCCGGCACCGCTGCCCTGCACCCCCAACGGCATCCTCACCCTCCTGCGCCGCTACGGCGTCGAGATCAAGGGCGCCGAGGTGGTGGTCGTCGGCCGCGGCGTCACCATCGGCCGCCCGATGCCGCTGCTGCTCACCCGGCGCAGCGAGAACGCCACGGTGACCCAGTGCCACACCGGCACCCGGGACCTGGCCGCCCACCTCAAGCGCGCGGACATCGTGATCGCCGCGGCCGGTTCCCCGCACCTGGTCCGGCCCGAGGACGTCAAGCCGGGCGCGGCCGTTCTCGACGTCGGCGTCTCCCGCAACGCCGAGGGCAAGATCATGGGCGACGTGCACCCCGGCGTGGCCGAGGTGGCCGCCTGGATCTCCCCGAACCCCGGCGGCGTCGGCCCGATGACCCGGGCCCAGCTGCTCGTCAACGTGGTGGAGGCGGCGGAGCGCAGTGCCCGCTGAGGACACCAACGCCGAGCGTCCGGGCGACGCGCGGGTCCCACAGGACGGGACCCCGGAGGACGAGACCCCGGAGGACGAGACCCCGGAGGACGGGGCCCCGCGGGACGGGACCCCGCAGGACGGGGCCCCGCGGGACGGGGCCCCGCAGGCGGCACAGGCCGCCGGGGAGGAGGCGGACGGCATCACCGTCCGCGATCCCGTCAGCGCGCCCGACGACGAGGGGCGGCCGCGGCGCACCACGCGCCGGTTCCCGCTCTTCACCCGTGACACCGCCCGGCCCGAGGGCGGCGGCCGGGCCGCGGCCGGCGACGCCCCGGCGCCCGCCCGGCAGTGGCCGGTGCTCACCGTGACACTGCTGGTCGGCCTGGGGCTCCTGCTGACCGCACTGGACGTGTTCCGCTGGGGGCTGGTCCTCGTCGGCGCCGCCTTGCTGCTCGGCGCCGCGCTCCGCTGGACGATGCCCCGCGTCGGCATGCTCGCCGTGCGCTCGCGCTTCACGGACATCGCGACCTACGGCGTCCTCGGCCTCTCCATCGCCCTGCTGGCGCTGATGGCCCAGCCGAACCCGGTGCTGGAGATTCCGTTCCTCAAGGACACCCTGCACTTCACGGTCAGCTGACCGCGACGCGGGACGGCGGCCCGTCCTCACCCCCGTGAAAGGACGGGCCGCCGCCGGGAACAACCTTCCTGCACTTCGAACGCGCTGTTCAACGCCTGGCCGGGCGCTGTGGCACGGAAGTGACCGTTCCGCTACTCCGCTACGCGCCTCCTTCTCGGGGGTTCCGTTCCGGTCACGGCACCGCCGGTGGGACACTGGACCCCGGGTCGGTGGGCGTGCGACGGTGCACGTTCGCGGCCTCTGTGCTCCTGTGCGCCCCCACCCCGGGAACTGAGATCCTGACCGGGCGCATCCCTGTGGGTAGCCAGAAACGGGTGCCGCGCGGGGGGACGCCGCGCGCGGGGACCAGCGGGGAAACGATCAGCACGTCACCGGGGGAAGAGGGGGAAGCAGTGCCTCGTTGGAAGGCCTTGCCGGAGGAACTCGATCCGCAGATCAGGGAGTTCGCCAGTCAGCTGCGCCGGCTCGTGGACCGCAGCGAGCTGAGTGTGGCGTCGGTGGCCGACGCCACGGGCTACAGCAAGACGTCCTGGGAGCGCTATCTGAACGGCCGCCTGCTGGCGCCGAAGGGCGCCATCGTGGCCCTGGCGGAGGTGACGGGGACCAACCCCGTCCACCTGACCACCATGTGGGAGCTGGCCGAGCGCGCCTGGAGCCGCTCGGAGATGCGCCACGACATGACCATGGAGGCCATCCGGATCTCCCAGGCCCGTGCGGCGCTCGGCGAACCGGGCACGCCCGCGGCCAGGTCGGGCGGCTCCGCGGCCAGGTCGGCCCACGGCGGCAGGACCGGCAAGGGGAGCCGGACCGGCCGTCACGGCGGGGGCGCGTCGGCCGCGTCCGGGGTCGCCGGGCCCGCGGGTGTGTCGCCCACGCTGCCGCCGACGGTGCCGGCCCAGCCGACGGCCGCCGACAGCCCCGACTCGGCCCTCGGCGCGGTCCGGGACGACGGCGGACCCGGTGCGTCCTCCGTCCCGTCCCCCGGCGGAGCGACCGACGGCAACTCGTGGGGTCTCGCCGGGTACCGCGGCCCCGCGCCGACCGGTGACCGCGCGGCCCGCTCCGGCGTCCGGACCGGCACCGGGGAGCCCACGGGGCCGACCGGCCCCGCCGAGCCGCACGGCCCCGGCCCTGCCGGCGCGTACGGCGAGCCCCCGCACGGCGGCCCCCGTGCGTCCCGCCGGACACCTCCGGGCGGCGGCGGCAACAAGCGGATGACGACCGTCGTCGCGGGCGTCGTCGGTGTCCTCGTCGTGATCGCGGGCGCCTTCTTCCTCCTGAGGGACGGCGGCGACAAGAAGAACGAGGGCACCAAGCCCTCTCCGTCCCCCACCGTGAGCAGCAAGCCGAAGCTGCCGCCGGGCGTGAAGTGCAGCGGCGACGCCTGCACCGGCAAGGACCCGGAGGCCATGGGCTGCGGCGGCGACCTGGTGACCACCGGCGCGACCGCCGTGGTCGGCACCGCCGCCGTCGAGGTCCGCTACAGCGAGGTCTGCGGTGCCGCGTGGGCCCGCGTCACCCAGGCCGCACAGGGCGACGAGGTCCAGGTGAGCGCCGGTGGCGCGGGCGAGCAGCGGGCGACGGTCGGCACCGCCGGCAGCACCGTCGCGTACACCCCGATGGTCGCCGTGAAGTCCGCGGCCGACGCCACGGCGTGCGCGACGCTGGCGACGGGGACGCAGGGCTGCACGAAGTAGCGGCGCGCGGGCCGCAGCGGGCGTACGGCGGGCATACGGCGGCCGACGACGGGCGTACGGCGGCCGACGGCGGGCCGGTGAAGAAAGTTCGTCCCGGGCAGGCATGCCCCGCGGCGTGACGGGCACGCGAGAAGTACCCCCACGGGAGTCCGGCAACGGTATCCCCGAACGGCGGTCGCCTTCGTCCTCCCTCTCCCGGACAGGCGGCCGCCTTCTTTTGCGCGCCCTTCGGCCGTTCCGCGGCCCGGTCCTGTGGGCCGGGCCACACCGACCCGGACGTGCCGGACACCACGGGCGCGATAGCCTGACGGCTGGATCGATCTCTTGATACCAAGAGATCGATCAAACGCCCGGGGCCGGGACGCCCCACCGCCAGCTGTCATACGGAGAACGCCATGACTCGCACTCCCGTGAACGTCACCGTCACCGGCGCGGCCGGCCAGATCGGTTACGCCCTGCTCTTCCGCATCGCCTCCGGCCAGCTGCTCGGCGCGGACGTGCCGGTCAGGCTGCGCCTCCTGGAGATCACTCCGGCGCTCAAGGCCGCCGAGGGCACCGCGATGGAGCTGGACGACTGCGCGTTCCCGCTCCTTCAGGGCATCGAGATCACCGACGACCCGAACGTGGCCTTCGACGGCACCAACGTCGCCCTCCTCGTCGGCGCCCGCCCCCGCACCAAGGGCATGGAGCGCGGCGACCTCCTGGAGGCCAACGGCGGCATCTTCAAGCCGCAGGGCAAGGCCATCAACGACCACGCCGCGGACGACATCAAGGTCCTCGTCGTCGGCAACCCGGCCAACACCAACGCCCTGATCGCCCAGGCCGCCGCCCCGGACGTACCGGCCGAGCGCTTCACCGCGATGACCCGCCTCGACCACAACCGCGCGCTGACCCAGCTCGCGAAGAAGACGGGCTCGACGGTCGCCGACATCAAGCGCCTGACCATCTGGGGCAACCACTCGGCCACCCAGTACCCGGACATCTTCCACGCCACCGTCGCGGGCAAGAACGCCGCCGAGGCCGTGAACGACGAGAAGTGGCTGGCCGACGAGTTCATCCCGACCGTCGCCAAGCGCGGCGCCGCCATCATCGAGGCCCGCGGCGCCTCCTCGGCCGCCTCCGCCGCCAACGCCGCCATCGACCACGTGCACACGTGGGTCAACGGCACCGCCGAGGGCGACTGGACCTCCATGGGCATCCCGTCGGACGGCTCCTACGGCGTCCCGGAGGGCATCATCTCCTCCTTCCCGGTCACCACGAAGGACGGCTCGTACGAGATCGTCCAGGGCCTGGACATCAACGAGTTCTCCCGCGCCCGCATCGACGCCTCCGTCAAGGAGCTGTCGGAGGAGCGCGAGGCGGTCCGCGGTCTCGGCCTCATCTGAGCCCGCCCCGACGCCCGCACGGGCCCCGTTCCGGTTCAGACCGGGACGGGGCCCGTGTCCGTTTCTGTGCACCCATATTCTGTGCACCCATAAGACCCTTTTGTCGCTTTCCTTCGTGATGCGCCGCACTTTCGGCTGTCGAATCGGCATGCAAACGGGGTCGCGGGGCAGGGGCTCACGGTCCCCGAGAGCGACACCCGGGTGACGCAGGGGGACCGATCAGGAACGGAAGGCAACACCGACCATGGCGAACAGCACGCACACTCCGGCGGAGCGGGCGCACCGGACCATCCACGCGGGAGGCGAGTGGCTCGCGGCGTCCTCCGGCGCCACGCGCGAGATCCTCGACCCCGCGGACGCCGTGGCGTTCGCCGTGGTCGCGGAGGGCGACGAGAAGGACACCGACCTCGCGGTGGCCGCCGCCCGCCGCGCCTTCGACGCGGGCGACTGGCCGCACACCCCGGTCGCCGAGCGTGCCGCCCTGCTGCGCCGCGTCGCCGGCCTCCTGGTGCGCGACCGCGAGAAGCTGGGCCTGCTGGAGAGCCGCGACGCGGGCAAGACCGTCGAGGAGGGGCGCGTCGACATCGACTGCGTCGCCGACGCCTTCCGCTACTTCGCCGACCTGGTCGCGGGCGAGGCCCCCGGCCGCGTCGTCGACGCGGGCTCGCCCGAGGTGCACAGCGTCGTCGTGCACGAGCCGGTCGGCGTCTGCGCGATGATCACGCCCTGGAACTACCCGCTTCTCCAGGCCAGTTGGAAGATCGCCCCGGCGCTGGCCGCCGGCAACACCTTCGTGATCAAGCCCAGCGAGATCACCCCCCTCACCACGGTCGCCCTGATCGACCTGCTCGTCGAGGCCGGTCTCCCCACCGGCGTCGCGAACATCGTCACCGGCCCCGGGCACACCGTCGGCGCCCGGCTCGCCGAGCACCCCGACGTCGACCTGGTCTCCTTCACCGGCGGCCTGACCAGCGGCATCAAGGTCGCCCAGGCCGCCGCCGTCACCGTCAAGAAGGTCGCCCTCGAACTCGGCGGCAAGAACCCCAACGTGGTCTTCGCCGACGCCTGCGAGACCGAGGAGGGCTTCGACACCGCCGTCGACCAGGCCCTCAACGCCGCCTTCATCCACAGCGGGCAGGTCTGCTCCGCCGGCGGCCGCCTCATCGTCGAGGAGTCGGTCCGCGAACGCTTCGTCGCCGAACTCGCCCGCCGCGCGGAGCGGATCCGCCTCGGCCGCGGCACCGAGGAAGGCGTCGAGTGCGGCCCGCTCGTCTCCGCCCAGCAGCGCGCCAAGACCGAGGACCACGTCGCCTCCGCCCTCGCCGAGGGCGCCGAGCTGCGCTGCGGCGGCCGCCGTCCCGAGCCGTCGCCCCAGCGGCCCGAGTCCGGCTACTTCTACGAGCCGACCGTCCTCGACCACTGCCACCGCGAGATGCGGGTCGTACGGGAGGAGGTCTTCGGACCGGTCCTCACCGTCGAGACCTTCCAGACCGAGGACGAGGCCGTAGCCCTCGCCAACGACACCGAGTACGGTCTGGCCGGTGCCGTCTGGACCGCCGACGCGGGACGGGCCCGCCGGGTCGCGGGCCGGCTGCGGCACGGCACCGTGTGGATCAACGACTTCCACCCCTACCTGCCGCAGGCGGAGTGGGGCGGCTTCGGCAAGAGCGGCGTGGGCCGCGAACTGGGCCCCGCGGGCCTCGACGAGTACCGCGAGAGCAAGCACGTCTACCAGAACCTCGCGCCGAAGCCCGTCCGCTGGTTCTCCGGCTGACCACTCCCGTCTCCGTACGTCTCGCACGTCCCCGCACCATCCGCTCGCCCCACTGGAGTACCCCCATGCCAGAAACCACTCACGTCTACGACTACGTCGTCATCGGCGGCGGTACGGCAGGCTCCGTGATCGCCTCCCGTCTCACCGAGAACCCGGACGTCACCGTCGCCGTCATCGAGGGCGGCCCCAGTGACGTCGGCCGCGACGACGTGCTGACCCTGCGCCGCTGGATGGGCCTGCTCGGCGGCGAGCTGGACTACGACTACCCCACCACCGAGCAGCCGCGCGGCAACTCGCACATCCGGCACAGCCGCGCCCGCGTCCTCGGCGGCTGCTCCTCGCACAACACCCTCATCGCCTTCAAGCCGCTGCCGTCCGACTGGGACGAGTGGGAGGCGGCCGGCGCCAAGGGCTGGGGCGCGGTCCAGATGGAGGCGTACTTCGCCCGGCTGAAGAACAACATCGTCCCGGTCGACGAGAAGGACCGGAACGCCATCGCCCGCGACTTCGTCGACTCCGCGCAGAAGACGCTTCAGGTCCCCCGGGTCGAGGGCTTCAACAAGAAGCCGTTCACCGAGGGCGTCGGCTTCTTCGACCTCGCCTACCACCCGGAGAACAACAAGCGCTCCTCGGCGTCGGTGGCGTACCTGCACCCCGTGATGGACGAGCGCGCCAACCTCACGCTCATGCTGGAGACCTGGGCGTACCGGCTCGAACTCGACGGCACCCGCGCCGAGGGCGTCCACGTCCGCACCAAGGACGGCGAGGAGATCCTGGTCAAGGCGCGGGGCGAGGTGGTCCTGTGTGCCGGTGCCGTCGACTCCCCACGTCTGCTGCTGCACTCCGGCATCGGCCCTCGCGAAGACCTCGAAGCCCTCGGCATACCCGTGGCGCTCGACCTGCCCGGCGTCGGCGAGAACCTGCTCGACCACCCTGAGTCGGTGATCGTGTGGGAGACGAACGGCCCCATCCCGGACAACTCCGCGATGGACTCCGACGCCGGTCTGTTCGTGCGCCGCGACCCCGAACACGCGGGCCCCGACCTGATGTTCCACTTCTACCAGATCCCGTTCACGGACAATCCGGAGCGACTGGGCTACGAGCGCCCCGAGTTCGGCGTCTCCATGACCCCGAACATCCCCAAGCCGAAGTCCCGCGGCCGCCTCTACCTCACCAGCGCCGACCCGTCCGAGAAGCCCGCCCTGGACTTCAGGTACTTCACCGACGGCGACGACTACGACGGCCGCACCCTCGTCGACGGCATCCGCATCGCCCGCGAGATCGCCGAGTCCCAGCCGCTGGCCGGCTGGCTCAAGCGCGAGGTCTGCCCCGGCCCGGACGTCACCGGCGACGAGGAGCTGAGCGAGTACGCCCGCAAGGTCGCCCACACCGTCTACCACCCGGCCGGCACCTGCCGCATGGGCGCCGCCACCGACGAGCAGGCCGTCGTCGACCCCGAGCTGCGCATCCGCGGCCTGCAGGGCATCCGCATAGCCGACGCCTCCGTCTTCCCGACCATGCCCGCCGTCAACCCGATGATCGGCGTCCTCATGGTCGGCGAGCGCGCCGTCGAGCTGATCGGCGGTGACGCCCGATGAGCACCACCGACAAGAACACCACCGACAAGAGCACCACCGACAAGAACACCACCACCGCCGCCGCGACCGACACCGTGGCCGAGCGTCCGCCGGTCTTCTCCGTCGACGGCCTGTGGAAGGTCTTCGGCCCGAAGGCCGCCCGCGTCCCCGCCGACCCGGACCTCAGCGCCCTGAGCCCGGCCGAGCTGCGCTCCCGCACCGGCTGCACCGCCGCCGTCGCCGACGTCTCCTTCGACGTGCGCAAGGGCGAGGTCTTCGTCGTCATGGGCCTGTCCGGCTCCGGCAAGTCCACCCTCGTACGCTGCCTGACCCGCCTCATCGAGCCGACGGCCGGGTCCATCGCCATCGACGGCGAGGACGTCCGCGCGATGGACAAGTCCCGGCTGCGGGAACTGCGGCGCCACCGCGCGGCGATGGTCTTCCAGCACTTCGGCCTGCTCCCGCACCGCACCGTCCTGGACAACGTCGCCTACGGCCTGGAGGTCCAGGGGATGGGCCGCGCCGAGCGCCGCGAGCGCGCCGCCGCGATCGTCGCCAAGGTCGGCCTGGAGGGCCTGGAGCAGCGCCGCCCCGGCCAGCTCTCCGGCGGCCAGCGCCAGCGCGTCGGCCTCGCCCGCGCCCTCGCCGTCGACCCCGAGGTGCTGCTCTTCGACGAGCCGTTCAGCGCCCTGGACCCGCTGATCAGGCGGGACATGCAGGAGGAGGTCGTCCGGCTGCACCGCGAGGAGGGCCGCACGATGGTCTTCATCACCCACGACCTCCAGGAAGCCCTCAAACTCGGCGACCGCATCGCCCTGATGCGCGACGGCCGCGTGGTGCAGCTCGGCACCCCGGAGGAGATCGTCGGCTCGCCCGCCGACGACTACGTCCGCGAGTTCGTCCGCGACGTCCCGCGCGAGCAGGTCCTCACCGTCCGCACGGCGATGCGCCCCGCCGCCTCCGCCGACGAGGCGGGCACGGGCCCGGCGATCCGCCCGGAGGCCACGGTCTCGGAGGCCATCGAGGCGGTAGCGAGGGCAGGCTCGGCAGCCCGCGTCATGTCCGACGGCCGCTGCCTGGGCGTGGTCGACGCGACCGACCTCCTGTCGGTGGTGGCCAACGCCGCTACGGACAGTCCCGACCTAGCTGCGGGCAGTCGTGCCGCTGGGGCGGCACGGGTGGGCGCAGCGGCACCGGCCAAGCGCCGTGAGCCGACGCCCCCCGCCGCGCCCACCACCGAGGAGCCGGTCTGATGGCAACGATCACAGCCGCGGCCCGAAAGCCCGCCCCGCCGGGCATCCTCACCAACAGAGCCGTCCGCAAGCTCCTCATCCTCGCCCTCGCGGCAGCGATCCTCGCCCCCATAGCCGCCACGCAGTGGCCCGGCGCCACCTGGCCCACCGCCCTCACCGTCGACGTCTCCGAACCGCTCGGCAAGGCCAGCGACTGGATCATCGACAACCGGGACAGCCACCCCCTGTTCCTCTACTTCTTCGGCCACGTCAGCAACATCGTCGTCATCGCCGTACGCGCCGTGTACCTCGCCCTCCTCGCCGTCGGCTGGGCCGGGGTCACCGCGATCGGCGCCCTGGTCGCCTGGCGGGTGGCCGGCGTGAGGCTGGCGCTCGGCACCGCGGCCGCGTTCCTGGCCTGCGGCCTGCTCGGCATGTGGGTGCCGACGATGCAGACCCTCGCCCTGATGGTCGTGGCCGTCCTCGCGTCGGTCGCCGTCGGCGCCCTGCTGGGCCTGGCCGCGGGCCTGTCCGACCGGATGGACCGCGTCCTGCGCCCGGTGCTGGACACCATGCAGGTGCTGCCCGCCTTCGCCTACCTCCTCCCCGTCGTCCTGGTCTTCGGCATCGGCGTCCCCGCCGCCGTCCTGGCCACCGTCGTCTACGCCGCCCCGCCCATGGCCCGGCTCACCTCGCTGGGCCTGCGCGGCGCGGACCGGGAGGTCCTGGAGGCCGTCGAGTCCCTCGGCACCACCGCCCGCCAGCGGCTGCTCACCGCCCGCATCCCGCTGGCCCGCAAGGAACTCCTGCTCGGCGTCAACCAGACGATCATGATGGCGCTGTCCATGGCCGTCATCGCCTCGGTCATCGGCGCCGGCGGCCTCGGCGACCGCGTCTACCAGGCACTCGCCTCGGTCGACGTCGGCGCGGCCCTCGCGGCCGGCATCCCGATCGTGCTGCTCGCCGTCGTCCTGGACCGGGTGACCGGCGCGGCCGGGGAACGGCTCGGCGAGTCCGGACAGTCCCCGGTCACCTGGCTGTACGCCCTGGTCGTCGCCGCGGCCGTCGCGCTCGCCGGACGCCTGGCCGGGTTCCTCGACTGGCCCGACGGATGGGAGCTGAACATCGCCGAGCCCGTCAACCGGGCCGTCGACTGGATGACCGCCCACCTGTACTCCGGCGTCCCCGTCGTCGGCGGCACCGCCGACTGGGCCGCGCACTTCACCAGCTGGGTCCTCAACCCGCTCCGCGACGGCCTCCAGTGGCTGCCCTGGTGGTCCGTACTCCTCGTCGTCGCCGCCCTCGCGTGGCTGATCGGCACCTGGCGCACCGCGCTCACCGCCGTCCTCGCGATGGCCGCGATCGGAGTACTCGGCGTGTGGAGCCCGTCCCTGGACACGCTCTCGCAGGTACTCGCGGCCGTCGCCGTGACCCTGGTCGTCGGCTTCGCCACCGGCATCGCCGCCGCCCGCAGCGAGCGCTTCGAGCGCCTGCTGCGGCCCGTGCTCGACGTCTTCCAGACCATGCCGCAGTTCGTGTACCTGATCCCGGTCGTCGCCCTGTTCGGCGTGGGCCGCGCGCCCGCCGTGGCGGCAGCGGTCGTCTACGCCCTCCCGGCCGTCGTCCGCATCACCGCCCAGGGCCTGCGCCAGGTCGACCCGGCCGCCATGGAGTCGGCCCGTTCGCTCGGCGCCACCAGCGGCCAGCAGCTCCGCCAGGTCCAGCTTCCGCTGGCCCGCCCGGCCCTGCTGCTCGCCGTCAACCAGGGCGTCGTCCTGGTCCTCGCCGTCGTCATCATCGGCGGCCTGGTCGGCGGTGGCGCGCTCGGCTACCAGGTCGTCTTCGGCCTCGCCCAGGGCGACCTGGCGACCGGCCTGGTCGCGGGCGCCGCGATCGTCTGCCTCGGCCTGATGCTCGACCGCGTCACCCAGCCCACCGAACGCCGTACGACGAAGAAGGGAGCCTGACATGCGACTGCGACTGCGGGTACGTACGACCTCCGCCCTCGCGGGCGTGGCCGCGCTGACGCTGCTGACCGGCTGCGGCGCCGCCGACATGACCAAGCAGGCGTCCCCCTACGCCAACGCCCAGGGCGCCAAGACCGTCACCCTGTCCGTGCAGTCCTGGGTCGGCGCCCAGGCCAACGTGGCCGTCGCCCAGTACCTGCTGGAGCACGAGCTGGGCTACCGCGTCGACACCGTCCAGGTCGACGAGGTCCCCGCCTGGGACGCGCTCAGCCAGGGCCGCGTCGACGCCATCCTGGAGGACTGGGGCCACCCCGAGCAGGAACAGCGCTACGTCGAGGACAAGAAGACCATCGCCCCCGGCGGCGACCTCGGCGTCACCGGGCACATCGGCTGGTTCGTCCCGACGTACTTCGCGAAGAAGCACCCGGACGTCACGAACTGGAAGAACCTCGACAAGTACGCCGACCTGCTGCGCACCGCGGAGAGCGGCGGCAAGGGCCAGCTCCTGGACGGCTCCCCGTCCTACGTCACCAACGACAAGGCCCTGGTGAAGAACCTGGACCTGGACTACCAGGTCGTCTTCGCCGGTTCCGAGGCCGCCCAGATCACCCAGATGCAGCAGTTCGCCAAGGAGAAGAAGCCCTTCCTCAGCTACTGGTACACCCCCCAGTGGCTGATGGAGAAGGTGCCCATGACCGAGGTGAAGCTGCCGCCGTACGAGGAGGGCTGCGACGCCGACCCGGAGAAGGTCGCCTGCGCCTACCCCGTCACCCCGCTGCAGAAGTACCTCAACGCCGGCTTCGCGAAGGACGGCGGCAAGGCGGCGGAGTTCCTCAAGCGGTTCAAGTGGACGACGGAGGACCAGAACCAGGTCTCCCTGATGATCGCCGAGCAGAAGATGCGGCCCGAGGAGGCGGCGAAGAAGTGGGTGGACGGCCACGAGTCCGTCTGGAAGCAGTGGCTGCCCTGACCCTCACTTCGCGGGCCGGCCCGCGAGCCCTGCCGCGGCCTCCCGCACCGACTGCTCCGCATGCCGCTGCAGGCCGGGCCCGAACGTGATCCGGGTGGCCCCGAGCCCGCCGAGTTCGGCGGGTGCGGGGCCCTGCCCGGGCCGCGCGAACACGTTCACCGGCCCCTGGATCCCGGACCGCAGCAGCGGCAGCAGGGCGGTGGGGGCGGCGATGGGATACACGCAGTCGGCGCCCGCGGCGACGTAGGCGGCGGCCCGCTCGATCGCCGCTCCCGGATCGTCGACGCCCCGGATGAACGTGTCGATCCGGGCGTTCAGGAAGAGCCGGTCACCGGCCTCCTCCCGCACCCCGGCCAGCCAATCGGCGTGCTCCGCCGGGTCCTTGAGCCCCTCGTCGGTGGAGTCCTCCAGGTTGCAGCCGACCACGCCCACCTCGAGGAGCCGCTCCACCAGCTCCTTCGGCGCCAGACCGTAGCCGCCCTCGACGTCCGCCGACACGGGCACGTCCACGGCGCGCACGATCCGCGCGACCGCCGCGAACATCTCGTCGGCCGGGGTCTGCCCGTCCTCGTACCCGAGCGAGGCCGCCACCCCGGCGCTCGGCGTCGCGAGCGCCGGGAACCCGGCCTCCGCGAACACCCGGGCGCTCGCCGCGTCCCAGGGACCCGGCAGGACGAGGGGGTCGTCCGGGACCCGGCCGTGGTGCAGGGCGCGGAACGCGGCGGCATGACTCACGGTGTGTAACCCCCCGGTGGGACCCTGCGGCTGACCATCAGCCGGTTCCAGCTGTTGATGACGGCGATCAGCCCGATCAGATGGGCCAGTTCACCGTCGTCGAAGTGTACGGCGGCCTCCGCGTACACCTCGTCGGACACAAAGCCCTCCGTCAGGACGGTCATCGCCTCGGTCAGCGCGAGCGCGGCCCGCTCCCGCCCGTCGTACAGGTCCTCCGCCTCCTCCCAGGCGGCGAGCAGACCGAGGCGCTCCTCGCCCTCCCCGTTCCTGCGGGCCGAGGTGAGGTGCATGTCCAGGCAGAACGCGCAGTGGTTGAGCTGCGAGGCCCGGATCATCACCAACTCGGCGAGCACGGGGTCGCCGAGCCCCTTCTTGGCCGCCGCGCTCAGCGCCGACAGCGCCTTGGCGACCTCCCGGTCCAGGAGCTGCGTGCGTGCCGTCACGCGTGCCCGCCGGGCGTGTAGTGGCCCGGCGTCATCCGGCAGGTCACGCCGAACCGGTTCCAGGCGTTGATCGTCGTGATCGCGGCGATCAGCTGCGCCAGCTCGGGCTCGTCGAAGTACCCCGCGGCCTTCTCGTACACCTCGTCCGGCACGAAACCGTCGGTCAGCACGGTGACCGCCTCGGTCAGCTCGATCGCCGCCAGCTCCCTCTCCGTGTAGAAGTGCCGCGACTCCTCCCAGGCGGCCAGCTGCACGATCCGCTCCACGCTCTCGCCGGCGGCCAGGGCGTCCTTGGTGTGCATGTCGAGGCAGAGGGCGCAGTGGTTGATCTGCGAGGCGCGGATCTTCACCAGCTCGTACAGCACCGGGTCCAGACCCCGCTTGGCGGCGGTGTCGAGCCGGATCATCGCCTTGTAGACCTCGGGGGCGTGCTGGGACCAGTTCAGCCGGACGGGTACCTCGGCGGCGTAGCCCGTGGTCTTCGTGTCATCGGTGGGTGTCGTCATGCCGTCGACCCTAGGAAGGAAACAGCCCAGCGGTATGGTCCATTTCCATGGCGAATTCCTGGGCCACTCTCGGCGTCGACCTGCACCTCGAACCCACCGGTCCGGGCCTGCGCCGCGGCCTCACCGACGCGTTGCGCGAGGCCGTCCGCACCGGCCGCCTGGGCCCCGGCACCCGGCTGCCCTCCTCCCGCGTCCTCGCCGCCGACCTCGGCATCGCCCGCAACACCGTCGCCGACGCCTACGCCGACCTCGTCGCCGAGGGCTGGCTCACCGCGCGCCAGGGCTCGGGCACCCGCGTCGCCGACCGCGTCGCCGCCCCGCCGGCCGAAGCCGCGGCCCGGCGCCCCCGGGAGCCCGCCCGGCCCGTCCACGACCTGCGCCCCGGCAGCCCGGACCTCGCCGGCTTTCCGCGCGTCGAGTGGCTCAGAGCCGCCCGCCGCGCCGTCACGGCCGCCCCCAACGACGCCTTCGGCTACGGCGATCCCCGCGGCCGCCCCGAACTGCGCGGCGCGCTGTCCGCCTACCTCGCCCGTGCCCGGGGCGTGCGCGCCGCCCCCGACCATCTGCTGGTCTGCGGCGGCGTCGCCCACGCCCTGGTGGTACTGGCCGCGGTGCTGCGGGCGCGTGGCGTGCGCACCGTGGCCGTCGAGTCGTACGGCCTCCACGTCCACCGCGACCTGCTCGAAACCGCCGGTCTGCGGACCGTCCCGCTGCCCGTCGACGACCGGGGCGCCGACCCCGGGGCGCTCACGGACGCGGGCGCCGTGCTGCTCACCCCCGCCCACCAGTTCCCGACCGGCGTGCCGCTGCACCCCGACCGCCGGGCGGCCGTCGTGGACTGGGCGCGGCGCACCGGCGCCCTGATCCTGGAGGACGACTACGACGGCGAGTTCCGCTACGACCGCCAGCCCGTCGGCGCCCTCCAGCAACTCGCCCCCGACCACGTCGTCTACCTCGGCACCGCCAGCAAGTCCCTCGCCCCCGGCCTGCGACTGGCCTGGGCGGTGCTCCCGCCGGGGCTCGCCGCCGAGGTCACGGCGACGCGCGGCGGCTTGGACACCTGCGGCGTGCTGGAACAGCTCACGCTGGCCGAGTTCCTCGCCTCCGGGGCCTACGACCGGCACGTCCGCGCCTCCCGCCTGCGGTACCGGCGCCGCCGGGACGCCCTGGTCGCGGCCCTCGCCGGCCGGGACCCCGAGGTGCGGGTCGCCGGGATCGCGGCCGGTCTGCACGCCGTACTCGGTCTGCCGCCCGGCACCGAGCAGCAGGTACTCAGATCGGCGGCCTGGCAGGGCCTGGGCCTGCACGGCCTGTCCGTCTTCCGCCACCCGAGTGCCACGACCGACCCGCCGGACGCGGTGGTCGTCGGCTACGGCACCCCGCCCGACCACGCCTGGACGGGCGCCCTGGACGCGCTGTGCCGGGCGCTGCCGTAGCGTCCGGCCGATGCCGGGCGCGCCCGCGATCGCGTTCAACCGACGCCTTTCCGCATCACGGACACCCACGGCATGCCCCCGCCCCACCCGGTAGCCTGGCCCCGGGCCGTGACTGGCGCGCTGGGATGGGACGAACCATCGGGAAGCGGCCCCGGAACACCGAGAGCCGTGCGCCTGGGCCATCCGTACCGCGAACGCTGATACCGACGTCCGGAGGACCCCTTGCCCGCTGAAATCTCCCCCGAGTCCACCGCCTACCGAGCCGCGCTCGACGTCATCCGAGCCGTCGAACCCCGCGTCGCGGACGCCATCGGTCAGGAGGTCGCCGACCAGCGCGAGATGCTCAAGCTGATCGCCTCCGAGAACTACGCCTCCCCGGCCACGCTCCTGGCGATGGGCAACTGGTTCAGCGACAAGTACGCCGAGGGCACCATCGGCCGCCGCTTCTACGCCGGCTGCCGCAACGTCGACACCGTCGAGTCCCTCGCCGCCGAGCACGCGCGCGAGCTGTTCGGCGCCCGCCACGCCTACGTCCAGCCGCACTCCGGCATCGACGCCAACCTGGTCGCCTTCTGGGCCGTCCTGGGCGCCCGCGTCGAGGTGCCCTTCCTGGAGAAGACCGGCGCCCGCCAGGTCAACGACCTGACCGACGCCGACTGGGCCGAGCTGCGGCGCGCCTTCGGCAACCAGCGGATGCTCGGCATGTCCCTGGACGCGGGCGGCCACCTCACCCACGGCTTCCGCCCCAACATCAGCGGCAAGATGTTCGACCAGCGCTCCTACGGCACCGACCCGGCCACCGGCCTCATCGACTACGAGGCCCTGCGTGCCTCCGCCCGCGAGTTCAAGCCGCTGATCATCGTCGCGGGCTACTCCGCGTACCCCCGGCTGGTGAACTTCCGGATCATGCGCGAGATCGCCGACGAGGTCGGCGCGACCCTCATGGTCGACATGGCGCACTTCGCCGGTCTCGTCGCGGGCAAGGTTCTCACCGGCGACTTCGACCCGGTCCCGCACGCCCAGATCGTGACGACGACCACGCACAAGTCGCTGCGCGGCCCGCGCGGCGGCATGGTCCTGTGCGACGACTCGCTCAAGGACCAGGTCGACCGCGGCTGCCCGATGGTCCTCGGCGGCCCGCTCCCGCACGTCATGGCCGCGAAGGCCGTCGCCCTCGCCGAGGCCCGGCAGCCCGCCTTCCAGGACTACGCCCAGCGCATCGTGGACAACGCCCGCGCCCTCGCCGAGGGCCTGACCAAGCGCGGCGCCACCCTGGTGACCGGCGGCACCGACAACCACCTCAACCTGATCGACGTGGCCTCCTCCTACGGCCTCACCGGCCGCCAGGCCGAGGCCGCCCTGCTCGACTCCGGCATCGTCACCAACCGCAACGCCATCCCGGCCGACCCGAACGGCGCCTGGTACACCTCCGGCATCCGCATCGGCACCCCGGCGCTGACCACGCGCGGCCTCGGCACCGCGGAGATGGACGAGGTCGCGGGCCTCATCGACCGCGTCCTCACCGCCACCGAGCCCGGCACCACCAAGTCCGGCGCCCCCTCCAAGGCCTCCCACGTCCTCGACGCGAAGGTCGCCGACGAGATCTCGCACCGCGCCACCGACCTGGTGGCCGGCTTCCCGCTGTACCCGGAGATCGACCTCGGCTGAGCCGGCCGCGAGGCTCTAGAGGTCGATCAGCTCCTGACGCGGCTCCCCGCGCGGCGGCCCGGTCCGGTACCGGCCCGCCGCGCGGCGTACCAGCAGCGTCCCCGCGACGCCCGCCCCGAGCCCGGCGGCGGCCCACCACACCCCGCCCGGCGCCCCGCCGTCCGCTGCCGTGCCCCCGGTCCCGTCCTTCGCGAAGAAGCCCTCGTCGACCAGCCAGGCGTAGGTGTCCCGGTCCACCCGGTGCCAGCGGATGTCGTCGTCCGCCACGTCCGGCGCCGGATCGGTGCGCACCCACGGCGTGCCGTCCTCGGCCAGGAACAGCTGGTCCTGCCGCAGCATCGCCACGTCCCCGCCCGGCGCCCGCTCCGTCTGCGGCCACCCCCCGACCCCGGTCAGCCCCCACAGCACCGTGAACCGCACCGGCGGACGGCGGTCCCGCGTCCAGTCCTCCGGCACCGGCTCGGATCCCGAGTACGACGGGTCGAGCAGGCTGCGCAGCCGGTCGAAGTCCCGCTCACCCGCGTGCCAGGACGTGGTGCGCCCCGTGCCGGTCCACACGATCACCGCCACGTCCGGATCCACCAGGGGCGCCGCACCGTCCGCCACCGCGGTCCCCGGCACCCCAGCCCAGAGCACCGCGGCCATCGCCGCCCCGGCCCCCGCCCACCACCGCACGCCGTACCCCCTCCGTCCCCGCCCCTCCGTCCCCGCCCTTGTTACACCGCCGGGCCCGGAATGGAGCCCCCCTGTTCCGAACCAGTGCCCGACCGCCCCGCGAAGCCTGAGAGAATGGTGAACATGGCCAACGATCGTCCCCGCGTGCTCTCCGGTATCCAGCCGACCTCCGGCTCGTTCCACCTCGGCAACTACCTCGGCGCCGTCCGCCAGTGGGTCGACATGCAGGACACCCACGACGCGTTCTACATGGTCGTCGACCTGCACGCGATCACGGTCCCGCAGGACCCGAAGGAGCTGCGCGAGAACACCCGCGTCGCCGCCGCCCAGCTCCTCGCGGCCGGCCTCGACCCGGACCGCTGCACCCTGTTCGTGCAGAGCCACGTCCCCGAGCACGCCCAGCTCGGCTGGCTGATGAACTGCATCACCGGCTTCGGCGAGGCCTCCCGGATGACGCAGTTCAAGGACAAGTCCGCCAAGCAGGGCAACGACCGCACCACCGTCGGCCTGTTCACGTACCCGATGCTGATGGTCGCCGACATCCTGCTGTACCAGGCCGACCAGGTCCCCGTCGGCGAGGACCAGCGCCAGCACCTGGAGCTGACCCGCGACCTCGCGGACCGCTTCAACCAGACCTATGGCGAGGCCTTCACCGTCCCGACCGCGTACATCCTCAAGGAGACGGCGAAGATCTACGACCTTCAGGACCCGACCGCCAAGATGAGCAAGTCGGCGGCCACCCCGAAGGGCCTGATCAACCTCCTTGACGAGCCGAAGGCCACCGCGAAGAAGGTGCGGAGCGCGGTCACGGACACCGACACCGTGGTCCGCTTCGACCGCGAGCACAAGCCCGGCGTCAGCAACCTCCTGACGATCTACTCCACCCTCACCGGCGCCGAGATCGCGGAGCTGGAGCGGAAGTACGAGGGCAAGGGCTACGGCGCGCTGAAGACGGACCTCGCCGACGTCGTCGTGGAGTTCGTCACCCCCTTCCGGGAGCGCACCCGGCAGTACCTGGACGACCCGGAGACGCTCGACGCGATCCTCGCCAAGGGCGCGGAGAAGGCCAGGAGCGTCGCCGCCGAGACCCTCGCCCGGGCGTACGACGAGGTGGGCTTCCTCCCCGCCAAGCACTGACCCGCGACACCGCCGGGGAGTGCCGCCGCCGCGGCAGTCCCGGCACCGTCCGTGCGCCCCGGCATGCCGCCGTAGCGCTGCACATCACTCCGGTTGCGCCTGCCCACGGCACGGCGGTGGCCGTACAGTCGATATCCGGGTGTCCGACCGAAGGGCACACAACGACAGGAGACGAAGTGGGGACCGTAACGATCGGCGTGTCGATCGCGGTCCCGGAGCCTCACGGCAGCAAGCTCCAGCAGCTGCGCGCGGGCTTCGGCGACGCCGCCGCTCACGGCATCCCCACGCACGTCACCCTGCTGCCGCCGACCGAGGTCGACGGCGCCGTGCTGTCCGCGGTCGAGGCGCACCTGGCGGAGGTGGCGGCGCGCGGCCGGCCCTTCCCGATGCGGCTGTCCGGCACCGGGACCTTCCGGCCGCTGTCGCCCGTCGTCTTCGTCCAGGTGGTCGAGGGCGCGGCGGCCTGCTCCTGGCTGCAGAAGCGGGTGCGCGACGCGTCCGGCCCCGTCCCCCGCGAACTGCAGTTCCCGTACCACCCGCACGTCACCGTGGCGCACGCCATCGGGGAGGCGGCGATGGACCGCGCCTACGAGGAGCTGTCCGACTACGAGGCCCAGTGGCCCTGCACCGGCTTCGCGCTGTACGAGCAGGGCGCCGACGCGGTCTGGCGCAAGCTCCGCGAGTTCCCCTTCGGAAGCGCCACCGTGCCCCCGCAGGCCGGCCGTGTGGAGACCGGCTCCCTGCCGACCCGGTAGCCGCGCCCCGGACCGGCAGCCGCGCCTCGGACCGGCGGCCGGACGTCACACCGGCAGCCGGACGTCACACCGGCAGCCGGACGTCACACCGGCAGCCGCCGGAACACCGCCCGCGGCAGGTGCCGCACCGCCGACATCACCACCCGCAGCGCGCCCGGCACCCACACCGTCTCCGAACGCCGCCGCAGCCCCAGCTCGATGGCCGTGGCCACCGCCTCGGGCGTCGTGGCCAGCGGCGCCTGCGCCATCCCCTCCGTCATCCGCGACCGCACGAACCCGGGGCGTACGACCATGACGTGCACGCCCGTGCCGTGCAGCGCGTCGCCCAGGCCCTGCGCGAAGGTGTCCAGGCCGGCCTTGCTGGAGCCGTAGATGAAGTTGGCGCGGCGGGCCCGCTCACCGGCGACGGAGGAGAGCACCACCAGCGAGCCGTGCCCCTGCGCCTGCAGGGAGCGGGCGGCGACCAGCCCGGCCGAGACCGCGCCGGTGTAGTTGGTCTGCGCGACCCGCACGGCGTTCAGCGGCTCGCGCTCGTCGTGCGCCTGGTCGCCCAGGATGCCGAAGGCCAGCAGCACCAGGTCGATGTCCCCCTCGGCGAACACCTTGCCGAGCGCCGCCTCGTGGGACTCGGGGTCCAGCGCGTCGAAGGCGACCGTGCGCACCTCGGCGCCGAGGTCGCGCAGTTGCCCGGCGGCCGCGTCCAGGGCGGGGGAGGGGCGCCCGGCCAGCCACACCGTACGGGTGCGGCGGGCCACCAGGCGGCGCACGGTGGCGAGCGCGATCTCGGAGGTACCGCCGAGGACGAGGAGGGACTGGGGAAGGCCGAAGGCGTCCTTCACGACTGCTCCAGACAGGTCGGGGGTGGCGGGGGAGTCACAGGGCGAGGCGGCGGGCCAGGTCGGAGACGAACACCCCGCGCGGGTCCAGCTCCGCGCGCAGGGCGCGGAAGTCGTCCAGGCGGGGGTACATCGCGGCGAGCAGTTCGGGACGCAGCCGGGAGTCCTTGGCGAGGTAGACCCGGCCGCCCGCGTGAGCGACCTCCTCGTCCAGCTCGTCCAGGAACGCGCCGAGCCCGGGCAGGCCCGCCGGGATGTCGAGGGCGAGCGTCCAGCCCGGGACGGGGAAGGACAGCCAGCCGGGGTCGGCCGCGCCGAAGCGCTTGAGGACGGCGAGGAAGGACGGGCAGCGGCGGGCGGAGATGCGCCGCACGATCCGGCGCAGGGCCTCCTCGCGGCCGTGCCCGACGACGAACTGGTATTGCACGAAGCCCTCGCGGCCGTAGACCCGGTTCCAGTGCGGGACGCCGTCCAGCGGGTGGAAGAAGGCGGAGATCCGCTGGAGGCGGCCCCGGCTCTCCCGGGGGGCCTTGCGGTACCAGACCTCGTTGAACAGGCCCACCGTCGTACGGCTGAGCAGTCCGCCCGGCAGGAAGTCGGGGGTCGCGGGGAGGCGCGAGGTGCGGAAGGCCAGCGGCGCGCGCCGGGCGCGCGAGCGGGCGGGCAGCGCGTCCAGCGGAGCGTGGTCGCCGCGGGTGAGCACCGCCCGGCCGGTCGCCCGGCCGCGCGCGAGGAGGTCGATCCAGGCGACCGAGTAGCGGTAGCGGTTGTCGGTGCCGGTCAGCCGGGCCATCAGGTCGTCCAGGTCGCCGGCCCGCTCGGTGTCGACCGACATCAGCGCCGTCTCGACCGGCTGGAGCCGCAGCGTCGCGGTGAGGATCACGCCGGTCAGCCCCATGCCGCCCGCCGTCGCGTCGAACAGGGGCGTGCCCGGGGCGACGGTGCGGACCCGGCCGTCGGCGGTGAGCAGCTCCAGGGAGAGCACGTGCCGCGTGAAGGACCCCGACACGTGGTGGTTCTTGCCGTGGATGTCCGCGCCGATCGCCCCGCCGACCGTCACGTAGCGGGTGCCGGGCGTCACCGGCACGAACCAGCCCAGCGGCAGCAGGACCTCCATCAGCCGGTGCAGGGAGACGCCCGCGTCGCACAGCACGGTGCCGCCCGCGACGTCGACGGCGTGCACGCGGTCCAGGGCCGTCATGTCGAGCACGGCACCCCCGGCGTTCTGCGCCGCGTCCCCGTACGCCCGCCCGAGCCCCCGGGCGATGCCGCCGCGGACCCCGCAGTCCCGGACGGCGGCGGCCGCCTCCTCGTACGTCCGCGGACGGACGACGAGCGCCGCGGTGGGCGCCGTGCGGCCCCAGCCGGTGACGGTGCCCCAGTCGGCGTCGGGAACGGTGTCGGCAGACATGGCGGTGACCGTATCGCCCCGTCTCTCCATGTGTGAATGATTAGTTCCAAAACATTCGGAGCATCCCTGAAACGGGTGATTAATGGTATGTCGCTCCGGTGTGCCCGCTCTCGCGTGCCGCGGGCGTGGACAGTGAGTCCACATGGACGACCTCGAGGACATGGACCACCGGATCGTCAGCGCGCTCAGGGCCCGCGGAACCGACCCGCGCGTGGCCGGAGCCGCGCGCGCCCTGTCCTGGGCGGGGGAGCACGGGGCGCTGTGGCTCGCGGCGGGCCTCACGGCGGCCGCCGTGGACGCGCCCCGGCGCACGGCCTGGCTGCGCGGCACCGCCCTCACCGCGGGCGCCCACGTCGTCAGCATGGGCGTGAAGCGGGTCGTGCGCCGCCCCCGCCCCGCGCACGTCGTCCCCCTGGTGCGCACCGCGGGCCGGCACTCCTTCCCCAGCTCCCACGCCACCTCGGCCGCCGCGGCCGCCGTCGTCTTCGGCACCCTCGGGGTGCGTGCCGCCTGGCCGCTCGCCGCGGCGGTGTGCGCCTCCCGGCTGGTCGTCGGCGTCCACTACCCCTCCGACGTCGCCGCGGGCGCCGCCCTGGGCGCGCTCACGGCCCGGCTCGGCACCGGCTGGGTGCGCGGAGGCACCCGTGACTGACACGGCCGTCACCGACACCGCCGTCCTGCGCCAACGCGCCCCCGAACAGCAGCGGGAGCCCGACCCGCCGCGCCGCGCGAGACGGATCCCGGCCGGGCTGCTGCGCACCGCGCGCCCCCGCCAGTGGGTCAAGAACGTCCTGGTCGTCGCCGCCCCGGCCGCCGCCGGCGAACTGTTCTCCGTGCACGCGCTGGGCCGGCTCGCCCTCGTCTTCGTCCTGTTCACCGCCTGCGCCGCCGCCGTCTACCTGGTCAACGACGCCCGCGACGCCGAGTCCGACCGCGCCCACCCCGTCAAACGGCACCGCCCGGTCGCCGCCGGAGACGTCCCGGTGCCGCTCGCCCACGCCGTCGGAGGCACCCTGGGCGTCCTCGCGCCCGTCCTCGCCGCCTGGCTGTGCCCCGCGCCCGTCGCGGCCCTGCTGACCGCCTACCTCGCCATGCAACTGGCGTACTGCGTCAGCCTCAAGCACGTCCTGGTCGTCGACCTCGCCGTCGTCACCACCGGCTTCCTGATGCGGGCGATGATCGGCGGACTCGCGCTCGGCATCCCCCTGTCGCGCTGGTTCCTCATCACGACCGGCTTCGGCGCCCTGTTCATGGTCGCCGCCAAGCGCTACTCCGAGGCCGTGCAGATGGCAGGCAAGGACGGCGCCACGCGCGCGCTGCTCACCGAGTACACGACCGGCTACCTGCGTTTCGTCTGGCAGCTCGCCGCCGGGGCCGCCGTCCTCGGCTACTGCCTGTGGGCCATGGAGGAGGGCGGCGTCCCGCACACCAGCGTGCTGCCCTGGCGCCAGCTCTCCGTGATCCCCTTCGTCCTCGCCGTCCTGCGCTACGCCGTCTTCGCCGACCGCGGCACCGCGGGCGAACCCGAGGACGTCGTCCTGCGCGACCGCGCCCTCGCGCTGATCGGCGTGGTCTGGCTGGCGATGTACGGCCTGGCGGTGGCCAATTGGTAGCCGACCGGCGCGAACTGCTGGGCTTCGCCTCGGCCGGCCTGCTCGCCTACGCCGTCGACCTCGGCCTCTTCACCTGCCTGCGCGGCCCGGCCGGACTCGACCCGCTCACCGCCAAGGCCCTCTCCTTCGTCGCGGGCTGCTCGGTCGCCTACGCGGGCAACGCGCTCGGCACCTACCGCCACCTCGGCCGCCCCCGGGGCCTGCGCCCCTACGCCGTGTTCTTCGCCGTGAACGCCGCCGGCGCCGCCGTGCAACTGCTCTGCCTGGCCGTCAGCCACTACGGGCTCGGCCTCACCTCGCAGCGCGCCGACACGGTCTCCGGCGCCGGGGTCGGCATGATCCTGGGCACGATCCTGCGCTTCTGGGGCACAAGAACACTGGTCTTCCGGTCCGCGGCCGGATCCGGAGGGCCCTCGGGATCATGGAACGCGTCGAGCGGGGGCAGGGTCGGATCATGGACTGGCTGAAGAAGCTCCCCGTCGTGGGACCGTGGCTCGCCCGCCTGATGACCACGCACGCGTGGCGCTCCTACGAGCGTCTCGACCGGGTGAAGTGGTCCAGGCTGGCCGCCGCCATGACCTTCACCAGCTTCGTCGCGCTCTTCCCGCTGCTGAGCCTGGCCGCCGCCGTCGCCGCCGCCACGCTGACCAAGCAGCAGCAGGACAAGCTCCAGGACAAGCTGGCCGAGCAGATCCCCGGCATCTCCGACCAGCTGAACATCCAGGGCCTCGTCGACAACGCCGGCACCGTCGGTGTGATCTCCGCGCTCCTGCTGCTGTTCACCGGCATGGGCTGGATCGAGGCCACCCGGGGCTGTCTGCGCGCCGTGTGGGAGCTGCCCGACGAGGAGGAGAACCCGGTCCTGCACCGGGCCAAGGACGCGGGCGTCCTCGTCGGCCTCGGCGGCGCGCTGCTGATCACCGTCGGCATCTCCACCGTCGCCTCGGCGCTGGTCGGCTGGATCATCCGCACCATCGGCCTCGCCGAGGGCGGGGTCGGCGGCGTCCTGCTCTACGTCGCCGCCTTCGCCGTCGCCGTGCTCGCCGACTTCCTGCTGCTCCTGTACGTCCTGACCCTGCTCCCCGGCGTCCAGCCCGAGCGCCGCCGCCTGGTGGTGGCCGCGCTGATCGGCGCGGTCGGCTTCGAACTGCTGAAGCTGCTGCTCAGCGGCTACATCCAGGGAGTCGCGGCGAAGAGCATGTACGGCGCCTTCGGCGTCCCCGTCGCCCTGCTGCTGTGGATCAACTTCACCGCGAAGCTGGTGCTGTTCTGCGCCTCCTGGACGGCGACGGGCAGCAAGGCGCAGGAACTGGGGGAGCCGGGCGACGCGGACGTCACGGACGGGTCCGGCGACGGACCAGGTCCGGCAGCGGCCACTTCCGGTTGATCAGGAACCCACCGCCCGCGAGCAGCACCAGCACCCCCGCGGCGATACCGGCCGCGACCCCGGCCCCGCCGGCCCCGTTCCCGGCCGGGGCGCCCGCCACCGGCTTCGTGCCCGCGGCGCCCTTACCGGTGCCGCCGGCCTCACCGGAGGCCTCCGCCGAGGGGCTCGCCGCAGTGGCGCTCCGCGGCCCCACCAGCTCCCCCACCGGCCGCACCTTGCCGGCCGCCTGGAAGCCCCAGTCGAAGAGCCGGGCGGTCTCCTTGTAGACCTCGTTGTGCTCGTCCTTCGCCGGGTTCATCACGGTGACGAGCAGCACCCGGCCGTCGCGCTCGGCGACGCCCGTGAAGGTGGAACCCGCGTTGGTGGTGTTGCCGTTCTTCACCCCCGCGATGCCGGGGTAGACCTCGACGTCGGAGTCACCGGCCAGGAGCCGGTTGGTGTTCTGGATCTCGAAGGACTCGCGGGACGTCTTGCCCTTCTTGTTCTTCGTGGTCTCGCCCGGGAACTTGGCGCGGACCGTCGAGGCGTACTCGCGGAAGTCCTTCTTCTGCAGCCCCGAACGGGCGAAGAGCGTCAGGTCGTACGCGGACGACACCTGCCCCGGCATGTCGTAGCCGTCGGGGCTGACGGCGGTGGTGTCGAGGGCCTGCAGTTCCTCGGCGTGCGCGTTCATGTCCTCGACGGTCTTCTCGACGCCGTCGTTCATCGCCGACAGCACGTGCACCGCGTCGTTGCCGGACCGCAGGAAGACCCCGAGCCACAGGTCGTGGACGGTGTAGGTCTCCCCCTCCTTGATCCCCACCATGCTGGACCCGGAGCCGATGCCCGCGAGGTCGGAGGGGACCACCTTGTGCTTGGTGGTCTTCGGCCACTTCGGCAGCAGCGTGTCCGCGAACAGCATCTTCAGGGTGCTCGCCGGGGCCAGCCGCCAGTGCGCGTTGTGCGCGGCCAGCACGTCGCCCGACTCGGCGTCCGCGACGATCCACGACCGGGCCGTGAGGTCCTTCGGCAGCACGGGCGCCCCGCCCGCCAGGTCCACCTGCGTGCCGGGCTTCCCGAGCCGCGCACCGCCCACGATGGACATCGACGCCGGCGGAGTGGCCGACGGACTCGTCGACGGGCTCGGGGCGGCGAGCGCGGCGGGGGAGAGGAGGGCGAGAGCGGTCAGGGCGGCGGAGGTGACCGTCAGGGAGCGCCTGAGGGCCTTCTTGGGAGCGGGCACGAGCGGAAACGTACCCCTCGCGATCGGGTCGGTCCCACCCCCCTCCCCACCCCGCGCACGGATCCGGACAGCGTGCGGCGATACTGAAACCATGCCGTGCTCATCCGGGGGACAACCCCCGGACCCCCGGCCGGTCTCGGGTGTACGGCGTTGTGAGGAAAGGTCCGTTTTTGTGAAACTCAGCCGCCCCGTCTCCTGGTTCCTGCTCGCTTTCGGGGTGTGGAGCTGGATCATCTGGATCACTTTCGTCAAAAACCTGGTCAAGGACGGCAGCGGGCTCGCCTTCGAGGACGGCGACCCCACGGCGTACTTCTGGGTGCACCTGCTGCTCGCGATCGTCTCCTTCGTATTGGGGACGGTCGTCGGGTTCATCGGGTTGCGCGGCGTGCGCGCACTGCGCCGAACGTCATAGGCGTCGAGGACATCACAACCGAGGGGATACGACGGCATGGTGGTCGTCTTCGCGCTGGTCGCGTTGGTGGCGGTGGGCGTCCTCGTGACGGCCAACTGGTACGTGTGGCGGCGCCTGTTCCGTGACACGACCAGCGCTCCGGGCCCCGTGCGCCGGATCGGCGCGGCGGTGATCGCCGGGGGCTGGCTGCTGGCGGTCGGGGCGCTGGTCGCCGAGCGCGCGGGCGCCCCGTTCTGGCTCCAGCGAGTACTCGCCTGGCCGGGCTTCCTGTGGCTCGCCCTGTCGATCTACCTGCTCCTCGCGGTGCTCGCGGGCGAGGTCGTCCGGCCGCTGCTGCGGCGGTTCCTGGAGCGCCGGGCGGCCGCGCGGCGAACGGCCGGGGCGGAGCCCTCGGTCGCCCCGGCCGCGGACACCTCGCGCATACCGGCCGGCACGGCCCCGCCGAAGACGCCCGAGGTACCCGGTACCGAAGCCCCGTCCCAGGACAGCCCCCTCGCCGTCCCCTCCCGCCGCCTCTTCGTCTCCCGCGTCGTCGCCGGTGCCGCCGCCGCGGCGGCCGTCGGCACGGTCGGCTACGGCACGTACGGCGTGCTGAACGGCCCGAAGGTGAAGCGGGTCACCGTGCCGCTGGCCAAGCTCCCGCGCGCGGCGCACGGTTTCCGCATCGCCGTCGTCAGCGACATCCACCTGGGCCCGGTGCTCGGCCGGGGCTTCGCGCAGAAGGTCGTCGACACGATCAACTCAACACAGCCCGACCTCGTCGCCGTCGTCGGCGACCTGGTGGACGGCAGCGTGAAGGACCTCGGCCCGGCCGCCGCCCCGCTGGCCCGGCTGAAGGCACGGCACGGCGCGTACTTCGTCACCGGCAACCACGAGTACTTCTCCGGCGCCGAGCAGTGGGTCGCCGAGGTGCGGCGGCTCGGGCTGCTCCCGCTGGAGAACGCCCGCACCGAGCTGCCCCACTTCGACCTGGCAGGCGTCAACGACATCGCCGGCGAGGACGAGGGCCAGGGCCCCGACTACGCCAAGGCCCTGGGCGACCGGGACCGCTCCCGTGCCTGCGTGCTGCTCGCCCACCAGCCGGTGCAGATCCACGACGCCGTGGACCACGGCGTCGACCTCCAGCTCTCCGGCCACACCCACGGCGGCCAGCTCTGGCCCGGCAACCTCATCGCGGGCGCCGCCAACCCGACCCTGGCGGGCCTGGAGCGCTACGGCGACACCCAGCTGTACGTCAGCCGCGGCGCGGGCGCCTGGGGCCCGCCCACGCGCGTGGGGGCGCCCTCGGACATCACGGTGATCGAGCTGGCGTCCCGTCAGGCCTGAGGACCGGCATCCCGCGTCGGCTTCCTCGCGGGGTCCGGCATCATCTTCGTCATCCCCGGCAGGAAGTCCGTGAACAGCTCGTGCACCTCGCGCACCAGCGGGCGCAGCACCCGGAAGCGGGCCAGCACGACGCCCCGCGCGGTGAGCCGGGCGCCGCGCTCGGCGAGGCGGTAGCTGCGCTCGCGGCCCTCGGTGCGGTCGAAGATCCAGTACAGGACGAGGCCCATCTGGGACAGCCACATCAGCTCGGGCAGGATGTCCCGCAGGTCCTCGGGCACCTTGGTCTTCGCTCCGGCGAGCACCGCGCGGTGGATGCTGATGGCCTCCACGCGCGCGTGCTCCGACTCGGGGGAGAAGGGGCTGAGCGGGCTGTCCGGGTCGGCGGCGTTCTTGAAGAACTGCACCGCGAACTCGTGGTACGGCGTGGCGATGTCCAGCCAGACCTTCAGCACGCCCGCCAGCCGGGCCTCCAGGTCGGTCTCCCTGGCCAGCACCTCGCGGACCGCCGCCCGGTGCTCGGCGGCGATCCGGTCGTAGAAGCCCTGGATCAGGTGTTCCTTGCCGGCGAAGTAGTAGTACGCGTTGCCGACGGAGACCCCGGCCTCCTGGGCGATGGCCCGCATCGTGGTCCGGTCGTAACCGCGTTCCTGGAACAGCCGCATGGCCGTCTCCAGGATCAGCGCGCGGGTCTGCTCGGACTTGCTGAGGTGGGCACCGTCGTCGGGGCCGTCGTGGGTCGCAGGCACGGGTCCAGAGCCTATCCATTGACCTCCTCCCATCGCCTTGGCAGGCATGGGATTCTCCGTCTGCGGTTGGTCCCAGTGAGTGGCGACCAATTCGCTTCGGACGGGTTCCTGCTTCTTCCCCACACGGGTGGGGGTTGCGTGCGCTGCCGGGCTGCTGCCTGGTCTCATGCGCGCTCCGCAGGCGCTTACTCATGCCGTTACCGGCGTGAGGCCCCCGGTCCGGGGGTGGGTGGTGTCGGTGCCGTGAGGATGCGGCGGCCTTCGTTGCGGACGTTTTTGCCCGCGTTCCAGTCCCTGTCGTGTTGAGCTCGGCACTTCGGTCGTGAACAAGCCCAGGTACGCACATGCAGTGGTTTGGGTCCGTCCCGGTGTCCGCAGGCGGAACAGATCTGGGAGGACGGGAAGTCGCGAGCGATCTTGACGATCTGTCGTCCGCGCCGGGTCGCCTTGTACGCCAGAAAGGACACGAACTGCCCCCAGCCCGCGTCGTGGACGCTCTTGGCCAGGCGGCCACGCGCCATCCCACGCACGTTCAGGGTCTCCACGAAGACGGCTTGGTTCTCGCCCGTCAGCTTGTGGGACCACTGGTGGTGGAAGTTGCGGCGCGCATCCGCCACGGCCGCGTGAGCGCGAGCGACCTTCATACGGGCTTTGTCCCGATTGCTGCTGCCTTTCTTCTTGCGGGACAGCTCCCGCTGTCGCCGCTTGAGTTTCTTCTCCGCTCGCCGTAAGTACTTCGGACTGGCGATGTGTGTACCGTCCGCGAGGACAGCGAATCGGGAGAGCCCCAAATCGATACCCTGATCCCCGTCAACGGTCGGAAGGGCGTCGGCGACAGGGTCGCTTTCGATGACGAAGGAGACCCAGTACCGCCCCGACCGGTCCTTGATCAATGTCACCGACGAGGGAGCTGAGGGCAGGTCGCGGGACCACTTGACCCGCACGTTTCCGATCTTGGGGAGTCGGAGTCTGCCGTCCTTTGTGATCTTGAAATGATCGGAGACCGTGAACCGAGCGGTCTGCCGGTTGTCCTTGCGGGACTTCGCCCGGGGTGGTTCGACCCGTCCTCCTTTGCGCTTGCCGGATTTGGAGTCCTCATGAGCCTTCCAGGCTTTGTCCAGGTCACGCAGTGCTTGTTGAAGGACGCCGACCGGAGCGTCAGTCAAGAATGCCCGCTCAGAACTCTTCTTCGCGGAGGTGATCAGTAGCTTGCCCAGCTCGGCGGCCTTCGGGATCTGCAGGTACGGCCCCTCGGCAGTGCGGTGCCTTGGATTGCCGAGGCACTTGTTCGCTGCCTTCCGTGGCTTCTGGAGGGAGAGTGCATCGTTCCAGACCACGCGTTTACACCCAAACACGCGGGCAGCGCTGATGCACTGGCCAGGCGTCAGGTATGCGCGGTACTGGAATCGGAGCTGCATGGCGGTCATCGTACCGAAATTGCACTATCAGGCGGTATGGGTACGTTAGTACGAATCGTCATTCCTCTATGTGGGGAGAGGGATTGGTGTACGGGACCTTGAATAGGCGCACCCATGGAGTGTTGTTGGCGCAGTTGCGTCTTGGCGATTCGCAAGTCACCACTCGGTGAAGTAGGGCAGCGGGGCAGTGGCGATGAACGAAAGCGCCGACGGATGATGCGGTGCACACCTCCTTGCGGGATTGAGGTGGTGCGGCTGACGCTCAGGCGCTTCTTCTGTTTTCGTCACATCGACGTGAACGAGGTGCTCGGTGTGGGCTCGGTCTGGGATGCTGGGCTGCATCGCATGAGGAGGGCGGCGTTCATGGAATGGAAGACCCATGGAGAGCGGCAGATCTACACCAACCAGTGGGTGAATCTGTGTCTGGTTGACGTTCAGCAGCCTGATGGGCGCAGGTGGGAGTATCACGTCGTTCGGCTCCGGCACCTGGCCGTGGCCGCCGTGGTCAACGACCGCCAAGAGGTCCTGATGATGTGGCGGCATCGCTTCATCACCGACTCCTGGGCCTGGGAGTTGCCCATGGGCCTGGTCGAGGAAGGCGAGACCCCGGAGGAGGCGGCGGCGCGCGAAGTCCTGGAGGAGACAGGCTGGCGCCCCGGACCGGTCAAGTCGTTGATCTATGCGGAACCGGCCAACGGGATCACCGACTCGCAGCATCACGTCTTCCGCATGGATGGCGCGACCTACGCCGGGCCGCCGACGGAGAAGAACGAGTCCGACCGGGTCGAGTGGATTCCCCTCTCAGAGGTGCGGGCCATGATCGACCGCCGGGAAGTCGTGAGTAGCGGGTCCCTCGTCGGCCTCCTGTACTTGCTCATGGACGAGTCGATCCGCTGACCAAGGGAAGGGCCTCCCGTAGCCGCGCCTCGAAGGCGAGGGCTACGGGCTCTTGCCTGTGCGGGGCCAACTGGTCGTAGAACTCTCTGAGGTGGCCGGACACCCTCTCGGAGGCCACCGCTGAGGCGGGCTGAAGTGCTTGGGTAGCGGTTTGGCACGCCTGATCGAGCTTCCCTTGGTCCAGCTGGGTACGCGCCAGCCAGAACGCGTGAAACGCTCGGCCGCGCTGGTTGCTGTGGTCCTCGCGACGAAGGGCGTCCGCGATCAAGGGCTCCGCGGTGGCCGCCTCGCCCAGGCGTCCGTGAGCGATCCCCGTATCCACGATGAGCTTCGGCTCATCGAAGTAGGACACCCATGCCGGGTCCGGGTCGGTCTGACCGATCCGTTCGAACTGCCGATGGGCTTCCTTGATCGCCTCGTGAGTTCGGGCCTGGCTGCCCAAGGTGGCATGGGCGAACGCCTCGCGCATGGACAGCATGGAAAGGACCCGTGGGGTGGTACCGATGGCAGAGCGGGCCTGGTCCTGCGCGGCTGTCACGAGGGCAAGGGAGTCCGCGGGTTTGTCCTGGTAGGTCGCCTGCAAGCTCATGCAGGCGAGGACGTTGGCCATGAACTGTCGGTCGTCGATCTCCTTGGCCAGGTGCAGGGCCTCTGTGAAGTACGCGCGGGCCTGGTTGTACTGCCGTGCGTCGAAGTAGGTCCAGCCGGTGAGGCGGGCAAGCTCGGCTGCGATGCCGTACAGGCCGTGTTGGATGGACGACGGCCGGTTCTCCTTCAACAGTCCGACCACGTGCCGCAACTGGCCCACGATGGCCGGCCTCAGAGGCTCCCCACCGTGTTGGTTGTCCCGGCGCCAGTAGTCCTCGATGGAGGACCTGAACGCTTCAAGGGTCGCGGGGCTGAGGCTTGTCCGGGTGGCCAGAGCCAAGATGCTGTCCACGTCCGGACCTGGCAGTGATGTCGGTGCCTCGTGCTCCGGCTCCGACGGCTGATGCGCCTCACGTTCGGTCGCGACGAGTGCCTGGGGAGTCTCCCACGATCGGCGTGCAAGACCCAGCATGTGACCTGGAATGCGCAAACCGTCCGCGATACGCTCGATGACTTCCATGTGCAGCAGGTGCCGGCGTCCAGTGATGACTTCGCCGACGCGGCTGGGCGTGAGTTCGCAGCGTCTCGCGATCATCGACGGGTAGATGCCCGCTCTGGTCTTCACAAGCCGGAAGACCCTCGCGAAGTCGCGTAACCGGCATGCGTTGATCATCTCGGGATCGGTGAGCAGCCTGGCAGGCAGTTCCTGCGGCCGGTCGGCGTCGGGCATTGGGCAAGCTCCCACACTGCGAGGGCTACGCAACGTCGCGGATTCTCTACTAGCCGCGATGTTACCCAAGTTGGGTAATCAGCCGGACCTTTTAGGACCGCGCTGCCAATCGCGATGCTCCTGTGCATGGCGAGCAACCAGCAGACCAGACCAGCCATCGGTGGCCTGGCCAGGGACAACGTCAGGCGACGTATCGGCGTAGTTATGGACCGGATCGGTGGCCGTGTGCAGATGCGGCCCGTCCGTGGCGGCGCCGAGTGGGATGCCATGCCGGACCAGGTCGTAGCACTCAGTGCACGCGAGGAACTGAGCGTTCGCCTGGCCGTGCGGAACGGCAACAGCCGGGTCGGGCTGTGATGCGCGCCATCGGCCGGTACGCCGGAGTCCTGTTCACCATCGGCATCAGTGGATCGTGCGGGCTGGTGATCGGCATGACTCTCGCCATCGGCAAGTAGGCCGGCCTGTCCGAACGGGTGCCAATCCCGGCTCCTCACCCCGCTCGGGCCGGCCTCCATCCACCGCCTCACAGAAGGAGAACGCACATGACGGCAACGGCGAACGATCAGAAGACCGGTCGCACGGTGGCTGGTGAGGAACTGTTCGAGAGCCTCGGCCACTTCGTGGTCGTGCACAACGGCCAGTCGCCCGAGCGCGCCGCGCGGATCGCGGACCAGGCGGTGGCGTTCCTCGTGACCGCTGCCACCGCCACGGTGCCCGTGGTTCCGTCGGACGACGTGGACCTCGGTCTGCATGCGCTCATCCTGCACACGAAGGAGTACGCCGAGCTGTGCGACAAGTACGCGGGCCGCTTTCTGCACCACAACCCGAAGCCGAGCGGGGGCGCCCGCGACCCGGAAATGGTCGCTGCCTCGGCGCGCGCCATGAAGGCCGCCGGGTTCATGGTCTTCGATGACCTCTGGACCGTGAACGGCGAGAATCTGGCCCAGTGCGACTCCGACTGCGGGCGACCGTACGGCCAGGCATAGCCATCGGCTCACGCGAACGCGGCCGACCCCTTTTCGCGGTTGGCCGCGTTCGCGCCAGGAAGGAGAAGAGACGTTGTCCGGCTCAAACCCCGAACTCCCGATCGTGGTGCTGCATGCACTCATGCCCACAGCTCAGCGTGTGGTCCTCAACCGTCGCGGCTCAACCGTCTGGGAGATCGAGAGCCATCGAGGCCGGTACGCCGTGAAACTCGGGTACCCGATCGAGGCCACGGCCGACTGGCCTGCCCAGCCCTGGACCGCACTCGCTCCGGCCCGCGAGGGCGCCATCCTGCACCGCCTGGGCTCCCCAGACGTGGCCTACGGCGAGTGGGAGCAGGGAACGTGGAACTTCCAGCCGTGGCACGACGGCCCGGATCTGCACCGGTTGTGGGAACCCTGCCGATCCGCCGACTCGACCGTCACGCCGCACGTCAGTGCGGCGCTGAGTTGCGTCGAAGCGCTCGCCGAACTCCACGCGGCGGGTTGGGCGCACGGTGATGTACAGCCCGCTCATTTCATCATCGGGCCGGATCGAACACACCTCATCGACCTTGCCCTCGCCCACGGCGGTCAAGTGCCTAACGGGTACGACTTCCCGTTCCGTGGCTGCCTCGTCCACTACGAGGCTCCGGAGATCGCTCAGAGCGTCCTCGCTACCGGGACCGCCGAACCGACTCAGGAAGCCGACATCTACGCACTCGGTGCCTCTTTCCTCATCTCCGCTACCGGCTGGCGAGCGGTCGAGTACGCGGATGATGCTCCGCGTCCGGTTCAGCGGGAGGCAGTGGCGAGAGGCAAGCGCCGCTCCGTGAAGGTACCCGGTCAACTCGGTGAGCTGATCGACGCGATGCTCAGCCGTCATCCCGGGGATCGGCCCACCGTCCATGAGGTGCGCAAAGCGCTGCGCTGATTATGGAGCCCTGATGCCTTGCCAAGCACGGCGGCACCAGAGAGGAAGGAGGTTGAGGAGATCGGACTGCCACGACGTGGGCATCGCCGACATCGACATCAACCACGTGCCCCGATTCGCGCTGTGCTCCGCCACATCCTGGCGCTGGGCGCAGTCGACGTGCAAGCCAGATGAATTGCGTTGCTGCGGCTGGTCGCCCGGCTTGGGTAGCCACCCTTCGCCTCGCACGCATCCACTCACTGCCTACCTCTCGGAACCACACACCCCGTCGGCACAGCCCGGCCCCGCGTAGATCCACCCGAGCCCGGGCTCGTACACCCAGCCGTCGGCCCGGCGGTACCCGTTGCCGCCCCACTGCCGCTGCCCGCCCCGCCACTTGGCGGCGGCCAGGACAGCCCCCCGAGCCAGCCAGGCGCCCTTGGGCGTGCTGAGCCGGTGGGCGAGCCTGCGGTACCGGCGCAGCGCCCACAGGACCACCACCCAGGCGGCGGCGCCCCGGTAGACCTGCCCGGCGTCGCCCACGGCGGTGACCTCGTCGAGGGTGGCCCCGTGGTCGAGCCCGGGGAAGCGTCTGCGCGCCTCCTCCGACGCGGCCGGGACCAGCTCCAGCGGCACCAGCCGGGGCTGGCGCAGCAGCCAGTCCCGTACGTGGGTGCACAGGGCGCACTCGGCGTCGTAGAGGACGGTGAGCCGGCGCACGGGGGCGCCGGCCGTCGTCCCGGGAGCGGGAGCCATCGGCTCAGGCCCCGGCCGTCGGGGCGACCCAGCCCTGCGGCGGGACCGGGGGCAGCTGCTCGCGCTCCATCAGGCCGCGCCGCCGGATCTTGTTGAGCACGTACACGTTGCCCAGGTGCATCACGCCGAGCACCAGCAGCACCACGCCCAGCTTGGTCGAGAGCGCCTCGAAGATGCCCCGGGTGTCGGTGATGGTCTCGTCGTCGCTCAGGTAGAGGGCGACGAAGCCGAGGTTGACGAGGTAGAAGCCGACCACCAGGAGGTGGTTGACGGCGTCGGCGAGCTTCTCGTTGCCGTGCAGGACGTCGGCGAGGAAGACCCGTCCGTTGCGGCTGAGCGTGCGGGCCACCCAGACGGTCAGACCGATGCTGACGGCCAGGTAGATGACGTAGGCGATGACGGTGCGGTCCATGCCCCACCCCTTCTTGAACGCGTTCAAAACGCTGACAGGACTGACTGTAGACCTGTTTTTGAACACGTTCAAGCGGGAGTTCTTCTCAGGGACGGCGGCCCAGCTCCGGGCGCTTGGAGTAGTCCGTGAGGCCGATGACGTTGCCCCACGGGTCGGCGAACTCGACGGTCCAGCCGGTGGCCACGGGGAACGGCTCGTCGAGCGGCGGCACCCCGGCGTCCTTCAGCGCGTGGGCGGCGACCCGGGCGTCGGTCACCTCCAGCCACACCCGCGCGGAGGGCCACATCGGCGGCTGCCGCCCGAACTCCTCCTCCGCGCGCAGCAGCAGCCCCGGCGTCTCGGCGCCCACCTTCAGCAGCGCGATCCCGGCCTCGTCGAGCCGGTAGGCGACCGGGAACCCGGCCCGCTCGTAGAACCCGACGGCCTCGGCGAGGTCACCGACGGGCAGCAGTACGTTGTCGAACCCGAGCAGTTCGTACGACTCGTCATCTGACATGGCGTCAGGCTAGGACGATCGTCGCCCGGAACGGCTGATTGTCAGCCCTCGCCGGGCGCGCTCTTCGGCCGTCCGGCGGCAAGGACCTCGGCGACGTCCAGGGTGACCTCGGCCCCGAGCGAGTCGGGCAGGGTGACGGTCTCGCCGGGGGAGTGGACGCGGTGGGTGTAGTAGTCGGCGCAGTCCGGGTCGGTGAGGACGTGGAGGCGCTGGTGCTTGCGGTCGACGATCACGTAGACGGGGACCATGGCGGCGGCGTAGGCGGTGACCTTGGCCTTGAGGTCGTTCCTCCAGTTGCTGGAGGTGACCTCCAGGACGAGGCGGAAGCAGACCGGGGCGTAGCAGTTGTTCTCGATGAGGTGGTCGTCGATGTCGGCGTCCACGATCGCCAGGTCGGGGATCGCGTAGTCCTCGGCGTCCATGGGCAGCCAGAGACCGATGCCCTGGACCACCTTCGATTCCGGGCCGTGTAGGCCCGCGGCCGCGAAGGTCAGGATGAGGTCGGTCAGGACTGCGGCGTGCGGGCCGTCCGGTGGCGGGGTCGCGGTGAGCTGGCCTTCGATGATCTCGACGCGGTAGCCCGGACTGCGGTCCATGATGCGGTTCGCCTCCGTGATCAGCGGAAGGTCGCCGCGGGGCGGCTCGACGGGTGCTGTGGACATCGTGTACCTCCTGAGGGCTGGCGTCGAGGCCATCCTCATGAGTGGAGAGTGCCCGTGCGTCCCGTCGCCGACGGGTTCACCCGATGGTGTGGCATATGCCAGAAGGCCCCGCTTCCAGGGGAAACGGGGCCCTCACAGCCGTCAACCGGCGTACACCGACGGAGTCAGAAGCGGCGCGTGATGAGCGCTCGCTTCACTTCCGCGATGGCCTTGGTGACCTCGATGCCGCGCGGGCAGGCGTCCGTGCAGTTGAAGGTCGTACGGCAGCGCCAGACGCCGTCGCGGTCGTTCAGGATCTCCAGCCGCTGCTCCCCGGCCTCGTCGCGCGAGTCGAAGATGAAGCGGTGGGCGTTGACGATCGCGGCCGGGCCGAAGTACTGCCCGTCGTTCCAGAACACCGGGCACGAGGACGTGCACGCGGCGCACAGGATGCACTTCGTCGTGTCGTCGAAGCGCTCGCGGTCCTCGGCGGTCTGGAAGCGCTCACGCGTCGGCTCGTTGGTGTCCTTCGTGATCAGGAAGGGCATCACGTCCCGGTACGCCTGGAAGAACGGCTCCATGTCGACGACCAGGTCCTTGAGGACCGTCAGGCCCTTGATGGGCTCGACCGTGATCGGCTTCTCGGGGCTGAGGTCCTTGATCAGCGTCTTGCAGGCCAGGCGGTTCTTGCCGTTGATCCGCATGGCGTCCGAGCCGCAGATGCCGTGCGCGCAGGAGCGGCGGAAGGTCAGGCTTCCGTCCAGGTCCCACTTGATCTTGTGCAGCGCGTCGAGGACGCGCTCCTTCGGGTCGATCTCCAGCTGGAAGTCTTCCCAGGTCGCCTCGGCCGCGACCTCCGGGTTGAACCGCCGCACGCGGAAGGTGACCGTGATGTAGGGGGAGTCGGCGAACCCGGGCTCGGGAGCCGAGTCGTTCTTCTCCATGACAGGGGTAGCCATCAGTACTTACGCTCCATCGGCTGGTAGCGGGTCTGGACGACCGGCTTGTAGTCGAGCCGGATGGACTCGGCGCCGTCGTCGCCCACCTCGCGGTACGCCATGGTGTGGCGCATGAAGTTGACGTCGTCGCGGTTGGGGAAGTCCTCGCGGTAGTGACCGCCGCGCGACTCCTTGCGGGCGAGGGCGGAGACCGCCATCACCTCGGCCAGGTCGAGCAGGTTGCCCAGCTCGACGGCCTCCAGCAGGTCGGTGTTGAAGCGCCGGCCCTTGTCCTGGATCGACACGTTCTTGTAGCGGGCGCGCAGCTCGGCGATCTTCTCGACGGCCGTCTTGATCGTCTGCTCGGTGCGGAACACCATGACGTTGGCGTCCATGCACTCCTGCAGCTCGCGGCGGATCGTCGCCACCCGCTCGGTGCCGGTGGACGAGCGCAGCCGCTCGATCTGCTCGACGACCAGGGTCTCCGGGTCCTCGGGCAGCTCGACGAAGTCCGCCTTCTGCGCGTACTCCGCGGCGGCGATGCCCGCGCGGCGGCCGAAGACGTTGATGTCGAGCAGCGAGTTGGTGCCCAGGCGGTTGGCGCCGTGCACCGACACGCAGGCGACCTCGCCGGCCGCGTACAGGCCGGGGACGACGGTGGTGTTGTCGCTGAGGACCTCACCCTCGACGTTGGTCGGGATGCCGCCCATGGCGTAGTGCGCGGTCGGCTGGATCGGGATCGGGTCCGTGTAGGGCTCGATGCCGAGGTAGGTGCGCGCGAACTCCGTGATGTCGGGCAGCTTGGCGTCCAGCTGCTCCGGCGGGAGGTGGGTGAGGTCCAGGTAGACGTGGTCGCCCTCGGGACCGCAGCCGCGGCCCTCGCGGATCTCCGTGTAGATGGAGCGCGAGACGACGTCACGGGAGGCGAGGTCCTTCATGACCGGCGCGTACTTCTCCATGAAGCGCTCGCCGTCCTTGTTGCGCAGGATGCCGCCCTCACCGCGGGCGCCCTCCGTCAGCAGGATGCCCATGCGCCAGATGCCGGTCGGGTGGAACTGGAAGAACTCCATGTCCTCCAGCGGCAGTCCGCGCCGGTACACGGCCGCCTGGCCGTCACCGGTGAGCGTGTGCGCGTTGGAGGTCACCTTGAAGAACTTGCCGGTGCCGCCGGAGGCGTAGATCACGGACTTCGCCTGGAAGACGTGGATCTCGCCGGTCGCCAGCTCGTAGGCCACCACACCGGCCGACTTCTTGACGCCGTCGACCTCGGTGATCAGCTGGTCCAGGACGTAGAACTCGTTGAAGAACTCCACGCCTTCCTTGACACAGTTCTGATAGAGCGTCTGGAGGATCATGTGACCGGTGCGGTCGGCCGCGTAGCAGGAGCGGCGGACCGGGGCCTCGCCGTGGTTGCGGCTGTGACCGCCGAAACGGCGCTGGTCGATCGTCCCGTTGGGCGTCCGGTTGAACGGCAGGCCCATCTTCTCCAGGTCGAGGACCGAGTCGATGGCCTCCTTCGCCAGGATCTCGGCGGCGTCCTGGTCGACCAGGTAGTCACCGCCCTTGACCGTGTCGAAGGTGTGCCACTCCCAGTTGTCCTCCTCCACGTTGGCCAGCGCGGCGGCCATGCCGCCCTGCGCGGCGCCCGTGTGGGAGCGGGTGGGGTAGAGCTTCGTCAGCACGGCGGTGCGGCTGCGCTTGGTCGACTCGATGGCCGCGCGCATGCCGGCGCCACCGGCGCCGACGATGACGGTGTCGTACTTGTGTACCTTCATGATTTTCGCAGCCCCGTGCCTAGCGGATGTTCGGGTCGAAGGTGAAGATCACCAGCGTGCCCAGCAGGATGGTGAACACCGTGGCGGTGTAGAGCAGGCCCTTGAGCCACAGACGCGTGTTGGGGCGCTCCGCGTAGTCGTTGATGACCGTGCGCAGGCCGTTCCCGCCGTGCAGCATCGCGAGCCAGAGCATCAGGAGGTCCCAGACCTGCCAGAACGGCGAGGCCCAGCGGCCCGCCACGAAGGCGAAGCCGATCTTCGAGACGCCGCCGTCGAGCACGAGCTGGATCAGCAGGTGGCCGAGGACGAGCACGACCAGCACGACGCCGGACAGCCGCATGAACAGCCAGGCGACCATCTCGAAGTTGCCCCGGGTGGACTTCGGGGTCTTCTTCGTGCGGGCGCGGGGCGCCTCGATGAGCGGCGCCGGGTTGTCGGCCGTGTAGAGGGAGGCGCCCTCGACGGGGCCGATCCCGGAAGCGGGGGATTCAGTCGTGGACATTGGCGTCAGCTCCCGAACAGTTCACGAGCGGCGTGGCCGAGGACGGGGTAGATCGCCCCGAGCATCAGCACGACCCACAGGGCGACGACGGTCCAGAGCATCTGCTTCTGGTAGCGGGCGCCCTTGACCCAGAAGTCGACGGCGATGACACGCAGGCCGTTGAGCGCGTGGAAGAGGATGGCGGCGACGAGGCCGTACTCCAGCAGCGCGACGATCGGCGTCTTGTACGTGGCCACGACGGTGTCGTAGGCCTCGGGGGACACCCGCACGAGAGCGGTGTCCAGCACGTGAACGAACAGGAAGAAGAAGATGAGGACGCCGGTGACTCGGTGAGCCACCCAGGACCACATTCCTTCCCGGCCGCGGTACAGCGTTCCAGCCGGCACGGAAATTTCCTCCGGGAGCGGGGATTGGGGCCGCGCCGGCTTTCCTTGTCGGTCGGGCCCGGCCGGGTACGGTCCACCGGCCCCCAGCATGGTAGCGACGTGTACCTGCGGTGCTTACAGGGGGCCTGCCGGTGTGATCAAAGTTGCACTCAAAGGAGCAGTGGGGTTGCGGCGGGGGCGGCTACGGGGGTGAGGGTTTGGTGTGGTTTGCCGGGTGCGGGTCGCGGGTGGCTGGTCGCGCAGTTCCCCGCGCCCCTTGGAGGGCGTTGTTCAAACGTGTTCTTGCCAGTTGCCGGAGTTCTTCTGCCGCTACCAGGCGTTCTTCATCCGGGTCGTTGTTCAAACGTGACCGGATGACGGTCAGTACGTGGTTCAGGATCTCGTCCGGACTCAAACCGTCCAGGCAGATGACGAACACGTGTCCGAAGCGGGACTCGTAGGCCGCGTGGGCCGCGTTCAGGGCGGTGTGGGCTGCCGCGTAGGTGTCCTCGGGGAGGGCGGGCAGCGTCTCCGTCGCCAGGGCCTCGGTCAGGTCGTCCGGGGAGAGGTCGTAGGCCGCCTCGTCCGCCGCCGCCAGGAGGGCGGGGAGGTCCGGGTAGGGGCGGTGGGCGGTGAGGCGGTGGGCCCAGCCGTGGGAGTGCAGGCAGGCGAGGAGGGTCTGGGCGGCCTCGTCGGCGGGGGCCGCGTTGAAGCGCTCCAGCGGGGTGGCCGTTGCCGGTGTGGCGCGTGTTTGCACCGGTACCGGTATGGCCACTCGGCGGGGGAGGTCTGGGAGACGGTGCGCAGGCAGCGTGGGTCCTCGTGGGCTTCACGTGTGTGTCGGCAGGGGATTGTGCGAAAGGTGTGGCGTCACGTTATCGAGTGACGGCAACGCGTGTCCGTCCGATGCCCGAATTTCACCCGAACGGGAGAGTTTCAGAACATGTGGTGGACGCATGACGGCAACGGCGACCTTAGGTTGGCGCTGTGAGCCAGCACGGAGGCCGGATACCGGCGCACAAGGTGAGACAGCGGGCCGTGATCGCCGGCGCGGTGGTCGCCGCGCTCGGCGTGGGAGCAGGCCTGTGGGCCACTGACGGCGACGGCGACGGCGGCGGCCCACAGGGTTCGGCGACCCGGTCGTCCACCGGTGAGGCGGCCGCCCCCAGTCCCAGCCGGTCCTACCCGCTGTCCAAGGAGCCGCGCACCATACCCGCCGTGCGCGAGCACACCGCGGCCCGCGGCCCCGGCTGGCAGCCCGAGAAGGGGAACCGGGTCGTCGTAGCCGACTCCGGCCTCGCCGACGAGGGCAAGCAGATCGCCCAAGACCTGGGGATGACGTACGCGGGGGAGAAGGACGACGAGCGCGCCGGGGACCTGCTGCTCGACGTGAAGGCCGACAAGGGCGCGAACCCGGAGTCGTACACCATGACCGTGCGGGACGGCCGGGTCACCGTCACCGGGCCCGCCGAGGCCGGGGTCTACTACGGCACCCGCACCCTGAAACAGGCGGTGGACGGCGGCGGCACCGCGCCGGAGGGCGTCGTGAAGGACGAGCCGGCCAAACCGAAGCGCGGCTTCTCGCTCGACATCGCCCGCAAGCACTACAGCGCCGACTGGATCAAGGACCGGATCCGGGAGCTGGGCGACCTCAAGTTCAACGAGCTGGGCCTGCACTTCTCCGACGACCAGGCCTTCCGCATCGAGTCCGACTCGCACCCCGAGATCGTCTCGGACGACCATCTGACCAAGGCGGAGATGAAGGAGATCATCGATCTCGCCTCCTCGCGCCACATCACCGTCGTCCCCGAGATCGACTCGCCGGGCCACCTCGGCGCCGTGATCGCCGCGCACCCCGACCTGCAACTGCGCAACGCGCAGGGCACCGCCACCCGCGGCGCCATCGACATCTCCAAGCCCGAGGCCGCGAAGATCGTCGACGACCTGCTGAACGAGTACGCCGACCTCTTCCCCGGCTCCCAGTTCCACCTGGGCGCCGACGAGTACCAGGCGCTCGTGGTGCCCAACCCGGAGGCGTCCTACCCGACGCTGGCCGCCGCGGCCCGCAAGGCCTACGGCTCCGACGGCACCGTCGCCGACCTCACCACCGGCTGGCTCAACGGCCGCGCCAAGACGGTCATGGCCCACGACCGCGTCCCGCGCGCCTGGAACGACGGCTTCTTCAAGGACACGTCCGTCGAGCCGCTCAAGGACATCAAGGTCGCCTACTGGACCGGCAAGGAGATCGGCGCCCGCCCGCCGACCGAGTACCTGAGCGAGGGCCGCCAGGTCCTCAACTACAACGACGAGTTCCTCTACTACGTGCTCGGCCAGCCGCAGACCTTCGTCTATCCGACCGGCGAGCGCATCTACGAGCAGTGGACCCCGCGCGTCCTGCGCGGCACCACCGCCGTCGACGCCAAGTACGACGACCAGATCCTCGGCGGCAGCTTCGCCGTCTGGGGCGACTTCCCGAACGCCCAGACCCAGGCCCAGGTCGCCGAGGGCATCCGGCTGCCGCTGGCCGCGACGGTCCAGAAGCTGTGGGACCCCGGCAAACCCGAGCTGTCCTGGACGGACTTCGCGGCGCTGGCGAACCGGCTCGACTGACCTCGACCGACGCGGCCAACACGCCGATTGGCCGATCCTGCTGCGAACTCCCGTACGGCTGTGGTGGTCTTTTGCTGCCGAGCCGAACCGACACGCCGGGGGGACCGGGACATGGGCTACTGGGGGTACTTCGTCGTCGGCCGCGCCCAGCGGCCGCTCGCGGAGCTGGAGGCACTGTCCGGTGCCGGGGACATGACCCTGCGCCGGACCGCGCCGGACGGCTGGCAGGTGTGGGAGTTCCCGGGCGGCGACGGAGACGTCGGGAACATGAACGACCTGGCCGGGCAGACCGGCGCGCCCGCGCTGTTCGGCTACGTGATGGACAGCGACTGCGTGGTCGTGGAGGCGGCGGCGCCCGAGAGCGGGGCGTGGACGACCTGCCTGGCGCGTACCGCCATGGCCGGATACCTGGGTGCCGAGCGGGACGGGCTCACCCTGGAGGACTACTTCCTGGAACCCCGGGACGCCGCCGAGCGCGCCGTCGCCTGGGCCGCCGAGGCGGGGTGTGCCGCGAGCACCGCCGAACTGGCGCGGGTGCTGTCGGACGACCCGGCTGCGGATGAGGGCGACGACGAGGACGAGGACCGGGACGAGAGCGAGGGCCAGGACGAGGGCGGGGGCGCGGGGGTGACTGCGGAGCCCAATGCGGGTGGCGACGGGGTCGTCCTTGCCTCCGGTCCGGTGGCCGAAAACCTCTTCTTCCGGTTCCTCGACCGGCTGGGCGTCGTACCGCTGTGACACTCCCGGGCCGTCGCACGCAGTAAGGGTCAGTGCGGGCTCCGTGGTGGTGAGCGGGGCGCAGCGGCCGGAACAGGGAGGCACCCGATGAGCCTGGTGGAACTGATCGCGCGGGCCGACGCACGCGGACTCGCCGCGAGCGGGCTGGCTTGTTTGGATCGCTGCGTCCCACTGCTCGACGGCGACGACGAGGCCCTCAGACCCCTGTGGGCGACCCTCGCCGACGCGTCCGGCGACGAGACCGGCGACGCGACCGGACCCGACTGGGCCGAGGCGCTGGCGCAGGTGCGGGACAAGCTCGCCGGACCCGACGCCACGGGTGAGGACGAGGCCGTGGTCCTGGCCCGCCGCATGCTCGCGGCCGCACCGGCCGAGTGCTCCGGCCCGGCGCTGCTGACGTGGGCCGACGCCTGTTCCGTCGCCTCGCTCCGCATCCACCGGCTGCTCGACCCGGCGGCGGGCGCGGCCCCGGAGGGCGACGTCCCCCGCGACGCGGGCACCGAGGGTCTCTCCCCGCTCGTCGCCGCCGAACTGCGCCGCCAGGCCGGTGTCCTGGAACTGCTCGCCGGGCACGGCGCGGCCGGGCTGCGTCCGGCACTGGAGGTCTCCACGGAGGGGCGCCGCGTGCTGCGCGCGGTGGTCTCCCGCCGGGCCCGGGGACGCGGTTGAACGCCGGTGCCGCCGTCGGGCCGTGCCTGTGACCGTCGTGCGGGGAACGCGCGGTGGCGGTGCGGCGGACGTGGGGGAGGTGGGGCGGTCCTGCGCCGGTTGCGGAACGGCCGCTTCCCACGTGTGACGCGATCCCGTGCCACGGCGCTTTAGCCCATGTGACGACTGTGACGAGCGGATTGACGAGCGGATTGACGAGCGGGACGACGAGTCCGCGGCAGACCCGGCCGTCGGCCGCCGCCAAGCCGGTGCGGTGGGCGGCAGACGCGGTGGCCACGATGCGCGAGGGCGCGAGGCTTCGCCTGGACTACTCGGCGCAGAGTCTGTGGCGCGTGGACCGGATGATCGACGGCATCCGGGGCGAGGAGGCGCCGTACGCCGCCGTGGAGACGGCGCTGCGCGGACTCGGCGCGTACGCCGGGGAGGTGATCGTCCGTCAGGCCGGCGGCGAGTGGTGGACGACCGGTGGCGACCACTGGGTCCGCACCCCGGACGGCCGCCTGTGGGACCCGATCGACGAGGCCCGCCGCTGCTTCGCGGGCGACGGGTCCCTCCGCCTGCTGTGCCGGGACGCGACGGCGGCCCGGTGACGCAGGGAAGGGCGACAGCGGCGGTGTCGGCAACGCCGCGGAACCGGTCCCCGGCCGGGGCCAGTAGCCCCCACCAGCGACGACCGCGGCGGCCAAGGCAACGGCCGGGGCCGCCACCCCCCACAGGAGAGGCCCCGGCCGTCGCGCGGCACGGGCCGCGCGGCGGCCCGTACTCCCTTCAGCGCCGCGACTGCGTTTTCTGTCACACCTCACCGCGTCACGGGTTAGTTGCATCTTGTACGGCAATGCGAGGAGGACATGGACGAGTGGCGGTTTCAAGACGTAACGTGCCATTCGCGCCGGTGCAGCGGGGGCTCGCTCCCGCGACGGCGAGGACCAGGTCCGCGAGAGCGGCGCCGGTTTAGGCGTAGAAAGGCTTCTCGGTGCTGGGGGACGACGCGGAGCTGACCGCCGCGGTGTGTGCGGCACAGGACGGGGACGAGACCGCGTTCCGGACCGTGTACCGCGCCGTGCATCCGCGACTGCTCGGATACGTACGTACGCTCGTCGGCGAACACGACGCCGAGGACGTGGCGTCCGAGGCCTGGCTCCAGATAGCCCGTGACCTGGAACGGTTCGACGGCGACGCCGACCGGTTCCGCGGCTGGGCCGCACGCATCGCCCGCAACCGCGCGCTGGACCAGATCCGCATGCGCGGCCGCCGGCCGGTGATCGGCGGCGATGAGACGGAGCTGACCGGCAAGCCCGCGGAGTCCGACACCGCGGGTGAGGCCATGGAGGCGCTGGCCACCGGCAGCACCCTCTCCCTCATCGCCCGGCTGCCCCAGGACCAGGCCGAGGCGGTCGTGCTGCGCGTGGTGATGGGCCTCGACGCCAAGAGCGCCGCCGAGACCCTGGGCAAGCGGCCCGGCGCGGTCCGCACCGCCGCGCACCGTGGCCTGAAGCGGCTGGCCGAACTGCTCGGCGGCGATCCGGAATCGGGCGGTGGGCTCGACGCCCTGCCGCCGCAGCGAGAACCGCGCGGCCGTGCGGTGACGTCCGCGAGTGTGACGCATACGCGTGCGCGGACGCAGAAGGACATGTGATGGCCGACGAGCAGGACAAGTGGCTGGACCGCGAAACGGCGGAGTCCCTGCTGCGCGGAGAGCCACTTGAGGGTGCCGCCCCCGCGGTTCGCGACCGCGCCGAACGACTCGTCGCGGCCCTGGGCGCGCTCGCCCCGCCGGCGCCGGCGGGCGAGGAACTCCCCGGTGAGGCCGCCGCGTTGGCGGCCTTCCGCAAGGTGCGCGCCGAGCAGGCCGACGTGTCGGCGGCGGCCTCGGCCGCCGTCGGGCACGGTGCCGCGGACCGGCTCTCCGGCGCCGGTCCCGTCCGCATCGGTTGGCGCGGCGAGGGCGCCCGGCGGCCGCGCCGGGGCCGCCCGCTGCGTCTCGGGCTGGCCGCCGCGCTGGCCGTCGGCATGATCGGCGGGGTGGCGGCCGCGGCCGGAACCGGAGTGCTGCCGGCGCCGTTCGACCGCACCGAACCGGAACCCGCCGCCACCGTCTCGGCCGCGGCCTCGCCCGGCCGTCCGCTCGCCCCGCCCGCGCCGCTGGACGGGGTGCAGGGCGGGTCGGTGCCGGGGGCCACCCCGGGCGCGCCCGAGGGGGGCACCGCGCGGGACGGCGGCGAGGCCGAGGACCGCGGCGCCGACGACCAGAACCCCGGCGGCTCCGACGGCCGGCGGTCGAGCCTCGCCGCGTCCTGCCGCAAGGTGCGCGCCGGCAAGGAACTCGACACCGCCCACCGGCGCGCGCTGAAGGAGGCGGCCGGGGGAGCCTCGCGGGTCGGGAAGTACTGCGGCGCCCTCCTCGCCGGAACCGGCCCCGGCGGCCGGGACGGCGCCGACCGGGCCACCCCGGGAGGGCTGGTCCGGGAGGGCGAGCTCCGCGGGGACACCGGCGACGACGGCGGCAAGGGCGAGAAGAGCGACGACGGCGGCAAGGGCGGCAAGAGTGACGAGGACAAGGACAAGGACAAGGACAAGGGCAAGGACAAAGGCAAAGGCAAGGGCGACGACGGTGACGACGACGACGGCGGCAACGGCGACGAAGACGCCGACGCCGACGCCGACATAGCCCCGCCCCGGCGCGGTCCCCACCACCCCGCTCGCCCCCACCACCCCGACCGGGCCCACCACCCCGACCGGGTCCACGGCCCGCACACCCTCTCGGGCTACCAACCCCGGCCGCAGCGCACCGGCGCGACCCACGCCGCGTAGTCCCGCGATCCCCTCTGACCTGCACGTTCGTGGGCGGCGGGGATTTTTCTCGCCGGGGGTGTGACACTTTCGGCCGCCGTGACGCAGTAATGAGTGAGCCGACTGGTCATCGGCTTTCGCACCGAGCCGGGGTTCCCCCCGTACCTGCGGCTCGTGCACCTCGGCGCGGGCGGGACACGTTCCCCCGGTCCCGCCCGCGCCCCATTCACCGCCCGGCGGTCGTGCCGCCGCACCGCCTCACCGGTACACGACGACCTTGTCGCCGGTCTTCACCTGCGCGTACAGATCCGCGATCGCCGCCTCGTCCCGCACGTTGACGCAGCCGTGCGAGGCACCCGCGTAGCCGCGGGCCGCGAAGTCGTGGGAGTAGTGCACGGCCTGGCCGCCGCTGAAGAACATGGCGTACGGCATGGCCGAGTCGTACAGCGTGGAGACGTGGTGGCGGGACTTCCAGTAGACCTGGAAGACACCCTCCCGGGTCGGGGTGTACCGCGAGCCGAAGCGCACGGACATCGTGGACACGGTCCGCCCGTCGATCATCCAGCGCAGCGTGCGGCTCGACTTGCTGACGCACAGCACCCGGCCGCTCGTGCAGCGCGGGTCGGGCGCGGCGGCGGGCTGGCCGCCCATCAGGTACAGGTCCCACTTGCCCGGCTCGTGCGACATCCCGAGCAGCCGCCGCCAGGTGACGGAGTCGGTCCGCCCGGTCCGCGGCAGCCCGCGCTTGCCCTGGAAACCGCTGACCGCGCGCTCGGTCAGGTCGTCGTACGTCCCGGTCGGCCCGTCCACGAGCCACTCCACCTGGCGCAGCCGGGCCTGCAACTCGCGGACGTCCCGGCCGGTGTCGCCCCGCTCCCACAGCACCCTGGCCGCCTTCGCCCCGGCGGCGGGCGCACTCGACGGCTCCCGGCCCCGGGCCGACGTGCCCGACGGTCGTCGGTCTCCGGACGGCGTGTTCTTCGGCGGGGCCCCGGTGGTGACGTCTATGCGTACCGGCGCGTGCCCCTTGCCGTCCGGCCCCGTGCCCTGCACGGTGCAGCCGCCCGCCACCAGTACGGCCCCCAGCGCGGCGGCGACCACCCGTCCCCTGCGCCCCATGCCCGTCATACGCATCACGGCCCCCCCGTAGCCTCACGGCCCCGCACGGACGTCCCCAGGAATGTTCCCCGGGATGACGCGCCGCGAACGGCACGGCATCTTTGTGACCGGGACCGCACCGAGGTTGTGAGGAAGGTCCCAGCGTGGGCCTCTCCACCGGGTGCACGCGCGCGGATACAGTCCGTCGAAGTGTCGGTCCGTACCGGCGGGTAAATGGCGGGTGGTCCGAGCAGTACGAAGCGGTACGAAGCAGTACGAACATGTGCTCAGCGGGAGGCATCACACCATGACGCGCGAGTCCGAGTCCGGGCTGCCCATCGAACCGGTCTACGGGCCCGACGCCCTGGCGGACTGGGAGGCGGCCGAGAAGCTGGGCGAGCCCGGGAAGTACCCGTTCACCCGGGGCGTCTACCCGTCGATGTACACGGGCCGGCCGTGGACGATGCGCCAGTACGCCGGTTTCGGTACGGCGACCGAGTCCAACGCCCGCTACAAGCATCTGATCGCCAACGGCACGATGGGCCTGTCGGTCGCCTTCGACCTGCCCACCCAGATGGGCCACGACTCCGACGCGCCGATCGCGAGCGGCGAGGTCGGCAAGGTCGGCGTGGCCATCGACTCCGTCGACGACATGCGGGTGCTGTTCGGCGGGATCCCGCTGGACAAGGTCTCCACGTCGATGACGATCAACGCCCCGGCCTCGCTGCTGCTCCTGCTCTACCAACTCGTCGCCGAGGAGCAGGGCGTGAGCGCCGACAAGCTCACCGGCACGATCCAGAACGACGTGCTGAAGGAGTACATCGCGCGCGGGACGTACATCTTCCCGCCCAAGCCCTCGCTGCGGCTGATCGCGGACATCTTCAAGTACTGCCGGGCCGAGATCCCGAAGTGGAACACCATCTCGATCTCCGGCTACCACATGGCCGAGGCGGGCGCCTCGCCCGCGCAGGAGATCGCCTTCACCCTCGCGGACGGCATCGAGTACGTGCGCACCGCGGTCGCGGCCGGCATGGACGTGGACGACTTCGCGCCCCGCCTCTCCTTCTTCTTCGTGGCCCGTACGACGATCCTGGAGGAGGTCGCCAAGTTCCGCGCGGCCCGCCGGATCTGGGCCCGGGTGATGAAGGAGGAGTTCGGCGCGAAGAACCCCAAGTCGCTGATGCTGCGCTTCCACACCCAGACCGCGGGCGTGCAGCTGACCGCCCAGCAGCCCGAGGTGAACCTGGTCCGCGTCGCCGTGCAGGGCCTGGGCGCGGTCCTCGGCGGCACGCAGTCGCTGCACACCAACTCCTTCGACGAGGCCATCGCGCTGCCGACCGACAAGTCCGCGCGCCTGGCCCTGCGCACCCAGCAGGTGCTCGCCTACGAGACGGACGTGACGGCGACCGTCGACCCCTTCGCCGGCTCCTACGTCGTCGAGCGGATGACCGACGACGTCGAGGCGGCGACCCTGGAGCTGATGGGCAAGGTCGAGGACCTCGGCGGCGCGGTCAACGCCATCGAACACGGCTTCCAGAAGAGCGAGATCGAGCGCTCCGCCTACCGCATCGCCCAGGAGACCGACTCCGGCGAGCGGGTCGTGGTCGGCGTCAACCGCTTCCAGCTCGACGAGGAGGAGCCCTACGAGCCGCTCCGCGTCGACCCGGCCATCGAGGCCCAGCAGGCCGACCGCCTGGCCAGGCTCCGCGCGGAGCGCGACCAGCAGGCCGTGGACTCGGCCCTTGCGGCCCTGAAGAAGGCCGCCGAGGGCGAGGACAACGTCCTGTACCCGATGAAGGACGCGCTGCGCGCCCGGGCGACGGTCGGCGAGGTGTGCAACGCCCTGCGGGAGGTCTGGGGGACATACGTCCCCTCGGACGCCTTCTGAGGGCACGAAGGAACCGGTTCGGGCCTCAGCCCCCCAGCCCGAACCGGTCCACGTACCCGCCCAGCCCCTCCGGCGTGTCCCCGGCCCAGCCCACGTACCCGTCCGGCCGTACGAGGAACAGCCCCGTCCCGTACGCCCCGTGCGCGCCCCCGCGTACCACCCGCACCGCGGGCCCCACGCCACCGCCGGGCGCGTCGGTGCCCAGCGCCAGCAGCGTCCAGTGCGGCCCCCGGAAGGCGTCGAAGAGCCGTACGCCGGCCACCGTCCCGTCGGGTGCGCGGTCCCCGGCCCGCACCGCGCCCTCGCCGACGGTGTCCCGCGTCTCCACGGTCAGCGACGACTCCCGGTAGCCCAGGCCCAGCTGCCGGGTCGCCGCGCCGCGCCGCACCTCGCCGCGGTGGACGCCGGTCGACAGGTCGAGCATCTGCGCGGCGATCGGGCGCCGTTCCTCCTCGTAGCTGTCCAGGAGCGCGGCCGGGGCCTCGCCCGTCAGCACGGCGCCCAGTTTCCAGCCCAGGTTGTAGGCGTCCTGGACGCTGGTGTTCAGGCCCTGGCCGCCCGCGGGCGAGTGCACGTGCGCCGCGTCCCCGGCGAGGAAGACCCGGCCCGAGCGGAACCGGTCGGCCAGGGCGGCCCGCGGCCGGAAGTCGGAGGCCCAGCGCACCTCGGTCACGTCCTCGGCGGCGATGTGCGAGCGCTCCGCGACGACCTTGCGGACGCCGTCCGGGGAGAGGTCCACCTCCGCGTCCTCCGGGAACCGCGCGGTCACCTGGAAGTCCTCGGTACCGGCCAGCGGGCAGACGGCGAGGAAGTCGGCGCCGTCGTGGGGCGGGAAGATGTGCCAGTTGTCGCGGTCCAGGCCGCTGATCCGGACGTCCGCGACCAGCGTCGGGTTCGGGTCGACGGTCTCGCCGGTCATGCCGATGCCCAGGGCGCGGCGCACCGCCGACCGGCCGCCGTCCGCGGCCACCAGGTAGCGGGCGCGGACCGCTCCGCCCGAGGCCAGGTGCGCGGTGACGGTGTCCGCGTCCTGCGTGAGACCGGTGACCTCCCGGCCGAAGGCGATCGTGCCGCCCAGCTCCGCGAGCCGCGCCGCCAGGATCTCCTGCGTGCGCCACTGCGGCACCATCCACGGCGCGTTGTACGGCGAGTCCTCGCCCGGCTCCGCCGGGTCGAACATGTGGTGCTCACCGACCCGCTCGCCGTCCCGCCAGACCATGCCGACCGGGTAGGTGCCGCCCGCCGCGTGGATGGCGTCCAGGACCCCGAGGTCGTCGAAGACCTCCATGGTGCGGGGTTGCATGCCCTTGCCCCGTGAGCCGGGGAACAGCCCGTCCGCTCGCTCCAGGATCAGCGCGCGGACCCCGCGCCGGGCCAGGTCGACACCGAGGGCGAGGCCGGTGGGGCCGGCACCGACGATCAGGACATCCGTGTCCACGACGCCCTTGTCCATGACATTCACGACGATTCTCCTTAACGATGTTAAGTACCGTTCGGGTACGAGGATGGCCTTAACGCCGTTAAGCTGTCAAGTGTGAGTACGGAACGACGCGCCCCCCTCGACCGCCGACGGGTCGCGGACACGGCGCTGAAGCTGCTGAACGAGGTCGGTCTCGACGGCCTGACCCTGCGCGCCATCGCCAGGGAGCTGGACGTCAAGGCGCCCGCCCTCTACTGGCACTTCAAGGACAAGCAGGCCCTGCTCGACGAGATGGCCACCGAGATGTACCGGCGGATGGTCGCCGAGACCCCCCTCGACCCGGCCGACACCTGGCGGGAGCGGCTACTCAAGGCCAACCGCGGCCTGCGTACCTCCCTGCTCGGCTACCGCGACGGCGCCAGGGTGTTCAGCGGTTCACGCTTCACCGGCGCGGTGCACGCCGAGCAGATGGAGGAGACCCTGCGGCTGTTCACCGCCACCGGGCTGACCCTCGCGCAGGGGGTCAGGGCGGCCACGACGACGTACCTGTTCACGCTCGGCTTCGTCACCGAGGAACAGGGCGTCGAGCCGCTGCCCGGCGAGCGCCGGGAGGGCTTCGACGTGGACGAGCGCGCCCGCCTGCTGGCCGACTACCCTCTGACGGCCGCGGCGGGCGCGGAGATCTTCATGGACTACGACCGGCACTTCGAGGAGTCGCTGGCCCTGGTCGTCCAGGGCATCGCGGCCACCTACGGCCTCGACTGAGACGCCCCCGCCGCCCTGCTCGCCTTCGCCCGCCGCGCCGCCCGGTAGCGGCGCACCGCACGCGTGACGAGCGGCGGCAGCAGGTCCAGGGCGAGCCGCCGGGTGCGGTCCCGCGAGACCGACGGCCGGGCCGCACGGGCCGCACGGGCCGCCGGACGCGCCTGCGCGGCCTGCCCCGGCACCGGCGCGGCGTCCGGCCGGCCCGCGTCGGGCGCCGCAGCGGACTCCGGGGCGGGCTCCGGGGCGGCCGCGGGGTGCCGCGAGGACGGCAGCGAGGGCGGCCGCAGCCGCTTGCCCCGGGCGCGGGTCCGCACCAGCCGCTGCCCGGCGGCCCGCTCCACGGTCACGGCGATGTCGTCGCGCCCGCGCAGCGCCGCGAGCAGCTCCTCCTGCACGGGCTCCGGGTCGCCCCAGGTGCCGTACAGCTTCTGGCTGCTCAGGCAGACCGGGCGCAGCCCGCGGTTGAGCACCGCCTCCCAGGCCGCGACGGCGACGCCCGGGGTGTGCTCGCTGCGGAAGTCGTCCAGGACGACGATGCCGTCGGGCCCCAGCAGCGACCTGGCCGCGCCGATGTCGCCCTCGACGTGCTCGTACAGGTGCGAGGCGTCGATGTGGACGAAGCGGCAGGTGCCCGGCGCGACCTCGTCGACGACCGCGGAACTGGGCGCCTGGATGATCCTCGGCAGGGCGTCGTGGAAGGAGAGGTAGTTGCGTTCGAAGGCCTGGCGGGTGAGCGAGGAGTACGACTTCGCCGCCTCCGCCCGGTTGGCCGCGTCCGGCGGCTCGGCGCCGAACAGGTCGCAGACGGTGAGCGTCTCGCCGTCCCGCAGCCGGTGCCCGAGCAGGATCGCGCTCTTGCCCAGGTAGGCGCCCAGTTCCAGCAGGTCGCCGCGGGTGTCCAGCCGCTCCTGCCGCTCCAGGAACCAGGAGAACAGCACCTGGTCGAGGGGCCAGAACCAGCCGGGGACGTCGTTCAGCTCGCCGGGGTACTCGTGCGTCTCTTGCGCAGTGGCCATGAGGCGAGGATGCCCCCTCGGCACCCGAAAGGGAGGGGACCGCGCGATACGACGGTCAGAAAATCGCACGTATCGCTCAATGTGTCCGCGACAGCACGTTCCGCAGCCGGGGAGTCAGCGTGTTCTCGACGTACCGGTTCAGCAGCCAGGCCAGTACGAGCATCGCCGCGACCGTCAGCAGGAAGGTGGCGTACGACGGGACGCCCAGATCCTGGTGGAGCACCTCGATGACGACCCAGCCCAGGTGCTCGTGGACGAGGTAGAACGGGTAGGTCAGCGCGCCCGCGACCGTCAGCCAGCGCCAGTCGGCCCGGCTCAGCCAGCCGAGCGCGATGGCGGCGACCAGGGCGAAGCCCAGCGTGACGATCAGGATGATGCCGAACGACGTCCGGTTGGCGAAGGCGTCCGGCGAGGGCGGGCGCCACAGGTCCTGCACGGCGAAGTACTGGCCGATCAGCCAGCTCACGGCGACGATGCCCCACGCGTACGCGTCCCGCCGGTCCCGGTACACCAGGTACAGGCCGATGCCCCCGATGAAGAACGGCGCGTACTGCGGCATCAGGACCAGGTCGAGCAGCGGCTCCTCGGCCGCCTGCGCGAGCGCCGCTCCCAGCGTCCAGCAGGCGCAGAAGAGGATGACCCGCCGCCGGGTCGCGCCCGGCAGGACGACACAGAGGGCGAACAGGGCGTAGAAGCGGATCTCCGCCCACAGCGTCCAGTCCACGCCCAGGACCCGGTCGGCGCCCAGGGGCTGGTGCAGCAGCGTCAGGTTCAGCAGCCCCTCGCTCGGCGAGACCGCCTCGTAGGCGACGACCGGCAGGGCGAACACGGCCGTCACGAGCACGACCGCCACCCAGTAGGCGGGCAGCAGCCGGGAGGCGCGCGAGGCGAAGAAGGAGCGCAGCGACCGCCCCCACCCGCTCATGCAGATGACGAAGCCACTGATCACGAAGAACACCTGCACGCCCAGGCAGCCGTACGCGAACAGCGAGTGCAGGGTCGGGAACTGGAACTTCGGCGACGACCCCCAGGCCGTGGTCACGTCACCGCCGCGCCCGCCGTAGTGGTACGCCGCCACCATCAGCGCGGCCACCAGCCGCAGTCCGTCCAGGGCGCGCAGCCGCCCCTTCGTGGACCTGGGCGGCGCCGGTGCCGGACCGGACGGGACCGGACGGGAGACGGTCGCCTCCGGCCGCGGTATGGACGTGCTCACGACCATCTTGGTCACGCTCGTACTACTCCTTCGACCGCTGTCCGGTCGTTCATCGGTGGTCAGGACGCCCGCAGGTACGCGGAGTGCGCGGCCTTGCCCAGGTAGGTGAAGCGGGTCTCGCCCTTCAGGTGGTCGTCCAGGGCGGCCTTGATGCCCGGCCAGTGGGGGTCGCCGTAGTCGTCCAGGACGACGATCCCGCCCGGCGCGGAGATCTCCTCGGCCCACTGGAGGTCCTGGGCGACACCCTTGGCCGAGTGGTCGCCGTCCACGACGATCACCCCGTAGCGGCGGTCCGAGACGGCGGCCCGGGTCCCGGGGTCCTCGGAGTACCCGCGCTGGATGCGGGCCGCCGCGCCCGCCGGGCCGGCCAGACCCAGATTGGTGCGTACGGCGTGCTCGTCGACCGGGGTCCCGGTGGGGTCGGGGCGCTGCTCGGTGCCGGGCTGGAGCTGGACGCCGGCGAAGGGGTCGACGATGGTCAGGTTCGGGCCGCGGCCGTCGCGCTCCAGCATCCGCACGAGCCCGGCGGAGAACATGCCGTACAGCGTGCCGATCTCCAGGACCTCGTCGTTCGGCGGGTCGAGCAGCGGGATGGTGCCGAGCTTGCCGCAGATGTTCATGGTGCCGCCCGCGATCCGGCCGACGCCCAGCGACTCCAGCGCGACCAGCAGCCGGAACGCGGCGGACACGTTGCGCACCGCCGCGTCGCGGTCCCCGGACAGGGCCGTGACCTCGGCGTACAGGCGTTCCAGCGGAGCCTCGGCCACCATGCGCGAGATGCCGCGGCCACGGGGGCCGCAGAGCAGCTCGAAGGTGAGCTGCCGGCGCTTGAGCACCTCGACGTCCCGCACCAGCCGCTCGGTGTCCGGGCCGTCCGGCGCCCCCTGGGTGCCGGCGCGCCGGGCGGCCGAACGGACCTGCCGCGCGATGCGCTCGTCGATCAGGTCGGCGACCGGGCGGAGCAGGCGCCGGGCCGCCGGGCCGCGGAGGAGGGAACGGCTGTTCATGCGTCAAGGACCTCAATCCGTCACGGAGTTGAACGTGAGTACGAGGAACACGGGTGGGGGTGGGGCAAGGCTAGGCATGCGCACGGCCGGGAGAAGAACAGCCGAGCGGGCCATCGGGAGAACTTCTGGGGAACTCCGGCCGTCCGGCAGGGGACGGTCGTCCGGCACCGGCCGGACAGCCCCTCAGTCCCCCTTGCGCAGCCGCGCCGAGTGATGGGTCACCTGGGCCCTGACCGACTCCCTGCGGGCCAGCTGGCGGATGGCGCGGCCGCGCGGGCCGAGCAGGGCCGCCACCCGGGAGATCTCCGACCACACCCGGCCCCGGTCGCCCCCGGCGATGGCCGCGGCGGCCAGGAGCCGGCACGCTTCACCGGTCCGGCCCCGGGCGGCCTGCAGTTCGGCCATGCCGATCAGCACGTCCACCGGCTGCCGGCGGCGCAGGATCTCGGTGCCCACCCGCAGGGCGTCCTCGACGTTTCCCGCGGTGACGTGGCGCTTGAAGTCCTCGTTGAGGTGCCGGATCTGCTGGGGGATCACCGCCCGCAGCTCTTCGGGAGCGTCGCCGTCCGCCGTCCCGGAGTCCTCCTCCGGCGCGGCGTCCCGCCCGTGCGGCACCCGGCCGGGCCCGGGAAGTCCCAGGGCGGCCGTCATCCGGGCGCTGAACGCGGGGACGGCGAACAGTTCCTCGACCTCCCGGTAGTCGTCCTCCGAGACCTGCTCGTCCAGTACCGCCCGCAGGGCCTCGAACGCCGCCTCGGGGGTGTAGTCGGCGAAGGAGCGGTAGCCCGGCACCCCGTCGAGCACCTCGTGGGAGCCGACCCGCCGGTAGGTGACCACCCGCAGCCGCTGCTGGACGGCCTCGACCACCGACAGCGGCATCGGGTCGTCCACGGAGGAGAGGAAGAAGACGTCCGACGCGGCCAGCTCCTCCCGCACCCGCGGCCGGGACAGGGCGCCCGTCCACGTCACCCGGTCGGAGAGCAGGGTCGACGGGGCGATCCGCGGGGTGCGGTGGCCGACCCACGCGAACCGCCACGGCAGGCCCTCGGCGTGGGCGAGCTCCGCGACCCGGGAGAAGAGGTCCAGGCCCTTGCGGTCCTGCATGGAGCCGACCATCACGATCCGCGGCAGCGCCCCCGGCACGTCCCGGGCGCGGACCCGGTGGGTGTCCTGCGGAACGGAGTTGTAGACGACGACGGGATCGGCGACGCCGAGCCCGCGGAACATGTCGGCCTGGGCCGTGGAGACGCACAGCACGCTCAGCTCCGGCAGCAGCTTCAGCATCTCCTTGTGCCGCAGCGCGCTGTGCTCGGCCTCGTAGGCCATCACGTGCTCGGTCTCGTGCGCGTACAGGAACACCGCCCGGTCCTCGGCGAGCAGCGTGCCGACGAGATCGTTGCCGATGGCCGAACGCCACAGCGGGGCGAGGCTGTTGACGAGGACCACGTCGATGTCCCGCAGCGCGTCGAGCACGTCCTCGGTACGGCAGTACGCGCCCAGGTCGAGGTAGCGGACGTCCACGGGGGAGTGCGCGAGCAGCGCCTGGGTGTACGTCAGGACCGGGATCGCCACGCCGGTGACATAGCCGAAGCCCAGGCCCAGCACGGCCAGCGAGCGGGGCGGCCGCTGCCGGTCCCGTACCGCCCGCAGCGCCCGCTCGGCACGGGTGCCGGCCGGTGTGCGGGAGGCCGCGCCGGAGACCGGGGCGGCACGCGGCGCACGGACCCTCGCCTCCTGGACCACCGTGAGGATCCGCTCCGCCACGTCGTCGTGGAAGGAGAGGAAGTGGGTCAGCGGCTCACCGGTGTTGTTGCCGGCGAACTTGCCCGTGCGGTGCAACTGACCCACGACATCGACGAGTTCTCCCACGCTGCCGACGTTGCGCAGCAGCGCGTGATTGACGGCGGGGAAGACGATGTTCAGCGGCGGCGGGCTGAACAGCACCAGCGGGACCCCGGCCCGCAGGGTCTGCAGATAGGTCGTGGAGAAGAACGTCAGGGCCAGGTCGTAGGATTCCAGGCCCGCCGCGTCCACCAGCGTCGACTCGTCCAGGACCGTGACCCCGGGCAGCGTGCCCAGCCAGTTCAGGTGACCGGAGAGGGTCGAGGGATGCGGCTTGACCGCCACCTCACCGAACTCGGCGAGCGCCTCGCAGGCCGCCCGCAGGTACTCGCGGTGCTGACCGGCCGCCAGTTTGCGCTGGTCGCCCAGGGGCTGGTCGAGGACGATGATCCGCAACGGGTCCCGCGAGGAACGCGCGGGCCGCGGCGCCGGATTGAGCGTGGCGCGCAGCAGGCCCGGGTCGTCGCTGTGGCCGAGGGCGCCGGTGATGTGGACGACCGGGTCGTCGTCCGCCCTGCGGTACAGCAGGTGCTGGGCGGTGGAAGGCCCCCAGACGCAGACGGCGGCGGGGCCCGAGGAACCGTAGTACCAGTTCTGGTCGCGGAGCCCGGGGCCGAGCCTCTTGTAGCGGAAGTCGAGATGCCCGTCCTGGACCAGGACCACCGGCAGCGTCCCGGTGAGGGCCTGGGCGACCCTGCTGCCGCGCTGCGAGCGGTCGTTGAAGAGGACCAGCCGGTCCACGGACTCCCTCCGCACGAAGTCCGATATTCGGGGGCCTGTCTCCTCCAGGAACTGCGCGTGCGCGAGCGCCTCCTCCGCCCGGAACAGGTTGTCCACCCGCGCCCCGTCCAGCCGGGCCGAGGCCTCCTCCCCGATCCACCGCCCCACGTCCCCTTCGAGGTCGGCGGTGACCAGCAGGAACGTGTGCTCCCGTGCCCCCGGCGCGTTCATGATCCCTGCGGTGAGACCGACACCGTTGCGGTTCTCGATGAAGACGGCGATACGCATAGACGACCAGCCCAGTTGTGATTTTTCTGGGGAGATTTCCCGTGCGGATCATCGCACGGGAAGTGGCGGCCAATGAGTGAAGGGAAAATGAACGGGAGGGGGCGGGGCGCGCGAGGAATTCCACGTTCATGTTCCCGACACCGGAAATTGCCTCAGCGTTTGACCGACCGCCGAATGCTGCGCGCCCGGCGCACGACCCTGCGTGCCGTGGCATTGCGCGGCAGGAATGCCAGCCGCTCCGGAATTCCGCCGGGCAGCCCCAGCGACGTGAGCCGTCGCTTCTTGAAGTACCGCCGGGTGCGGGCGTCGAGGCTGCCGCGCAGATACTCCTCGGCGGCCGGCCGCAGCTCCGGCAGGATCTTGGACTGCATCGCGAAACCGACCGCCCGCACCAGCGCCGCCAGCGCCTCGGTGTCCAGGCCCGGACGTCCCTCGGCGACGGCCTCGGCGTCGTCCGGCCCGGGCAGCAGCGCGTCGACGATGGTGACGGGGACGCGGTTGCTGTTCTCGTACGGCGTCAGCCGGTCCAGCAGGGTGTCGGTGCCGACCCGGGCGACCGGCAGGCCGTACAGGGCGGACGCGGTGAGCAGCGCCGTGGAGAAGCAGCCGACGACCAGCGCCGGGCGCAGCCGCTGGTACAGCACCTCCGCCAGGACCGGCGTGTCCAGCACGGTGAGGTCGACACCGAGCCGCTCCGCCTCCTGCTCCAGGGAGCGGATGAAGCGCGCCGGGGCCGTGGGATGCGGCTTGAACACCACCCGGGTGTGGCCGAGCCCGACGGCGCCCGTCAGCATCCGCACGTGCAGGGCCTCCTCCTCCTCGGCGGACAGGATGCCCAGCGCCGACAGGTACTGACCGAGCAGCAGCGCCGGTTCCCCGACGTCCGGCAGACCGGCGCCGGTGCCCGCCAGCTCGGCCAGCACCTTGGTGAACGCCTGGGTCGGCACGATCTCCGGCGCCACGCCGAACTCGGTGAGCAGCAGCGGCGTCAGCCCCGGCACCAGGTCGAGGTGGAGCAGCCGCGTCACACGCGTGCCGACCAGCGGGTCGAGCTTGTTGCGGGTGGGCCCGTAGCTCATCAGACCGTCCGCGTAGACGGTCAGCGGCGCGTCGGTGAAGATCTGCGCCACGCCCAGCGCCGGGTGCACCTGGATGGACTCCACGACGAGCTCCACGTCGTCGTCGCCGAGCCCCCAGGCCAGCCGCAGATACCGCTCCCACATCGGCGCGTCGTCCACCCGCGGCGACCAGCCGCCCGGATGGAAGGGGAAGATCGTCTCGTTCCACGACACCACGTCGTCGAACCGCGACCGCAGCTGCTCGAAGCCGGGCATCCCGTCCAGGGAGGGCGTCGTCTCGGGCGTCGCCGCGTTGTTGGAGACCAGCAGGATCCGCCGGTCGGCCGCGTCGAAGCAGCCCGCGTCCAGGGCCGCGGCGAGCGTGGCCGTCCCGTACAGCGTCGACGCCAGGAAGATCTGCGTACTCACGCGGCCACCCCCGCGCCCGCGCCCGCGCCCGATCCCGAGCCCGCACGCCGGCGCAGCCGCCGCAGCCGGGTGGCGCGCTCGGTGTCCATCGAGCCGAGCACCTGGTCGAGCGCGTCCTGCGGCATCCGCCGCAGCGCGGCGGCGCTCATCGCCTTCAGTTTCCGGGCCACGGCAGGCTCGAACCTTTCGATGGAACCGAGATGGTGGGAAATGATCGCGCAGTACGTGCGCACGGCCTTCGGGAGCAGGTTCACGGCGTCCGGGTCGTCGGCCGCCCCCGCGACGACCTCGTCGAAGGCGCGCAGGAAGTCCAGCTGGCGGACGTCCCCGATCTGGGTGAGCGAGGACGCCACGCCGCGCCGGTAGAAGACCCCGAGCAGCCCGCTCACCGCGAAGGACTCCGCCTCCCGGTGCAGCTTCCAGATCCACGGCCGGTCCTCGGCCGTGCGCAGCCCGTCGGTGAAGTGCAGCAGGCCCCGCTCGACCAGCCGCCGGTGGTAGATCCCGGCCCAGGCGTAGGCGTAGTCGACGGACGTGGACCGGTGGGCCGGCAGGATCGCGTCCCGCGGCCGCAGGACCACGCCCCGGCGGCCGTGCGGCACCCGGTACACGGTGCGGGCCCGTGCCGTGCACTGGACGTGGTCGGTGCGCACGAAGTCGCAGCCCAGCCCCTCGATCGTGGCGACCAGCCGGTCGTAGTGGCCGGGCGCCAGCCAGTCGTCGCCGTCCAGGAAGGTGAGGTACTCGCCGCGCGCCCGGTCGATGCCGGTGTTGCGGGCCGTGGCCAGGCCGCCGTTGCGCTCGTGCCGGACCAGGACCGCCCCGGGCAGCTCCCGCTCCGCGCGCGCGAGGATGTCCGCGGTCCCGTCGGTCGAGCAGTCGTCGACGAGAATGAATTCGAAGTCGTCCCGCGCGTTCGCGCGCAGACTCCGCAGGGTGTCGGGTGCGTATTGCCGCACGTTGTAGAACGGCACGATGACGGAGAGAGTTGGCACGTGAGGGACGTTAGGCGGCGCTCCGGCATGCGGCTTTACCCGTGGCTTGATACGAGGTGAACGAGGCGTGGCGAAGCGGTGAAGCGGATGCTGTTCCGGGGCCAGGGCCGGCCGATTCCCCATTCGGCGACGTGCTGTTCACCCTTTGTTGGATTCCGGTTGGGCGGTTCCTAGAAATGGCTTCCTAGCGTTTACGGCGTGCCAGCAAGTGCAACGAAGGCCCTGCGAGTCGCCGTCCTGGCGGACTCCGACACCCGGTGGAAATGGGGCGCGCTCACCGCGACCCGCGTCCGCCCCGGGGACCCGGAGATCCACCTCGACGGCTACCTCCTGCGCGGCCGAGCCACCCCCACCGCCCGCCAGCTGCGGGAGGTCGGCGTCAGCGCGGACTCGCTCCGCGAGGTGACCGCCGTCGAGTTCCTGCGCGCCATGGACGAGGCGCGGGGCGAGGACTCCTACGACATCCTCGTCCTCGCCCTGGTCGGCGGCGGGGTCCAGGCGATGCTGCACGGGCTGGGCCGCGTCTGGCAGGACCGCGCCGAACGGCCCGTGGTCGTCACCGGATACGTCGGCGTCGTCTACGAGAAGCTCGCCGACGGCCTGCTGCTGCGCCACGGCGCCGACCTCGTGCTCGCCAACTCCCGCCAGGACGCGGAGCGTTTCCGCACCGTGTACGAGGGGGTCGGAGCCGACGCCGCCGCGGTGACCGAGGTCGCCCTGCCCTTCCTGGGCGGCGCCGCCTACGCCGGTGAGCCGGGCGACGGGGGCGAGCGCCCCTACACCGTGGTCTTCGCCGCGCAGCCCTCCGTGCCGGACAGCCGCAGGGACCGTACGTACCTCCTCGAACGGCTGATCGGGCACGCCCGGCTGCACCCCGAGCGCGAGGTGCTGCTCAAGCTGCGCTCCAGGCCCGGCGAACACACCACGCACATCGAGGAGCTGCCCTACCAGAAGCTGGTGCAGCGGGCCGACCCGCCGGCCAACTTCCGCCTGGTCTACGGGCACATGGGCGAGGTCCTGGACCGCACCGACCTCCTGGTCACCATCAGCTCCACCGCGGCCCTGGAATCCCTGCACCGCCGCATCCCCACCGTCGTCCTCAGCGACCTCGGGGTGCGCGAGGCGCTCGGCAACCACCACTTCGTGGGCTCCGGCTGCCTCGCCTCCTGGGACCGACTCGACGCCGGCCACCGCCCCGCCCCCGACCCCGAGTGGGTCGCCCGGCAGGGCGTCGCGGCGGACGGCGGCTACCAGAGCGCCTTCGACGAGGCCCGCGCCCGCATCGCCGCCCTGCTGGACCGGCCCGGCGGCCTGCCGCCCCTCGCCCCCTACTACACCCTCGCCACCGCCCCCGGTTACCTCCCCGGCATCCTCGCCCGCCACCACCTCGCCCCCGACGGCACGCCGCTGCCCGGCGCCCCGGCCGCCGACCGCGCGCCCGGCCCGGTCCGCCAGGTCGTCCGCCGCGCGGCCCGCGGCGCCTACCGGCACGGCGTCCAGCGGGTCGCCCCGGTGATCCGCCGGATGGGGGAGCTGTGACGTCCCCGACTCCCGGCCCGACCCCAACACCTGCACCGCTCCCGGTCGCGGCTCCGACCCGGGCACCGGCGCCGCTCCCGGTTTCCGGCGCTGCCTCGACCCCTGGGTTCGTCCCGGTGCCGGGGTCCGTCCCGGTGGGCGGGTCGGTTCCGGTTTCCGGGGGCGTCGCAGTTTCCGGGCCCGACCCGTCAGCCGAGAGCCCTGCGGTCCCGTCCGTGGCGTCCGCGACACCTGCGCAAGGAGCAGTTTCCATGCCCAACAGTCAAGCGAGTCCGGGCGCTTCGGTGCGCCGGGTGCTCGCCGTGATCCCCGCCCGCGGCGGCTCCAAGGGAGTGCCCGCGAAGAACCTCGCCCCCGTCGGCGGCGTCCCGCTGGTGGTCCGCGCGGTACGCGAGTGCCTCGCCGCCCGCCTCGTGACCGACGTCGTCGTCTCCACCGACGACCAGGCCATCGCCGCCGCGGCCCGCGAGGCCGGCGCCGAGGTGGTGCTGCGCCCCGCCGCCATCGCCGGGGACACGGCCACCTCCGAGGCCGCCGTGCTGCACGCGATGGACGCCCACGAGGCCCTGCACGGCGCCGCCGTCGACGTGGTGCTGCTCGTCCAGTGCACCAGCCCCTTCCTGGTCCGCGAGGACGTGGACGGGGTGGCCGGCGCGGTCGTCGGGGACGGCGCGGACACCGCCGTCACCGTCGCCCCCTTCCACGGCTTCGTCTGGCGGGACGGCGCCGACGGACCGGGCGGGGCCGACGGCGGCCACGGCGTCAACCACGACAAGTCGTACCGCCCCCGCCGCCAGGACCGCCCCCAGGACCTGCTGGAGACCGGCGCCGCCTACGCCATGGCCGCCCCCGGCTTCCGCAAGCACCAGCACCGCTTCTTCGGCCGCACCGAACTGGTCCGCACCGACCCGGCGCGCGTCCTGGAGATCGACGACCCGCACGACCTGGCCCGCGCCCGCGCCCTCGCCCCGCACTTCGACACGGCCCGGCCCGGCGCCCTGCCGACCGCGGCCGACATCGACGCGGTCGTCCTCGACTTCGACGGCACCCAGACCGACGACCGGGTGCTGATCGACTCCGACGGACGGGAGTTCGTCTCCGTGCACCGCGGCGACGGACTCGGCATCGCCGCCCTGCGCCGCAGCGGCCTGACCATGCTGATCCTGTCCACGGAGGTGAACCCGGTCGTCGCCGCCCGCGCACGCAAGCTCAAGCTCCCCGTGCTGCACGGCATCGACCGCAAGGACCTCGCCCTCAAGCAGTGGTGCGAGGAACAGGGCATCGCGCCCGAACGCGTGCTCTACGTCGGCAACGACGTCAACGACCTCCCGTGCTTCGCCCTCGTCGGCTGGCCCGTCGCGGTCGCGAGCGCCCACGACGCCGTACGCGGCGCGGCCCGCGCGGTCACCACCGTCCCCGGCGGCGAAGGCGCCGTACGGGAGATCGCGACCTGGCTGCTCGGCCCGTCCCTGGACGCCCTCGGCCCCGCTCTCGAAACCACCCCCACGCTCACCCAGTCCAAGTAAGGAACCCCCTGCCATGAGCACCAACTCCCGCATCCGCACCTTCGGCACCCGCGAGGCCGGCCCCGGCCGCCCCGTCTACGTCACCGGCGAGATCGGCATCAACCACAACGGTGAGCTGGAGAACGCCTTCAAGCTGATCGACGCCGCCGCCGAGGCCGGCTGCGACGCCGTCAAGTTCCAGAAGCGCACCCCCGAGATCTGCACCCCGCGCGACCAGTGGGACATCGAGCGCGACACCCCCTGGGGCCGGATGACGTACATCGACTACCGCCACCGGGTGGAGTTCGGCGAGGACGAGTACCGCCAGATCGACGACTACTGCAGGACCAAGAACATCGACTGGTTCGCCTCCCCGTGGGACACCGAGGCCGTCGCCTTCCTGGAGAAGTTCGACGTCCCGGCCCACAAGGTCGCCTCCGCCTCCCTGACCGACGACGAGCTGCTGCGCGCCCTGCGCGCCACGGGCAAGACGGTCATCCTCTCCACCGGCATGTCCACCCCGAAGCAGATCCGCCACGCGGTCGAGGTCCTGGGCAGCGACAACATCCTCATGTGCCACGCCACGTCGACGTACCCGGCGCAGGCCGAGGAGCTGAACCTGCGCGTCATCAACACCCTCCAGCAGGAGTACCCGAACGTTCCGATCGGCTACTCCGGCCACGAGACCGGCCTGCAGACCACGCTGGCCGCCGTCGCCCTCGGCGCCGCCTTCGTCGAGCGCCACATCACCCTCGACCGCGCCATGTGGGGCTCCGACCAGGCCGCCTCCGTCGAGCCGCAGGGCCTGACCCGCCTGGTGCGCGACATCCGCACCATCGAGGCCTCCCTCGGCGACGGCGTCAAGAAGGTCTACGACTCGGAGCTCGGCCCGATGAAGAAGCTGCGCCGCGTCACCGGCGTCGTCGCCGAGGCGGAGATCGCCGCCGCCGCGGGCGAGCCCGTCACCGTCTGATCCCCGGCCACCGAGTCACTCACCACGGGACGGTCCCCCACCGATGAGCCCCCGCGCCGGGAACGCCGGCCCCCGCACTCTCGCCTTCGTCGAGAGCCCGGTACAACTGCTGAACGTGCTGGAGTGGGCGCACACCCGCGCACCCGGCGCGGAGCTCACCCTCGTGGTCCTCTCGCCCGTCGACCCGATGACCCGCGGCCAGCTGCGCCGCATGGCGGAACTGGCCCGCAAGGAGGGCCACGAGATCCGCTGGGAGGAGGCGCGCGGCGGCGCCACGGCCCCCTTCCGCACGGTCGGCGGCCTGACCACCGCGCTGCGCCAGGCGGACCGGATCGTCATGGGCGACCCGTTCTCCCGCTACGTACAACTGCTCCTCACCATCACCCGCGCCCACGACCTCGTCGTCGTCGACGACGGCACGGCCACGATGGAGTTCGTCACCCAGCTGGCCCACGGCGAACGCCTGGTCCGCTGGCACCGCAAGGGCAGCCGCCCAGGCCCGCGCGACCTGCTCTTCGCCCCCGTCTCCCGATCGGCCCGCCACCGCCTCACCCCGACCCCCGACCGGCAGGTCTCGGTCTTCTCCTCCATGCCCATCGATGACGTCCCCGAAGGCGTCACCGTCACCGCCAACGACTTCGCCTGGACCCGCTCCCGCTTCGGCCCGCCGCGCATCACCAAGGGCGCCGACATGGTCGGCACCTCCCTGGTGGAGACCGGCGTCGTCGACGCCGACCGCTACGTGGACGCCGTACGCGCCCTGGCGAAGAGCCACGGGGCGGCCCGCTACTTCGCCCACCGCCGCGAGAGCGCCGTGAAGCTGCACCGGCTGGCCGTGGAGACCGGCCTGCAGATCGTCCGCCCCGACCTCCCGCTGGAGCTGATCGCCCGCCGCGGCCCGATCGGCCGTACCGTCCTCAGCTTCCCCTCCACCGTCGTCCACACCCTCCCGCTGGCCCTGGCCGGCACCGACGTCCGCGTCGCCGTCTGCGACATCGACCCCGCCTGGCTCACCGAGTCGGCCTCACCGCGGGCCCGCGGATTCCTGAGCGGCGTCACCGGCTCGGCACGGGACGTGCACCGGCTGTCGGCGGTGGTGAGCGCGGGATAGGGCGCGTGGAGCGGGCCACGCGTGGTAACCGTGGGAAGAGGACGGGTGCCGTGGAGCGGTCGGGCCGCTCCCGGTGATCTCATGATCGGCTCGGCCGGAAGGGCGGCCAAGTTTACCCAAGCGAGATGATGGCTATGCGTGGGGCGGCCGAGTTTTCTTCCCCTAACGGGCTGAATTTTGTTGATCGTGGGTCCATCGATCGCCCGGGAGCCCTACGCTGCAAAGGGTGAACGTGTTGATGTCCCCAGAGTCCGAGGCCGACACTCCCGGTGAAGCCGCGCTGCCCGGCACCTTGCCGGACGCGCTGCGCGCGGAGCTGGTGGCCTTCCGCCGCGACCTCCACATGCACCCCGAGCTGGGAAACCAGGAGTTCCGCACCACCGCCGCGATCAAGGAACGGCTGGAGCGGGCCGGTCTCAAGCCGCGCGTGCTGCCCATCGGCACCGGGCTCGTCTGCGACATCGGCACCGGCACCGACTCGGGCCAGTGGTCCGGCGGGCCCCGCATGCTCGCCCTGCGGGCCGACATCGACGCCCTGCCCATCCCCGACACCAAGAGCGAGTGCGTCTACCGCTCCCAGGTGCCCGACCGCGCCCACGCCTGCGGGCACGACGTGCACACCACCGTCGTCCTCGGCACCGGTCTCGTGCTCGCCGCCCTGCACGAGCAGGGCCTGCTGCCCCGTCCCGTGCGGCTGGTCTTCCAGCCCGCCGAGGAGGTGCTGCCCGGCGGCGCCGCCGACGCCATCGAGGGCGGTGCGCTCGACGGGGTGCGCCGCATCCTGGCCGTGCACTGCGATCCCCGGGTGGACGCCGGGAGGATCGGCCTCAGGGTCGGCCCGATCACCTCCGCCTGCGACCGCCTCGAGATCGCCCTGAACGGCCCCGGCGGCCACACCGCCCGCCCGCACCTCACCACCGACCTGGTCACCGCCACCGCCCGGGTGGTCACCGACGTGCCGCCGCTCGTCGCCCGGCGCGTGGACAGCCGCAGCGGGCTCGCCCTGACCTGGGGGCGGATCGAGTCCGGCCACGCCCCGAACGTCATCCCGCAGCACGCCGAACTGGCCGGGACCGTGCGCTGCCTCGACCTGGACGCCTGGCGGCAGGCGCCCGACCTGGTGATGGGCGCCATCGACGAGATCGCCGACCTGTACCGGGCCAAGTCCGAGATCACCTACGTCCGCGGCGTCCCCCCGGTCGTCAACGAGGTCACCAGCACCGAGCTGCTCCAGGCCGCCATGGTCGCCCGGCGCGGCACCGACGCCGTGGAGGGCACCGAGCAGAGCCTGGGCGGCGAGGACTTTTCCTGGTACCTGGAGCACGTGCCCGGCGCCATGGCCCGCCTCGGCGTCCGCCCGCCCGGCGAGCGCACGGTCCGCGACCTCCACCAGGGCGACTTCGACGTGGACGAACACGCCATCACGGTCGGCGTGGAGATGTTCACCGCGGCCGCCATCATCGACGCCGTGCAGTAGCCGTGACGTAACCGCACCGGCGTGATCGGCCAGCGGCACGAATGGATAACGGCGCCGCGCAACCCCGTTCCCAGGAGTTTCTACGCGCGTTACTGTGCGCCGAACCGAGCGCCCGCTGCGGGGCTTTGGAGAATGGGGAGCTTCAGATGCGTCGGACATCAAGACTGATCCGCGTCGCGGTGGGGGTCGCGTCGCTCGCACTCGCCGCCACGGCCTGCGGCGGCACCAGCGGCGAGAGCGGCGACGACGGCGGTGACGACAAGGGCCTCGCCATCGCCTACGACGTCGGCGGCAAGGGCGACCAGTCCTTCAACGACGCCGCGTACGCCGGTCTGGAGCAGGCCAAGAAGGAGTTCGGCTACAAGACCGCCGACATCGAGCCCACCGACGGCGAGACGGACGCCGACAAGGAACAGCGCCTGACCTCCCTGGCCAAGCAGGGCTACAACCCCGTGATCGGCGTCGGCTTCGCCTACGGCCCGGCGATGAAGGCCGTCGCCGCCAAGTACCCGGACACCACCTTCGGCATCGTCGACTCCGTGGTCGAGGGCAAGAACGTGGCGTCCCTCGTCTTCGCCGAGAACGAGGCCTCCTACCTGGCCGGTGTCGCCGCCGCCAAGGCCACCAAGACCAAGACCGTCGGCTTCGTGGGCGGTGTGGACGTCCCGCTGATCCACAAGTTCGAGGCCGGCTACGAGCAGGGCGTCAAGGACACCGACCCGAAGATCAAGGTCATCTCGCAGTACCTGACGCAGACCGCGGAGGAGGGCGGCTTCTCCAGTCCCGACAAGGGCAAGGCCGCCGCCGAGGGCCAGATCGAGAAGAAGGCCGACGTCGTGTACGCGGCGGCCGGTCTCTCCGGCCAGGGCGTGATCGAGGCCGCTGCCAAGGCGAAGATCTGGGCGATCGGCGTCGACTCGGACCAGTACAAGCAGGAGGCCCTCGCCGCCTACAAGGACTCCATCCTGACCTCCGCCCTCAAGGACATCGACGGCGCGGTCTTCGCCCTGGCCAAGTCCGTCGAGGACGGCAAGCCGCTGACCGGCACCCACACCTTCGACCTGAAGTCCGACGGCGTGGGCCTGTCCGACAGCAACCCGAAGTTCGCCGAGGTCCCGGGCGCCAAGGAGGCCGTGGAGAAGGCCAAGGCCGGCATCGTCGACGGCTCCATCAAGGTCGCGACGGAGTAACCACGCTCCCGGCACACACCCTCACGAAGCGGACGGACACCTCCGGGTGCCCGTCCGCTTCCGTGCTCCGCGGGCTCCGCCGCCAGGCGTCACCCTCCGCCACCCCCCGTTTGCGTCCGGCAAGCCCCGTACCCCCATTCGCGGGTCCTTGCTCACGGGCGGATAACAAGGTGGACAGAAGGGGTTTTCAGGCAGGTCTACGCGCGTTAATCTGCGGCGAAGCCAGCGCCGCAGCCGAACCGTCCCCGGCGCTTGTACGACAGGAGCACCAGACATGCGCCGGATTTCCCGGATCACGGTCGCAGGCGCAGCGACCGCCTCCCTGGCCCTCGCCCTCGCCGCCTGCGGTGGTACCTCGACCGACTCCGGTTCGGAGTCCAAGGGGGACAAGGGTCTCGCCATCGCGTACGACGTCGGCGGCAAGGGCGACCAGTCCTTCAACGACGCGGCGTACGCCGGTCTGGAGCGGGCCAAGAAGGAGTTCGGCTACGAGACGGCCGACGTCGAGCCCACCGACGGCGAGACCGACGCCGACAAGGAGCAGCGGCTGTCCTCGCTGGCGAAGCAGGGCTACAACCCGGTCGTCGGCATCGGCTACGCCTACGCCTCCGCGATGAAGAACGTCGCGGAGAAGTACCCGGACACCACCTTCGGCATCGTCGACGACGCCACGATCGAGGCGAAGAACGTCGCGGACCTGGTCTTCAACGAGCAGGAGGCCTCCTACCTCGCCGGTGTCGCCGCCGCCAAGAGCACCAAGACCAACACGGTCGGTTTCGTGGGCGGTGTGGACGTCCCGCTGATCCACAAGTTCCAGGCCGGCTACGAGCAGGGCGTCAAGGACACCGACCCGAAGATCAAGGTCATCTCGCAGTACCTCACGCAGACCGCGGAGGAGGGCGGCTTCTCCAGCCCCGACAAGGGCAAGACCGCCGCCGAGGGCCAGATCGAGAAGAAGGCCGACGTCGTGTACGCGGCGGCCGGTCTCTCCGGCCAGGGCGTCATCGAGGCCGCCGCCGCCAACAAGGTCTGGGCGATCGGCGTCGACTCCGACCAGTACAAGCAGGAAGCCCTCGCGAAGTACAAGGACTACATCCTGACTTCGGCCACGAAGGACGTCGCTTCGGCCGTCTACAACCTTTCGAAGTCGGTCGAGGACGGCAAGCCGGAGACCGGTATCGTTCGGGGCGATCTGAAGTCCGGCGAGGTCGGTCTCTCGGACTCCAACCCGAAGTTCGCGGACGACGCCGAGCTCCAGGCAGCCATCAAGACGGCCAAGGAGAAGATCATCAGCGGCGAGATCAAGGTCAAGAGCAGCTGAACGGCTGAGTAGCACCAGCAACACCTCGAACAGCGTGTAACCGCGCCGGCCCGGCCGCACGGCGGGGTACGGGGAGAGCGTCCTCGAAGTCGCCCTCCCCGTACCCCGTCGCGTCGATGTGCCGCCGCTTTTAGATGCCGTAGGGGCGCTACGCGCGTAGACGGCCCCCGTCCCCAGGAGAGTGCGCCATCAACGCGTCCAGCAGCCCTCCGGCCGGAGCGGCGGTCAACGAACCGGTGACCGCCGTCGAACTCGCCGGGATCACCAAGCGTTTCCCCGGAGTCGTGGCCAACCACGACATCCACCTCACCGTCCACAAGGGCACCGTCCACGCCCTCGTCGGCGAGAACGGCGCCGGCAAGTCCACGCTGATGAAGATCCTCTACGGCATGCAGAAGCCGGACGAGGGCACCATCGCGGTCGACGGCGAGCAGGTGGCCTTCTCCTCGCCCGCCGACGCGATCGTCCGCGGCATCGGCATGGTCCACCAGCACTTCATGCTCGCCGACAACCTCACGGTCCTGGAGAACGTGGTCCTCGGCAGCGAGAAGCTCTACGGCATCGGCGCCAGGGCCCGCCGCAAGATCAAGGAGCTGTCCGAGCGCTACGGCCTCGGCGTCAAGCCCGACCTCCTGGTCGAGGAGCTGGGCGTCGCCGCCCGCCAGCGCGTGGAGATCCTCAAGGTCCTCTACCGCGGCGCCCGCACGCTGATCCTCGACGAGCCCACGGCCGTCCTGGTGCCGCAGGAGGTGGACGCCCTCTTCGACAACCTGCGCGAGCTGAAGGCCGAGGGCCTGTCCGTCATCTTCATCTCCCACAAGCTGGGCGAGGTCCTCTCGGTCGCCGACGAGATCACCGTCATCCGGCGCGGCACCACGGTCGGTACGGCCGTCCCCGCCGAGACCACCCCGCGCCAGCTCGCCGAGCTGATGGTCGGCAGCGAGCTGCCCACCCCTGAGACGGCGGAGTCCACGGTCACCGACCGCGCGGTCCTCACCGTCGACACGCTGCGCCTGGCCGCGCCCAGCGGCAAGGCCCTGCTCGACGACATCTCCTTCACCATCCACGCCGGTGAAATCCTCGGTATCGCCGGCGTCGAGGGCAACGGCCAGACCGAGCTGGTCGACGCGCTCATCGGGCTGCGCCACGCCGACTCCGGCTCCATCCGCTTCCTCGACCAGGACATCACCGCGCTGCCCACCCGCAAGCGCCGCGAGCAGGGCGTCGGCTACATCCCCGAGGACCGCCACCGCCACGGGCTGCTCCTTGAGGCCCCCCTCTGGGAGAACCGCATCCTCGGCCACGTCACCGAGAAGCCCAACAGCAAGGGCGTCTGGCTGGACCTGAAGAGCGCCCAGCAGGACACCCGCCGCATCGTCGAGACGTACGACGTCCGCACCCCCGGCATCGACGTCACCGCCGCCTCGCTGTCCGGCGGCAACCAGCAGAAGCTGATCGTCGGCCGCGAGATGAGCCACAAGCCGCGCTTCCTCATCGCCGCCCACCCCACCCGCGGCGTGGACGTCGGCGCGCAGGCCGCGATCTGGGACCACATCCGCGAGGCCCGCCGCGAGGGCCTGGCCGTGCTGCTGATCTCCGCCGACCTGGACGAGCTGATCGGCCTGTCCGACACCCTCCGGGTGATCTACGACGGCAAGCTGGTCGCGGACGCCGACCCCGCCACCATCACCCCCGAGGCGCTCGGCTCGGCGATGACCGGCGCGGCCTCCGGACACCTGGAGGACGAGGAGAACGCCGAGTCGTCCCAGCCGTCTCAGCCGTCCAAGCCGTCCCAGCCGTCCAAGTCACTCAAGTCCCCCGAGGCCCCTGAGTCCCCCGAGTCTCCGGAAGACGAGGCCCGCTGATGAAGAAGTTCGACAAGGAGCGCGTGCTCCTCGCGGTGGCCGGACCGGTCATCGCGCTCGCCGTGGCCTTCGTGCTCAGTGCGATCGTCCTGATCGCCTCGGGCAAGAACCCGGTCGAACCGTTCGCCCTCATGTTCGAGCAGGCCGGGTTCTCCGACATCCAGGTCCTGATCGTCAACCAGGCGTCGCTGTACTACATCGCGGCCCTCGCGGTGGCCATCGGCTTCCGGATGAACCTCTTCAACATCGGCGTCGACGGGCAGTACCAGCTCGCCGCCATGATGGCCGCGATCGTCGGCGCCCACGCCAACCTGCCGGCCGCGCTCCAGATCCCGCTCCTCCTCCTGACCGCCGTCCTCACCGGCGCCTTCTGGTCCGGCATCGCCGGTGTCCTCAAGGTGACCCGGGGCGTCAGCGAGGTCGTCGCGACGATCATGCTCAACGCCATCGCCACCTCCGTCATCGGCTACCTGTGGCTGCCGGACGTCTTCGGCGTCAAGATCGGCAACAACAACACCACCGGCGAGATGCACGAGTCCGGCTGGGTCCCCGGCATCGACATGGGCGCCTCCGGCGAGGTCTACGGCCTGGTGATCCTCGCCGTGCTCCTCGGCATCGGCTACTGGATCGTCCTCAACCGCACCCGCTTCGGCTTCGACCTGCGCGCCTCCGGCGCCTCCGAGTCCGCCGCCGCGGCCAGCGGCGTCAGCCCCAAGCGGATGGTGCTCACCGCGATGCTGCTCTCCGGCGGCCTCGCCGGTCTCGCGGGCCTGCCGATCCTGCTCGGCGACACGCACACCTACAGCCTCAACTTCCCCACCGGCATCGGCTTCCTCGGCATCGGCATCGCCCTGCTCGGCCGCAACAGCCCGGTCGGCATCGCCTTCGCCGCCCTGCTGTGGGCCTGGCTCGACAAGGCCTCGCCCGAGCTGGACTTCCACGGCTACGACAAGGAGATCGCGGTCATCATGCAGGGCCTGATCGTCCTCTCGGTCGTCGTCTCCTACGAGGCCGTCCGTGAGTGGGGCCTGCGCCGCCAGCAGCGCCGGGTCGGCGCGGAGCTGGCCGCCGGTCACGTCCTCGGCGCCACCGACAACTCGAAGAAGGAGGTGGCCGGCCGATGACCGCTCCGACCACAGCGACCGACGTCAACCAGCCGTCGCTGGAGCACGCACCACGGACCGGCCGCCGCATGTCGTGGCCCGTGCTGCTCCTGGTCATCGCCGGAGCCCTGGCGCTGACCTCGATCGTCCGCCTGATCACCGGCGCCAACGGCATCACCAACGTCAGCCAGATGTCCACCGCCCTCCAGCTCGCCGTGCCGATCGGCCTCGCCGGTCTCGGCGGTCTGTGGGCCGAACGCGCGGGCGTCGTCAACATCGGCCTCGAAGGCATGATGATCCTCGGCACCTGGTTCGGTGCCTGGGCCGGCTTCCAGTGGGGGCCCTGGACCGGCGTCCTCGTCGGCATCATCGGCGGCTGCCTCGGCGGCCTGCTGCACGCCATCGTCACGATCACCTTCAACGTCAACCACATCGTCTCCGGTGTGGCCATCAACATCCTCGCCCTCGGCGCCACCCGCTACCTCGCGCCGCTCGCCTTCGAGGGCCACCAGGGCGGCTCGGCCAAGCAGTCCCCGCCGGTCGACTCCCTCGGCCACTTCTCGATCCCGGGCCTGTCCGGCTGGCTGGACAGCCTCAACGACCAGCACTGGTTCTTCGTCTCGGACATCGCGGGCCTGCTCGGCGGCCTGGTCACCGACGTCTCCTGGCTCACCCTGATCGCGGTCGCCCTGATCCCCGCCACCTGGTGGATCCTGTGGCGCACCCCGTTCGGCCTGCGCCTGCGCTCCTGCGGCGAGAACCCGATCGCCGCCGAGTCCCTCGGCGTCAACGTCTACAAGTACAAGTACCTGGCCGTGATCATCTCCGGCGGCCTCGCGGGTCTCGGCGGTGTCTTCCTCTCCATCGTGGCCAACCCCTTCTACCTGGAGGGCCAGACCAGTGGCCGCGGCTACATCGGCCTCGCGGCGATGATCTTCGGCAACTGGATGCCGGGCGGCCTCGCCATCGGCGCGGGCCTCTTCGGCTACACCGACAGCCTCAACCTGCGCGGCGGCTCCGCCAACGTGCACGCGCTGCTGCTGCTCGGCGCGCTGCTGCTGGTCGCCGGCGCCATCTGGCTGGTGATCCGCAAGAAGTACGTCAAGGCCGCGATCACCTTCGTCATCGGCGCCCTGGTCTTCGCCTGGTACGCCGGCACCAACGAGGTCCCCAACCAGGTCGTCTCCGCCACGCCGTACGTCGTCACCCTCGTCGTCCTCGCCCTGTCCGCGCAACGGCTGCGAATGCCCAGGGCGAACGGCATGCAGTACCGCAAGGGCCAGGGCAAGTGACCGGGGCCGACTGGGAGGAGCTGCGCACGGCGGCCCGGGACGCGATGTCCCGGGCGTACGCCCCCTACTCGGGGTACGCCGTGGGCGCCGCCGCCCTCGTCGACGACGGCCGCACCGTCACCGGCTGCAACGTGGAGAACGCCAGCTACGGCATCGGCCTGTGCGCCGAGTGCGGGCTCGTCTCCCAGCTCCAGCTGACCGGCGGCGGCCGGCTGACGCACTTCGTCTGCGTCGACGGCGCGGGCGCGGTACTCGTCCCCTGCGGCCGCTGTCGGCAACTGCTGTACGAGTTCGGCGGCCCGGAGCTGCTGCTTGAGACCCCGGAGGGGATCCTCCCGCTGTCCCGGATGCTCCCGCAGGCCTTCGGCCCCGACCACCTCACCAAGTAGTAACTCCCGTAATCCCGTTAGGAAGGGCCAGACATGGCCATGGACGTCATCTCCGTCATCCGCACCAAGCGGGACCGCGGCGAGCTGACCGGCGAGCAGATCGACTGGGTCATCGACGCCTACACGCGCGGCGAGGTGGCCGACGAGCAGATGTCCTCGCTCGCGATGGCGATCCTGCTCAACGGCATGAACCGCGGCGAGATCGCCCGCTGGACCGCCGCGATGATCGCCTCGGGCGAGCGCATGGACTTCTCGTCCCTGTCCCGCCCGACCGCCGACAAGCACTCCACGGGCGGCGTCGGCGACAAGATCACCCTGCCGCTCGCGCCCCTGGTGGCGGCGTGCGGCGCGGCCGTCCCGCAGCTCTCCGGCCGCGGCCTCGGCCACACCGGCGGCACCCTGGACAAGCTGGAGTCCATCCCCGGCTGGCGCGCCCTCCTGTCCAACGAGGAGATGCTGGACGTCCTGGACACCACCGGCGCGGTGATCTGCGCGGCGGGCGACGGTCTCGCCCCCGCCGACAAGAAGCTCTACGCGCTGCGCGACGTCACCGGCACGGTCGAGGCGATCCCGCTGATCGCCTCCTCCATCATGTCGAAGAAGATCGCCGAGGGCACCGGCTCGCTGGTCCTGGACGTGAAGGTCGGCTCCGGCGCCTTCATGAAGACCATCGAGGACGCCCGCGAACTGGCGTCCACGATGGTCGGCCTCGGCACCGACCACGGCGTGAAGACGGTCGCGCTCCTCACCGACATGGCCACCCCCCTCGGCCTGACCGCGGGCAACGCCCTGGAGGTCCGCGAGTCGGTCGAGGTCCTCGCGGGCGGCGGCCCGGCGGACGTGGTCGAGCTGACGCTGGCCCTCGCCCGCGAAATGCTCGACGCCGCGGGCCTCAAGGACGCCGACCCGGCGAAGGCACTGGCCGACGGCTCCGCGATGGACGTCTGGCGCCGCATGATCGCCGCCCAGGGCGGCGACCCGGACGCGCCGCTGCCCACCTCGAAGGAACAGCACGTGGTGAAGGCGGGTGCCTCCGGCGTCCTGACCCGCCTCGACGCCTACGACGTCGGCGTCGCCGCTTGGCGCCTGGGGGCGGGCCGCGCCCGCAAGGAGGATCCGGTGCAGGCCGCCGCGGGCGTCGAACTCCACGCCAAGCCCGGCGACACGGTCACCGCTGGCCAGCCCCTCCTCACCCTCCACACCGACACCCCGGACCGCTTCGAGTACGCCCTCGCTGCGGTGGAGGACGCGTATGACGTCGCCCCGGCGGGCACGGAGTTCACCGCCTCACCGGTGGTGCGGGAACGTATCGCCTGACCTGGAGTGTCCCCATTCGGGTGAACGGGACCGGTGGACCTCTGCCGGTCCCGTTCGGCATGCTGGGATCGGTGACGCACCGATAGGAGAACCGCCATGAGCGCACTCACCGTGAGCCAGGAGCCCGACCAGAACTGGGACGACCTCGTCCGGTTCTGGGAGGAGATGGATTGGCCCGAGGGCAGCAAGGTGGAGATCATCGAGGGGATCATCACCGTGTCACCAGCTCCGGGACTGCCGCACAACGTCATCGCCGCGCGCATCCATAGGCGCCTGCTCTCGGTAATCCCCGAGGATTGGGAGATCTTCCAGACACTGGCGATCGCCGTTCCGTCCCGCCTTGGAATGCTCATCCCGGACCTTGTGGTCGCGCCGGTGCCGGAGCGCACCGAGTCCGGCACCCACATGTCCGCCGCCCTCGCGGAACTCGTCGTCGAGGTCACCTCCAAGTCCAACGCCCGGCACGACCGCATCAGCAAGCCCGCCGCCTACGCCACCGCGGGGATCCCTCTCTACCTCCTCGTCGACCGCTGGGCCCCCGGCGGGCCCACAGCGACGCTGTACGGCGAACCGAAGGGTGATGTCTACCGGGTGCTGAGCGCCGCGAAGTTCGGCGACCCCCTCACGCTCCCCGCGCCCTTCGACCTGACCATCGACACCAGCGCGTTCCCCGAGGTCTGACTCACCCGAGAACCGCCGCCACCCCCACCAGCACCGGCACGGACACCACCGTCGAGACCAGGATCGCGTCGCGGGCCAGGCGCTCGCCGACCCCGTAGGTGGACGCGTACGTGTACAGGTTCTGCGCGGCCGGGAGCGCCGACGTCACCACCACGTCGAGGAGTTGGGGGCCCCGCAGACCGAAGACCCCCGACGCCAGCGCCCAGGCCACCGCCGGCTGGCCCACTGCCTTCAGGGCGACCGCGAGCAGTACCGGGCGCCGTTCCACGCCCCGCAGCGGCATCGTGGAGCCGCACAGGCCGATGCCGAAGGCCAGCAGCACCGCGGGGACCGACATGTTGCCGATCAGCGTCACCGGGTCCATGACCGGGTCGGGCACCTCGAAGCCGCTCGCGGCCACCGCGACCCCGGCGAGCGAACCCAGCGCGATCGGATTGCGCAGCGGCGTCAGCAGCCGCCGCCACAGAGGGCCCTGCCGACCCCCGCCCGACAGGTCCAGGATCGTCACCGCCACCGGCGTCACCAGCACCAGCTGGAACAGCAGCACCGGCGCCACCAGCGAGGCGTCGCCCAGGACGTACACGGCGATCGGGATACCGAGGTTGCCGGAGTTGACGTAGCCGGAGCAGAGCGCGCCGATCGTCGTACGGCCCACGCCCCAGCCCCGTACGACGCCCACCGCGACGAAGGCGCCGGCCACCGCCACCGTGGACAGGGCCGTCACCAGCAGCCGCGCGGAGAAGACCACCGACAGGTCGGCCGTCGCGAGGGTCGTGAACAGCAGGGCGGGGGAGGCCACGTGGAAGGCCAGCTTGGTCAGCACCTCGCGGCCCTGAGGGCCGAGATGGCCGCGCAGGCCGAGCACATAGCCGACCCCGATCACCACCGCGATGACCGCGAAGCCCGTCAGCACCCCCTGCACGGCACCTCCCCGCCGAGCGGGCGGACCGGGGACGGTATGGCATGGGGGGACGGCGGGGATGCGTGGGGCATGCAGCAAACCCTCCGGGGCGGAGTCCGCGCACGTCAATGTGATCTCTGCTGCGATCTCCGGCGGCCGGCACCGATGATTTCCCGGCGCGTGCCGGGTCTACCGCACGTGGACGCCGTGACACCCGCCGTACTCGTGCTGCCGGGGCCTGTCTCCCGAGGGGAGACGCCCCGGTTCTGCGACGAGGTGCGCGCGCTCTTGGAAGCCACCCGGGCCGGGGTGGTCGTCTGCGACGTCGGCGGTCTCGGACCGCCGGGGCTCGCCGTCGTCGACCTGCTGGCCCGGCTGGAACTCACCGCCCGGCGGGCCGGGGGCCGGATCAGACTGCGCGACCCCGACCCGGCCCTGCACGCTCTACTGGACCTCGTCGGCCTCCGCTTCGAGACGGAGCGGCAGGTCGAACAGCGGGAACCACCGCTTGGTGTCGAGGAAGCAGTGGAACCCGGTGATGCGGCCGTCTGAGATCTCCAGCACCTGGACCGCCCACGGCGCGAAGCCGCCCGCCTCCGGGTCCGGCTTGTAGTGCGCGAAGGCGGGCAGCCCGTTGGCCTGGACCGGCAGCAGCCGGGAACCGGCGCAGGCGGCGCCGAGCGTCGTCATGAAGCCCGTGATGTCCGCCGGACCGGCCAGCCACAGGTCGAACGGCGGCATCGTCATCACCGCGTCCTCGTGCAGCAGCGCAGTCAGCGCCGTCATGTCATAGCCCTCGAAGGCCGCGACATAGCGCTCCAGGAGCTTCTGCTGCTCCTCGTCCAGCGGGTCGGAGACCGCAGCCTCGGCCCCGCGGTCCGCCCGCTCGGCGAGCGTCGCGCGAGCCCGCTGCAGCGCGCTGTTGACCGAGGCGACCGAGGTGCCCAGCAGCTCGGCGACCTCGCTCGCCTTCCACGCCAGCACCTCGCGCAGGATCAGCACCGCCCGCTGCTTGGGCGGCAGCTGCTGCAGGGCGGCCATGAAGGCGAGCCGCACGGACTCCTTGGCGACCGCCGCCTCGGCCGGGTCGGCGGTCTGCGGCAGCACGCGGGCGTCCGGCATCGGCTCCAGCCAGGTGTGGTCCGGGCGCGGGGACAGGGCGGCCTGGGCGAGCGGCGTCGCCTCCGTCAGGTCCATCGGACGCGCCCGCTTGTTGCCCGCGGTCAGCATGTCCAGGCAGACGTTGGTCGCGATCCGGTACAGCCAGGAGCGCAGGCTGGAGCGGCCCTCGAACTTGTCGTAGCTCCGCCAGGCGCGGACCAGCGTGTCCTGCACCGCGTCCTCGGCCTCGAAGGAGGAACCGAGCATCCGGTAGCAGTACCCCGTCAGCTCGGGCCGGTGCTTCTCCAGTGCGGAGTCCAGCTCCGTCGTCACGGTGCCGTTGGTCATCGTCCACCCACCCCTGTGGCGTGCCGTCGTGCGCGTCTTCGCGCCTCGCACTTCGGAAGCTACCGCAGGGGACTGACAATGGCCTGTGCAGTCAAGAAAGGCGCAGGTCAGCGCGGCAGGCCCAGAGCCCTCACCGGCGCGCCCGCGGCCTGGCGGCGGGCCGCCAGCGACCCGGAGACCGTGATCACCACGACGCCCAGCACCGCCAGCACCCCCACCCCGACCGTCCCGGCCCACCCGCCGGAGTGGAAGGCCACCGCGCCGACCGTGCTGCCCGCGCTGGAACCCACGTAGTAGGCGGACTGGTACAGCGCCGAGGCCTGGGCGCGGCCGTGCCGGGCGGTCTTGCCGACCGCCGAGGAGGCCACCGCGTGCCCGGCGAAGAAGCCCGCCGTGATCAGCACCAGGCCGAGGAGGACCAGCGGCAGGGACGGCGCCAGGGACAGCAGCAGGCCCGCAGCCGTCGTCCCCGCGCCCAGGTAGAGCGCCCCGCGGCGGCCGAGCCGGTCCACCAGACGCCCCGCCGTCGACGCCGAGACCGTACCGACCAGGTAGACCAGGAAGATCGAGCCGATCAGGCCCTGGGGGAGGGAGAACGGCGCCTGAGCCAGCCGGTAGCCGATCACCGTGTAGACGCCGCCGAACACCGTCATGAACAGCGCGCCGATCGCGTACAGGCGGCGCAGCAGCGGGTTGGCGAGGTGGTCGCGCACCGTGCGGACCAGGACCCGCGGGCGCAGCGAGCCCGGCGTGAAGTGCTTCGGCGCCGGCAGCAGCAGCCGGAAGGCCACCGCGCACGCCACCGCGACGAGGCCGACGACCCCGACGGCGACCCGCCAGCCCCACTCCTGGGCGACCCAGCCGGTGATCACCCGGCCGCTCATCCCGCCCACGCTGTTGCCCGCCACGAACAGGCCGATCGCGGTGACCAGCGCCCGCGGCCGCACCTCCTCCGCGAGGTACGCCGTCGCCGAGGCCGGCAGCCCGGCCAGTGCCGCGCCCTGCACCGCCCGCAGCGCGACCAGCGCCGGCAGCGACGGGGCGAAGGGCACCAGCAGCCCGACGGTCACCGCGACCGCCAGCGACGCCGTCATGACCGTACGCCGTCCGAAACGCTCCGACAGCGCGCTCATCGGCAGCACGAACACCGCGAGGCCACCGGTCGCGGCGGCCACCGTCCAGCTCGCGTCGCTCGCCGAGACGCCGAGGTCGCCCGAGATCAGCGGCAGCAGGGCCTGGGTGGAGTAGAGGAGCGCGAAGGTCGCGACGCCCGCCAGGAACAGCGCGAAACTCATCCGGCGGTAGCCGGGGCCGCCCGGTGCCATGCGCGAGTCGGAGGATGCGAGGGGGGCGGACGCGGAGGTGGCGGAGGCGGAGGCTGACGCGGCGTCCACGGCCGTGGACGCCCCGGTATCGGCGGGAGTCATGCCACGAAGGTACGAAGCCCCTTACTCATCCGTCCAATGCATGGAATGGCCATAATCGTTCCCATGGTGCATCAGCAAAGCTCACGGCCCCGCCTGTCACCGTCCGGTGACACAGAAGACATCGTCGCGCTGCTCGCGCCCCGCCTCGCGCACTTCGCCGGCGTGGCCCGCACCGAGCACGTCACCCGGGCCGCCCAGGAGATGAACGTCCCCCAGTCGACCCTCTCCCGCGCACTCGTCCGCCTGGAGGAGGACCTCGGCGTCGACCTGTTCGTCCGCCGCGGCCGCACCCTCGCGCTGACCGTCGCCGGGCGCACCTTCCTCGGTTCCGTCGAGCGCGCCCTCGCCGAGGTCGAGCGGGCCGCCGACGAGGTCCGCGCCGACGCCGACCCGGCCACCGGCAAGGTCGCCTTCGGCTTCCTGCACACCATGGGCGCCGAGACCGTCCCCGGCCTGCTGCACGCCTTCCGCGCCGACCACCCCCGGGTCCGCTTCAGCCTCGTGCAGAACTACGGCGAGGCCATGCTGGAGCGGCTGCGCGCGGGGGAGCTGGACCTGTGCCTCACCTCCCCGGTCCCTGACGCCCCCGACCTGGTCGCCCGCCGCCTCGACGAGCAGAAGCTGCGCCTGGTCGTCCCGGCCGACCACTCCCTGGCCGGGCGCCGGCGCATCCGCCTCGCGGAGGCCGCCGACGAGATCTTCGTGACCCTGGAGCCCGGCTACGGCCTGCGGCGCATCACCGACGCGCTGTGCAAGGAGGCCGGTTTCCGGCCCAGGGTGGCCTTCGAGGGGGAGGAGGCGGAGACGCTGCGCGGCCTGGTCGCGGCCGGACTCGGCGTCGCCCTGCTGCCGCCGCCCGCCGTGCCCCGCCCCGGCGTGGTCGAACTGACGGTCACCGCCCCGCGCGCCGCCCGCGAGATCGGCGTGGCCTGGCTGGCGGGACGCACGGACACCCCGCCGGTGGCGGCGTTCAAGAAGTTCCTGCTGTCGAGGCGAGGCAGCCTGCTGCCGTCCTGAACCTCGCGACGGGGAGCGTGCGCTACCGCCGCAACGACTTCCCGAAACCCGCCGCCAGCGGCATCCGCAGCCCCAGCGGCGGGGGAGCGGCCAGGGCGTCCTCCACGGGGCGTGAGAAGGACTGGCCGAACAGCACGCCCATCACGAAGTCCTCGGCCAGCGCGGCGACCTCGTCCCGGTACTGCCGCAGCCCGTGGCCGTCGGAGTGCACCTCGAACCGGCACACGCCGCGATTGGCCTTCTTCGCCCGGGAGGCGAGCCGGAAGGACAACTCCGGGTCGCTGCGCCCGTCGTTGGTGCCGTGCACGATCAGCACCTGCCGCCCGGCGAGCTGCTTCACCGGTTCGGGTGGCGCGGCCACGTCGTCCTCCGGCAGCCAAGGGGCGATCGCCAGCACCGAGTTGACGGCCTCGTGCCCGGCCGCCCGCAACGCCGCCCGGCCGCCCATGCCGGTGCCGGCCAGGCAGACCGGTACGTCGCCGTAACGCCGTACGGCCTCGTCGGCGGCCCACTCGGCGTCCCGGGCGAGATGGGCCTCGGCGCCGTTCCAGCCGCGGTAGCGGTAGTGCACGACATGCGTGGCCAGACCCTCCTCCCGGCCCGCGCGCGCCAGCCTGCGCCCCAACGCGCGCACGGACGCGGCCGCGAGCAGCGCGGAGGGCCTGCGGTCGGAGACCTCGTCGCCCCCGGGGAGCAGCAGCACCACACCGCTCACCGCCGTCCCCTCCGGACCGAGCGTCCGCCCCAGCCGGGCCCGACGGACCGGCGTCGCTTGCTGTGCCATGGCAGAAGATTCTCAGAAGACCGGGTGTACGGAACCCGTCCGCGCGGTCACCGTTACATATCGGGGAGTCCGTACACCGCATCGGGTCCCGGTATTCGCCCGGCGTTCTACGCGCGTAGGAGTTAGAGTGCGCAAATGACGAGCCAGAGCACCGAGAAGAGCGCCGCGGCGGACACCGGGGCGAACAGCGCGGCGAGCACCGGGGCGGTTGCGAAGACACCGTCGCCGGACCGGATCCGCCGGGCGCCGAAGGTCCTGCTGCACGATCACCTCGACGGCGGTCTGCGGCCGGGCACGGTCGTGGAACTCGCCCGCGAGACGGGCTACGGAGACCTCCCCGAAACCGACGCCGACCTGCTCGGCACCTGGTTCCGGCAGGCCGCCGACTCCGGGTCCCTGGAGCGGTACCTGGAGACCTTCTCCCACACCGTCGGCGTCATGCAGACCCGCGACGCCCTGGTCCGGGTCGCCGCCGAGTGCGCCGAGGACCTCGCCGAGGACGGCGTCGTCTACGCCGAGGTGCGGTACGCCCCCGAGCAGCACCTGGAGCAGGGGCTGCCCCTCGAAGAGGTCGTCGAGGCCGTCAACGAGGGCTTCCGGGAGGGCGAGCGGCGCGCCCGGGAGAGCGGCCGCCGCATCCGGGTCGGCGCCCTGCTCACCGCCATGCGGCACGCGGCCCGCTCCCTGGAGATCGCCGAACTCGCCAACCGCTACCGCGACCTCGGCGTGGTCGGATTCGACATCGCGGGCGCCGAGGCCGGCTACCCGCCCACCCGGCACCTGGACGCCTTCGAGTACCTGAAGCGGGAGAACAACCACTTCACCATCCACGCCGGCGAGGCCTTCGGGCTGCCGTCCATCTGGCAGGCCCTGCAGTGGTGCGGCGCCGACCGGCTCGGGCACGGGGTCCGCATCATCGACGACATCCAGGTCCACGAGGCCGGCTCGGTCAAGCTCGGGCGGCTCGCCTCCTACGTCCGGGACAAGCGGATCCCGCTGGAGCTGTGCCCCAGCTCCAACCTCCAGACCGGCGCCGCCGACTCCTACGCCGAGCACCCCATCGGGCTGCTGCGCCGGCTGCACTTCCGGGCCACCGTCAACACCGACAACCGGCTGATGTCCCACACCAGTATGAGCCGGGAATTCGAGCACCTGGTCGAGGCGTTCGGCTACACGCTCGACGACATGCAGTGGTTCTCCGTCAATGCGATGAAATCAGCGTTCATTCCTTTCGATGAACGACTGGCCATGATCAATGACGTCATCAAGCCCGGATATGCCGAGCTGAAGTCCGAATGGCTGTTCCAGCAGACGGCTTCGACCAGCGGTTCTTCGGAATCCGGCGGCTGAACGCGAAACGACGGTAATACGGAAACGCGGGCGGGCATTCACCATCCGTCCGCATTTCGATGTTTGCCGCATGGGGTGGGGCGTGTTTACGGTCAAGGACCGCTCACATCCCCGTCTCCCCATTACGAGGACGCATCTTCATGAAGCAGTCTGCTGCCAAGACCCTCGGTGTCGCCGCCCTCGGCGCCGCCTTCGCCGCCGCCGGCGCGGGCGCGGCCACCGCGGCCCCCGAGCTCCCGGACACCGCGCAGACGGTGGACTCCGTCGCCCGCACCCTCCCCGCGGAGACCGTCTCCCAGGTGGCGCCCGGCGCGGGCAACGTGCTGGAGCAGGGCCGCAGGATCTCCCACACCGGTCTGACCGCCGCGCAGCCGGTGGTCGAGCAGGTCGTCGCCGAGCAGCTCGCCGAGGGCCCGACCGAGCCGGTCGCCAAGCTGCTCGGCGGTGTGCCGCTGCAGGGGCTGCCCACCCAGGGCCTGCCGGTCAACGGCCTCCCGCTGGGCGGCTGAGCACCACCGCCTCCCCCATACGCGCCGAAGGGGCGCACCCGGTCGCCGGGTGCGCCCCATCGGTGTACCAGAGGGTGGTACGTCTTTCACCAGGCCGTCTTTCACCAGGCCGTACGGGCGGCCTTCTCCTCGGACGGGAGCAGGATCCACAGGGCCAGGTAGAGCAGGAACTGCGGGCCGGGCAGCAGGCAGGAGACCAGGAAGATCACCCGCATCGTGCCGGCGGAGGTGCCGAAGCGCCGGGCCAGCGCGGCGCACACTCCGCCGATCATGCGGCCGTGGGTGGGGCGGGCGAGGCTGGACATCGCGGCTCCTTCGTGAGCGGGTGGTTGGGGCTGCCCTCCGGCTTCCCCTTCATCTGCCCTCCACGCTACGGAGACGAACCGCACAAAGCGTCGCTCTACGGGGCGATACCGACCCTGGGAATCGTCGGGGTCCGACCCTGAGCGGGCTCCTCCTGGAGGAGGCCCGCCCGCCCGCCCTGCCGGTACCAGCGGCGGATCCGGGCCCGGCCCGCCGGGACGACGGCGAGGTGCGCGAGGGCCACGCCCACCGTGTTCAGCAGCACCGAGTCGATGTCGACGACCTGACCGGGCACCCCGGTCTGCAGCAGCTCGATGCCCACCGACAGCAGGGCGGCGGCGGCCGTGGTGCGCAGCAGGGACGCCAGCGGCGAGACGTGCAGCCGCCCGCCGGCCACCGGCAGCAGGACGCCGAGCGGTGCCAGCAGGGCCAGCGAGCCGCCGAGCGAACGGGCCGCCGCGCGCCCGCCCAGCGCCAGGTCGGCGCGGATCCCGGCGAACGGCTCCAGATTGGGCGGCAGTACCCAGGGGACGTCCAGCGGCCGCAGCGCGTACCAGGCGACGAACGCGAGATGTGCGACCAGGAGAACACTTCCTGTCACACGGATGCGGAGCGCGGCGCTGCCGCCGAGGAACCCATGACGCTGCACGTCCCCCTAGACGCGCCCCCCGCCGTGCGCGGTTCCGGGCTCTCCCACGCAAGGGTGAGGCTTGCGCCACACGGCCCCCGCGGGGCCTTCGCGCGGCACCCCGTGCCCCGTGCCCCGTGCCCCGTGCCGCGCGGCGCGGGCCGTCAGCCGCCCGTGACCTCGTCGGCGGGCGGTTCGTTGCTGCCCGGCCGGGCCCGGACCTCGTCCGTGCAGGAGTAGCGGCGGGCGGACCGGTCGGCGGGCCCGGCCAGGATCACCGAGCCGTCGCCCTCGGCCGCGGCGGAGTCGGAGAAGGTGCACACCACCTGCGCCAGCGCGTACGAGGTCAGGTCGTCGGGGTCGGTACTCAGCCGCAGCGTGTCCTCGGGGTCGCCGGAACGCGGTCCCGTCACCACGATCCCGCGGCGCACGTCCGACGTGTAGCCGGCCTCCTTCTCCGCGGCCGACGGCTGTGCCGCCAGCTCGTCCAGCAGCCCCTGGGCCACCAGCACGCGCCGCCCCGAGTCCGAGGCGCCGTCCGGCACCCGCACCGTGCGGTCCACGGCCACCAGCGACGAGCCGCACAGCAGGAACACCTGCGCCGGCAGCCCGGGCGTGGTCCGCGTCGACACGTCCGGCTCGGCGAGCGAGCAGCGCACCCGCGACGGCGCGGGACCGTAGTCGGTGGGCACCTCGGTGGCGCGGATGCCGCACCCGGTCAGCAGCACGGCCACTGCCGCGAGCCCGGAGAGGGCCGGCAGCCGGCGTACGGTCATCAGACCTGTCCCTTCGCGTCCTTGCCCCGGTCCTCGGTCTCCTCGTCGGCCCCGCCGTCCTCGTCGGCGGGCGGCGACGGGTCCTGCGGCAGCCGCAGGGTGAACACCGCACCGCCCTCCGGGGCGTTCTCCGCGGTGATCTCACCGCCGTGGATGTGCGCGTTCTCCAGGGCGATGGACAGACCGAGCCCGCTGCCCTCGGAGCGCGGCCGGGAGGCGCTCGCCTTGTAGAAACGGTCGAAGACGTGCGGCAAGACGTCCTCGGGGATGCCGGGACCGTTGTCCCGCACCCGGATGACGATCTCGTCGTCCGCCCGCGCCACGGACACCCTGACCGGCGACCCGCCGTGCTTGAGGGCGTTGCCGATCAGGTTGGCGAGGATGACGTCGAGGCGGCGCGGGTCGAGGCGGGCGTGGACGCCGCGCTCGGCTTCCAGGTCGACGGCGTCCAGCCAGGCCCGGGCGTCGATGCAGGCGGTGATCTGGTCGGCGACGTCGACGTCGTCCAGGACGAGGCGGGCGGTGCCCGCGTCGAAGCGGGTGACCTCCATCAGGTTCTCCACCAGGTCGTTGAGGCGCCGCGTCTCGCTCACCACCAGCCGCACCGCGGGCTCGACCATCGGGTCGAAACTCCCGCCCTCCCCCTCGCCCTCGCCCGCGTACTCCAGCTCCTCCTCCAGCACTTCCGTCACCGCGGTGAGCGCCGTCAGCGGTGTACGCAGCTCATGGCTCATGTCCGCGACGAAGCGCCGGGAGGCCTGCTCCCGGCCCGCCATGTCCGCGACCCGCTTCTCCAGGTTCTCGGCGGCGCTGTTGAACGTCCGGGACAGGTCGGCCAGTTCGTCGGTGCCGGACACCCGCAGCCGGGTGTCCAGCTTCCCCTCGCCCAGCCGCCGCGCCGCGATCCCGAGCCGGTGCACGGGCTTCAGCACGGTCGTCGCCAGGGCCTGCGCGAGCAGCGCCGAGCCCAGCAGGGCGAGCGCGGTGGCGATCCCCAGCGACCAGGCGAGCGAGTTCAGGTCCTTCGCCTCCGGTTCCAGCGACTTGAGCATGTAGCCGGTCGGCCCGCCGCCGATCACCTTCGTGCCGGCCACCAGGTACGGGGTGCCGTCGTCGGTCGTCCGCTGCCAGTACAGGTGGTACGGGTGCTTGTTGGCCGAGGTGACCTTCTGCTCCTTGTTCACGGCCGTGCGCAGCGACTCGGGCACGTCGGACAGCGCGAAGCCGCCCAGGCCGCCGGAACTGCCGTACACGGCGGTGCCGTCGGCGTTCTCGGCGACCAGCAGCACCGAGAACCGCTGGCTGCTGTTGGCCATCTGGCCCGCGGTGTGCTGCACCTCGTCCTGTGTCGGGTGCTCCGGCAGCGCGCCCGCCCGGTTCTGCATCTCCTGCTCGAAGTCCCGCAGCACCGCGTCCTGGGTACGGGTCAGCACCGCCTCCCGGTTCAGCCAGTACGCGATGCCGGACGCGGACACGGCGGCGGTCAGCGCGACCAGACCGAAGACGAGGACCAGCCTGAGACGCAGGCTGGTGAAGCGCAGCCCGGACCAGAAACCCTTGCGCGCCGCGGTGAGGCCGCCGCGGGTACCCCCCTGGTGCTTCTGTGTCACGGAACCTCCGGGGACGCCCCCGGTTGGGCAGCCGGAGGAGGGAAACGAGCTTCTGTGGACCTGGGGACAGGGCATTCGTCCCGAAAGCGGGAATCCGCCCTTGCGGTTGGGTACGCTGACCATCGTGCGTTGCGAGAGCCAAGCACGTGCGATTCCCTTGTCCTTTCGGGCAACCGGGCAGGTTCCGTCCCGGCTGGTGCTGAGAGCGTCAGTCTCCTCCGCTCGCTGAGCGAAGGAGCTGCTTGAGCCAGGAATCCCCTTGCCTTTGCCGGGGGAGGGTTCAATGAGGCGGATCCAGTCGATAGCCGACTCCGCGCACGGTGCGAATCAAGGTGGGGGACGACGGCACGTCCTCGACCTTGGCGCGCAGCCGCTGCACGCACGCGTCCACCAGCCGGGAGTCGCCGAGGTAGTCGTGCTCCCACACCAGCCGCAGCAACTGCTGCCGGGACAGCGCCTGCCCCGGCCGCCGGCTCAGCTCCAGCAGCAGCCGCAGCTCGGTGGGCGTCAGCTGGAGGTCCTCGCCGTTCTTCGTCACGGTCATCGCCGAACGGTCGATGACCAGACTGCCGAAGCTCGCCGAGTCGGTGGACTCCCGCTCCCCGCGCCGCAGTACGGCCCGGATCCGGGCGTCGAGGACCCGGCCCTGGACGGGTTTGACCACGTAGTCGTCGGCGCCCGACTCGAGACCGACGACCACGTCGATGTCGTCGTTGCGCGCGGTCAGCAGGATGATCGGCAGCTGGTCGGTGCGCCGGATGCGGCGGCACACCTCGAAACCGTCGATGCCGGGCAGCATCACGTCCAGCACGATCAGGTCCGGCCGCTGCTCGCGCAACAGCTTCAGACCGTCCTCACCACTGGCAGCGGTGGCCACCCGGTGGCCCTGGCGGGTCAGGGAGAGCTCCAGGGCCGTACGGATGGCGTCGTCGTCCTCGATCAGCAACAGGGAAGGCACGCGCTCATTCTGGCCCATGAGGGGGCCGGTGTTCGACCTGCGGGTGCGGTTGGGGTCCCACGACGCCGCCGGACCCTGTGAAGGAAGGGTGGTGCAGCGGTGACGGACCCCTGTGACAGCTCTGTGACAGTCGGCGGACACGGCCATGAAGTCGCCGGGGCAGGCTTTTCGTCACAGGCAACCGGCAGTCCACGACGGGGGGCGCGAGATGAACACGCTGAAGGGCACCAACACCAGCGCAGTGGTCACGCGTCTGCACGACGTGCACGCACACCGGGGCTCGGAGAAGTCCGGTGCCGTGAGCGGGCGGGGGTGCGCTCGCGGCACCGGGCGTCAGCACACCGTGTACATGACGGTGGTTGACGCGAACAAGGGGGAAACGGGGAGCAAGGGGGAAACGGGGAACACGGGGGACGCGGGAGACCGGGGGGAGCGCCGTTCCCTGTCGGAGGCGGAGTTCACCGCCTACGTCCAGGAGCGCCGCTCCTCCCTGTACGCGACCGCGTACCACCTCACCGGCGACCGCTTCGAGGCCGAGGACCTGCTGCAGAGCGCGCTGTTCTCGACCTACCGGGCGTGGGACCGGATCAGTGACAAGGCGGCGGTCGGCGGATACCTCCGCCGCACCATGACCAACCTGCACATCAGCGCCTGGCGGCGCCGCAAGCTCAACGAGTACCCGACCGAGGAACTGCCGGAGACGCCCGGCGACATGGACGCGATGCGCGGCACCGAGCTGCGCACCGTCCTGTGGCAGGCGCTCGCCCGGCTGCCCGAACTCCAGCGCACCATGCTGGTCCTGCGCTACTACGAGGGCCGCACGGACCCGGAGATCGCGGACATCCTCGACATCAGCGTCGGCACGGTGAAGTCCAGCATCTGGCGGTCGCTGCGCCGGCTGCGCGAGGACGAGGTCCTCAGCTTCGGCCGTGACCAGGAGGACGCCTTCGGCGAACTGGTCGCCTGAAGGTACGGGCCGGGGGGACCGGCCCGAGGGGGCGGGGCCCCGTGAAAAAAGTTTCGAGTCGGGGTGTATCAGGGGGAGGGACCCGGGCTCTTACTCACGGGGAAGCACCACGGGGGAACAACGGGGGACACGGGGGACGGGGATCACGGGGGATCCACGGGGGTGGAAAGGGAGCGGGACTGGAGGGCCGGGGGGTCCGTCCAGTCCCGCTTCTGCGTGCGGGGACAGCGGGGTGCAGGCGCTACGCGGCCGTACGGCTGGTGGCGCACCGGCCCGCCGCCGCGGCCGCCAGCCGGCCCATCGCCTCGGCCCGGTCGCAGGCGTGGGCGCCCAGGGCGGTCTGCCGGGCGATGACCGACCGCTCGAGACGCATCAGCCGCCAGCCCCTGCGGAGCAGGAACGGCACGGACTTGCGGCCCTCGCGCAGGTCCCGCAGGAACCGGCGGCGGAAGGTCGTCAGCGGGCCCCGGCTCAGGCACAGCGCGTCGGCCAGCACGCCCAGTTCCCGGCAGCGGTCCACCAGCTCCGCGGCGAAGATGCCCTCCGCGAGGAACAGCGGCGTCCGGCCGATGTCGACGGTCTCCTCGCCGGTGCGGGCGCTCAGCGAGATGTCGTAGACGGGCACGCCGGTACGGCCCGTGCGGCACAGCTCCCCGATGGCGGCGACCGCCGCGTCCGCGTCCCACGACGCCGGGTGGTCCCAGTCGATGTCGGAGCTGAGGGGCACCGTCGGCAGCGTCGGGTCGGTGCCCTCCTTGTAGAAGTCGTCGAGGCGCAGCACCGGGAGGCCGGAGTGCGCGGCGAGGAGGGACTTGCCGGAGCCGGAGGGGCCGCAGAGCAGCACGACTCGCGTCGGTATGGGCGGATGGGAGCTCACGGGACACCAGTCTGAGGCATCCGACGGCCGCCGTACGACCCCGCGGGTGGACTTTGCCGCACGCGTCACATTTCGATTGCGCTGCGCGGTGACCTGATCACGGTGTGCGCTGTTGTCAGGGCAGTCCGTAGCAATCCACACCAAGAGGTGGCAGCAGCGATGGCCCGACACGCGTCCCCCCGCACCCCGCACGCACAGCGCGCCCTGGTCGTCCTCGCGGCCGCCGGTGCCGCCCTGGCCGCAGGAGCGGCGACGGCTTCCGCGGACAGCGGCGAGACCATCGCCGGTCTGGCGCACACCCGCCCCACGTCCCTGGGCAACATCGACCCGCAGGCGGGCCTGGCGGCCGTGACCGGCACCGTCGGCTTCGTCACCGGCCCGGTCGCCGACCTCAAGCCCAACCCGCTGGCCGGCACGGGCGTCGACCCGCTGGACAACGGCGTCGGCACCAAGGTCGCCGACTTCCAGCCGCTGACGTCTACGGCGCTGACCGGCCCGGTCGCCCAGGCCCAGTCGCTGGGCGCCGTGCCGGTGGTGGGGGAGGTGACGGGGCTGCTGCGCTGACGTGACTGTCCGGGCGAGAGGTCAAGCGGTTCGGCCGAGGTGGGTCACCAGGATGCGAATGACGTCAACGTCGATGGCGTAGAGGACCCGGTGCTCACCGATGCGCAGTCGTCGTAGCTCGGCTGATCCATAGGGGACCGAACCCGTGGGCCGGGGGTCGTCCGCCAATGTGGCGATGGTGTCCAGCACCACTGCGAGGCCGCCCGGGTCATCTTCAGGGAACCGGGCGGCAGCGTTGAGAGCCTGTGGCTCGAAGGTGATCTCGTAGGTCACTTCTGCTCGAGCCCCAGTCGCCTGCGCACCTCGGCCATAGGGATGCCCTCTCCGAGCGTGCCCTCCGCCTTGCGGCGCTGGTAGTCCGCCACCGCCAGCGCGTCCTCCAGATCCTCTATCACCTGGGGCGACACGAGGAGGGCGGCCACGTGCCCGTGGTCGGTGAGCGCGATGGTCTCGCGGCCATGGGCGGCGCGGCGCACGAGGTCGCCGAGCTGGGAACGGGCGGCGCTGATGGCGATCCGAGTCATGCCTGCATGATGTCACAAGATTCCACTTGTGAGCGATTCATCTATGGAGTGATCATGTTCCCTGCGCTGCCGGTGGGGGCCGAGCCGTTCCGTGGAACCGGAAGGAGTATGGGCGGGCTGTCGGGACTACGGGACGGTTTCGGCCGAGGCGATCGCCGAGTGGTACGACGGGCACGGACGCCATCTCACGGGGTCCCAGTAGTTCTCGCCGAGAAAACAACGCTAAGCCGCGCGGTAGCGCCTGATCTGGGGTGATCTCAGGGAAACGGCGCGGTGGCCGGGGGCGGCTCGGTAGCGTCGCGGGCATGCTGAGTGCCGACGAACCGCCGCTGAACGACCTGACCGACGAGCAGATCCAGAAACTCCTGGGCGAGGTCGCCCCGAAGGTGTGAGAGCTGATGGAGGGGGTCACCCTCGCGATCGACTACTACAAGGCCGGTGGCTACGAACGGGAGACATGGAATCGGCTCCGCGACGGGCTGTCGCACGGGGCGATGAACCTGATGATGATGCTGTCCGGATCCGCGCACCCGTAAAGGGCTCGGGACTGCGAGCGGGCGGTACGGGGAGACGGCGGGCATCACGCTGCGCGAGGACGGGATGCGCGAGGCGCTTCAGCAGCAGGTCGCCAAATGGCCGCTGCTGACGAAGAAGGCCAACCTGGACCTGGTGGCGGACCACTGGGACGACCTGCTCCGCCTCGCCGGATCCTTGGAGTACGGGCACGCCACCGCCTCGCTGATCGTGGGCAAGCTGTCGGCGTCCTCCCGGCAGAATGGCCTCGCGGCAGCGCTGAAGGAGTATGGGGCGATCCGGCGCACGATCTACGCGGCCCAGTACCTGTCGGACGAGGGATACCGGCGCAAGATCGCCCGGCAGCTGAACAAGGGCGAGTCGCTGCACGCCCTGCGCCGCCAGCTCCACTATGCCCGCGAAGGCAAGATCACCAGGCGCCGGCCCGAGCAGCAGAACGAGCAGGCGTGGTGCCTGACCGTCGTGACGAACGCGTTCGTGTGCTGGCACACCGAGTACATGGGTCTGGCTGTCGACGAACTGCGTGATGCGGGCCGTGAGGTGGGCGCCGAGCTCCTCGCGCACGTCTGTCCGGCCCGCAGCTCCGCAGTGAACAACTACGGCTCCATCACCGTTGACTACGAACGCGAACTCGCCCAGCTCGACGACAAGGGCCATCGACCACTGCGGACCGTGGCCGCTGATGATCCGATCGTTGGATTATGAGGGTGAGCCGTCAGGGTGTGGAAGCAGTCCCTCGGACCCTGAGACGTGGCCTGTGGGGGTTGGGCCGACCGCTGCCCTCCGAGGAGCTGGCGCGCGGAAGGGGGGAAGGCGAAGCTGCCCCTGCCTGCCTCGGTACGGCCGCGTCCGAGGAGGTCAGGGCTGCAAGAGCAGTACTTCACCCAGGATTGCTCGGCCGCTCGGAGTCTGATTGGTTCAGGCCAATTCCCGCACGACTTCGGGCCGGAGACTGTCATTCCGGTCAGTGGCCGCAGTCGGTACGACATCCTTGGCGTCCGGGGCGTGCGTCCCTGCCGGCTGTCGATTCCGCTTTTTCTCACGCTGTGGCGTGAAGCGATCTACGGAGCGTTGCTTGAACGGGGTTCAGTGAGCCTATGATCTCGCTCCCGCCCGGTGATCCACGTCAGATCGGCGTGGGCAGGGCGTTGATTTGGAGGGGAATCAACTTGCGTAGGACGAAGTTCGTTGCTGCCGCACTGCTGACCGCCGCACTTGCCGTTCCCACGGCAACTGCCGCTGCGGCCTCCGCCTATGGCGGGGGCGCGCACGCCTGGTCTCCCGCGAAGGGCGACTCGGGACGCATAGCCGTGAAGGACAACAGCGGTGACGGCGACCCGGTGAAGGCCGAGTACTACCGGGCCAGCTCCGCGGGTACCAAGCGGACCCTGTGGAACCACAGCGGGTCCGGCACCACCGTGTACTCGGGTGACGGTTCCAAGATCTACAAGTTCAAGGCGTGCGACGAGAACAACTGGGCCGACGACGACTGCTCCGGCTGGGTCATCCCCTGATCGGAGTCTCTTCCAGCGGCTCTTGCCGCCCCCTGGCCGGGGTCCCGGACGGGGGGCGGCACACCCATTCCTCCCACAGAACGGCGCCACACTGGTGGAACAGAACTCCCAAGGGCTGAGCATCGTCGATCTCAGCTACCAGGTCGACGGTCGCAAGCTCCTCGACCGTGTCAGTCTCACTGTCGCCCCGGGCGAGTCGGTTGCCGTGACCGGCCCGAGCGGTTCGGGGAAGTCGACTCTGCTGATGTGTGTTCTCGGGCTGATCAAGCCCGACTCCGGGACCATCCGTGTTGGCGACCGCGAGTTGACCGCGCTTTCCAGCGGCAGACTGACGAAGGCGCGCCGCGAGTTGCTGGGCATGGTCTTCCAGTTCGGTGAACTTCTGCCCGAACTGACGCCGGTGGAGAACGTGGCACTGCCCGTCCTGCTCGGCGGCGGAGAGCACCAAGAGGCATACCGGCGTGCTGCGAGCCTTCTCGAGGAACTGGGCGTACCTGCAGGCTCGACCCCGACCGGAATGCTGTCTGGGGGGGAGCGGCAGCGTGCGGCCGTGGCGCGTGCGCTGATCGCGCGTCCTGCCGTGCTTCTCGCCGACGAGCCGACCGGCGCGCTTGATCCGGAGGCGAAACAGGATGTCGCGCGTCTGCTGTTCACCACGGCGCGCCGGCACGACTGTGCACTGCTTCTCGTCACGCATGACCAGTCGGTGGCCGAGCAGGCCGATCGTCGGCACGAGTTGCGCAACGGTCTGCTCACCGAAGCGGGGGTGGGGTCGTGAGCAAGCGTGCGGGCCGACAGATGATGCGCATCGGCCTGGCGGCCGGACGTTCCACTCCGGGCGAGCGCACCCGGTGGTGGGCTCTGTTCGCGGCCGCCGCGGCACTCGCCGTCGTCGCGACGGCGACCGTCGCCGTTGTCGCCACGTATGCCGGACGTCAGGAGCGGGCCGACGCCCGCAGCTTCGTCCTGATGACCGAGGCCGAGGGCGCGGACGCGGCGGTGCTGGAACGAGTGGACACCGTCAAGGCGTTCCAGCACACCGTGTTGTATGTGCATCAGCTCCGGGAAGACGCCCTGCCTCCGTCGGGACTGCCGAAATGGCCCGAACCAGGCCAGGTCTACCTCTCACCGGAACTCGTCCGCCAAGGCGAGGACGACGGTGTCACGAGCCGGTACGGGACGTTCGCGGGGACCGTCGGGTCCGAGGGCCTGGTTTCACCGTCGGAACGTCTCGCCTACGTCGGGATCGCCCACGTACCCGACCCGGACAGTGCCACGGTGCTGTACGCACACGGATACGGCAACGGATCCACCTCCGGCATCGAGATGCTCAACCAGCGTCCTTTGTGGTCCCCCCTGGGCACTCTGTGGGCCTCGATCGGTCTGCCTGCGCTGGCCCTCACCGTGGTCGCCGCACGAGTCGGATCGTCGACGCGCGACCGGCGCACGGCCCTTCTGCACGCCCTGGGCGCCGGACGGTGGCACCGCAGCCTGGCCGCCGTCGCGGAAGCAGCCGTGCCGACGGTGCTGGGAACATGCGCCGGAGCCGTCCCGTACGTCCTCGCTTCCCTGTGGGACGTGCGGCTTCCGCCCACCGGCTACATCCTGAGCCACACCGATCTCCAGAGGGGCCTTGTGCAGGCGGCGGCAGCGCTCGCCCTGTCTCTGGCCGTGGTGGTGGCCGTTGTCGTGGGAACCAACAGGTTGCAGCGAACCCGGACCTCGACCCGGCCCACCGCAGACGGCTCGCGCGTCCCGTGGTGGCGTGTCGTCCTGTGCGGCGTCGGCGTGGCGATCGTGGTGACCAGCCAGTATCTCGACCGGCGCTTTGCCACCCCCATGTTCATGGTCGGTACGGTGGTGATGTGGGCCTTCCTGCCGTCCGTGGCGGGTGCCCTCGTGCGGCGTGCGGGAACAGCGATCGCCCGAGCCGGGTACCGGCGCGGAAGGGCAGGACGCATCATCGGCGGCCGGTGGACAGCCGCCCACCCCGGCGTCATCGTCCGCCTGACGGCATCGATGGTGATCGGGCTGGGCCTCATCGCACAGATGCAGCTGTGGGCCAGCAGGTCCAGTGACGGGGCCGACGCGGCGCGCGCCAGCTACGCGAGAGTCGGGGACACCGTGATCGACGTCCGTGCCGACGACATGGACGCGCAGGACACGAAGGACCTGGCCCAGGCCCTTCCCGCGGGGTCACGGATGCTGAAGGCCACCACGTCGTACGTGGGGCCAGAAGCCGTACAGCACACCCTTCTGCAGGCACCGTGTCCGACCCTGAAGTCTCTCGGACTGTCCTGCACGAGCACGCCGTCGCCCGTGCGCGCGGACAGGAACGCGAAACTGCAGGAACTGGTGCGCTGGCATCCCAACGCGCGAGTCCAGGCGGCCCCATCGCTGAGTGTCACGAAACCCGAGGAATCCCTCATCGTGATCACTCCTCACCGGGGCCTGCTGCCGGCCGTGAAGGAGGCGGCGTTCACCCGGATGGCCAGCGCCGAACCACCGGGACTGGCATGGGTGGCGGGCAAGGAGATGCGAGAGAACGCCAACAACTGGATCCTGCTGTTCGGGATCCCCGGTCTCGTCGTCCTCGCCGGTGCCGCCGGAGTGAGCGCGGCATCGGAGTTCTCCCGCATCAGAAAGACGCTCCCCGCCATCAGCGTCCTGGCCGGAACTCCACACATCTTCCGGTCGGTGGCCCGCTGGCACTTCACCTTCCCATTGATCATGTGTACCGCGTTCTCGGTGGCCGTCACGTCCTGGCACTCCCTGTTCTTCATCACCATCGTCCAGGAAGGCCATGTCTCGTGGATGGTCCTCACTCTGGGCGCCGCCGTGTGCGCCGCGCTGTCCGCCGGCATCGGAACACAAGCGGCACGGTCGGCGGCGCGTGCTGCCGGAACATGGAGGCCGACAGCCGACTGATCGCAAGGGAGCCGACAGCAGGGCCTCCGAGTGGCGGTTGAGTTGCTCCGTCGGCGGAGTTCAGCCGGGCAGCGCCAGACTCGGACCAGCGAGAACTTCCCCCGGGGCCGACAGTGTCAACCTTCCGTCAGGCCCTGGCCCCGGGGACCGATGCGGCGAAGCCGGGGAAGGAGCGGAGTGTCCCCACAGGGCGGGGCGGGGCAGACCGCAGACTCCAGTGTCACCGTGACGGCGGTGAAAAGCCGGCGCCCGGCGAAGACCTCGTCGAGCTCTGCCAGCGCGGTGAGGTGCTCGGCGTGGAACCGCGGATCGATGTCCGCGACCACCCACACCGCGACATCGGCCGACAAGGCATGGGCGTACGTCAGCTGGCAACCATTCGCCCGCACTCGTCACGGGCGGCCAGATCCAGCCGCAAGCCGCCGACGAGCTGCTCGTGACCGCGTTGACCGGTGTGAGTCCACCGCTCACCGAGCACGACTTCCCGGCCGACAAGAGCCAGACACGACACGCCCAGACAGGATGCGAGCCGGTGGAGATTCCCGGCCGGCCAGTGATGCAGATCCCTCTCGCAGGGCCACATCTGTCGGGGGTCACCGACGACCTGATAGCTCGTCGGCGGCCCGAGCAGCACTCGGCGCGTACGCGCCTCCGTCATCACCGGCGAAACGAGTCAGTACGCAGGGCGCCGCCCCGGGACCGGCAGGTCACCCCGGCATGGGCATGGAGGCCGTGCACGCCGCCGTAGGGTCGGCGGGTCTCCTCAGCCAGTGCCCGAATGAAGGCACCGGCCTCGTACTTCGTCTTCCTCGGCATCTCTGCTTTCCTCCCCGTTGCCTGACCACACGCCTCGGCGTGTCAGCGCAGCTGCATGTCGTCGTGAGCGGCGACGCGACCCAGCTCGACGATGTTGTCCGGCAGTCTCCACCACATCAGCCTGGGCGCGGAGGCAGCACGTTGCTTGATGTCGCACCGCCAGGCCTTCGCCCCGTCGTCGCGGACACGCGGCGCGGTGCCTCCACCGTCGCTGGAACGCATCCGCCGCACCCTGCGCGCGACGTTGTCGACGACCCGACCGGTGAGAACCTCGACCACGACATCCAGGATCTTGCTCCGGTCGACCAGCTCGATCGCCTCCAGTGAGGACATCCAGTCCCGCCCCAGCCGGTAGGGCGCGAGCGGACGCTGTTCACGCTCGGCTTCGGAGACGGTGGTGAGCCAGCGCTGTTCGACCTCATGGCAAAACTGCCGCGCTGGATCGGCGTACACCGCCACCAGCTCCGGCCCGGCGCTCTCCCGCGCCGTGCGCAGCTGCTTGGTGAGCTTCCGCACCTGCTGGCGCAGGTCGGCGATCACAGCGTCCTTCTCCCGCAGCAGCCGCTCCCTGTCCGCAAGATGAGCGGCGAACCGGTCCAGCTCAGCCTCGCGCCGGACAGCATCCCCACGGTCCTGTCGGGCCGACTCGTCCTCGCCCCCTGGGGCGGGCACCACGGTCAAAGGGGCGGGTGTCCGGGCGGGCATGTCTGCGGCGCTGCGCAAGTGGGCAGTGATCTGCCCGAGGGCCACATGGGGCCGGGCTGGGGCGACCTGGATCAGGGGGTGGCGCTGCCAAGGATCGGCACGGGTGGCATCGGGCAGGTAGACGCGCACAGCACCGCCCCACGCGCTGAGCTTGTCCAGGTGTTTCGACAAGGTCCAGCTGGCCGCGTCGTCGGCCATGACCGCGATCTCCGCAAGCTCTCCGGCCTGCTCGCGCAGTGCGTCCGCATCGAGCAGCGGGCGGTCACCGACACGGTGGGAGGTGGAGACCAGCACCAGGGGTCGAATGCGCGCAGGATCGAAGACGCGCTCCACGAACGCGACGGCCGTCGCCGCGTCCACCACCCACACCGGAGGAACTGTACGGGCTGTAGCTCTGGCTCTGCCCGTCACGGCTGCTCGCCGGTGGCTGCCCCGCCGAGGACTGTCGCCAGGCTGTCCTGGGCCTTGGTGACGGTGCTGCGGGCGTAGCCTGTGCGTTCGGCGATCTCGGTGGGTCCCATTCCGGACGCCTGTGCCAGCGGCAGGGCCTCGCGCAGCGACTTCTCCGCCTTCGCCGTGGCCTGGCGGGCTGCGATCCGGTCCGCCGCGGTGACGGCGAGGGCGCGATGTGCGGCGGCGCGATGCTCGTCGAGGCTGTCCATCACGCCGGGTTTCCACACCACGCCCGCCTCGGGAAAGCGGTGCTTCAGCTCCTCCTGCAGCGCGAGAGCGCCGGCGGGGCTGTTCGCCGGGTACGCCGACAGGTCGATCACGGCAGCGCCCTCGTCCTCGCTGTCGGTGACGGTGTCGTCGGCATGGGCCGTCCACCACCAGGCGGCGTCGAGCGGGGCGCCGTCTGCTGCGTGCACCTCGATGCGCCACTCGCCGAGGGCGTCGATACCGAAGCTGACCGTGTGCGGCGTCCCGGCCTCCACCAGCGGCACAACGCCGGAGATGTCATCTCCGAGGCCGAGTCTGCTGGAGCCGACACCGGGTCCGGCAGTTGTTTGCTGCCCCTCGGACATTTGTCGTCCCCCTCCACGAACAGGGCGTCACCCTACGACGCGTCATGCCCTCTGCGGGCGAGAACCGGCGAAGCCGTACTCGACCGGTCGGGCTTCGGCCTCAGCGCGTCGCACCCCGACGGGCTGTTTCATAGGCGACCCCTGTTTCAACACCGGGCGCCGACGGCATCGCCGCAGGTGATTCTGTCTCACGGTAACTGAGCAACGGGATCACGCTGCTGTGCGACCGGACTCGGAAGCATGGCAGGGGTGCCCCGGTCGCAGGGGTCGGTGCCGGCTTCCGGCTGGAGGGCGCCAGCCTCATCAACGGTGCGCAGACGGTGAGCGCGGTGCACCGGGCCATGCGCCAGAAGCCCGGCAAGGCGGCCCTCGGGAGGCTCCTGGTGCGGATCATGTCCCTGGAGGACTGCCCGGGGACTTCGGCGACCGTGTCACGGTGCCCCTACAGAGATCCGCCCTTGACACCATCGACGAAGGGCTGCCATGCGGCGGCATTCAGTGTCAGGACGGGACCGGCCGTACTCTTGCTGTCACGGACGGGGACCGCACCGGGGAAGTCGTCGCAGACCTCGACGCATTCACCCCCCGCTTGCCCATCGCTGTACGAGGACTTGCGCCAGCAGGCGGCGCTCAGATCCCGGGTGACTCGCATGGTTCGCAGTTCTCCAACATCGCCTCGATCAGGGCTGCGGACTCTCGGGGCGAGAGCGCGCAAGCTTTCTTCAGATCGTACTCTCGCATGTGTCGCGCGACGGCTTCCCGGTCGTCGATGATCTCGCCGTAGCCGGCGCCTTCCTGGTACATGGTGGTCGAGTTGTCCGGGAGGGTCAGCAGGATGAGGGTACCGCTCATCAAGGCACACGTGTCCGCTTCGAACGGGCTCACCTGGATGGTCGAGTGGCGCGCGTTGACCAGCGGCAGCAGCGCCGCGAGCTGCCCGCGCATGACTGCTGGACCGCCTACGACCTGCCGTAGTGCCGCTTCACCGAGGATCCACCAGAAGCCCGGCGGGCAGTCCCGCCGCAGGACTTCCTGGCGGCCCAGGCGGGCTGCCACCAGGGCGTCGATCCCCCTCGTGCTCATCCCCACCTCCCCCGCGGTGAACAACGCGCGCATGTAGGCCTCGGTTTGGAGCAGGCCGGGAACGAGACTCGCACCGAAGGCCTGAATCCGCACCGCCTTCGCCTCCAGCTCCAGGCAATGGTCGAACCGCCTCGGCGTGTGCTCCCGCTTCACCACCCCCCACAGCCCCTGGAACAGCGCCCCCGTCCCGAAGGCCACGTCCAGCTTCTCCGAGAGCGGCGGCAGGGGAAGCCGTTCCCCCGTCTCCACGCCGTGCAGGTGCGTCTTGCTGTAGTTGACGATGTCGGACAGCCGGTCCAGCGACAGGCCGGCGGCCTGTCGTTGGCGGCGCAGCTCGACGCCGTACAGGTCGCGGGCGGAGTGGGCGGGTTCGAGATCCCGGGCGGGCTGGGTCATGGTCGGTGCTCCCTTGCCGTGCGCTGTGTGCCGTGGCGGCGTTCCGTTCCGCCTGCCGGGAGGAACGGGCACCGCGACCAACGTAGTCGCGGACGGTGACATGGTGACCGCGAAACGTAGGACATGCCAGGTGGCGGCCGTTCCGTAGCCCGGTTCGGAACACCGTCACCCTGGCCCGCGCCGCCGCCCTGCCGGAACGCTGGACGGCGTGAACAGTGAGAAGCGGCACGAAGCCGCCCCCGTCTCCTCCCGCGCCGGGCGCCCCGACCTGGAGGCGACCCGGCTCCCGGTCGGTGAACTCGCCCACGACGTACGGCAGGAGAGGTGCGGAATCGTCATGGACCACCAGGACGGACTGGTGTGGCTGCGCCCGGAGCGCGGAGGTACGGAGTGGACGGCGGTGCCGGGCGAGGTACAGCCGCTGAACGTCCACGAACGGGCGGAGGAGCTGATGCGGACGAGGCTGACCAGGGCGAACGCCCGCAGCAGAGGGGAGGTTCTCTGATGGTCACGGACAACGTGCGAGACGCCGAACGGGCGTGTGAGGAGTTGCGCGACGCGCTCGGGGCGGCCGGGGTCACGTTGCCGTCCCTCGGACTCGACGCCGTCTCGTGTGCCGGGTCCGCTCCGCTCGCGCTGATCGACCTGGGGCGCTGCAACGTGGCCACGGTCCGGGCGCTCGCCGCCGCGCTCCGGTCCGGCCGGGAGGAGGGGGCCACGGCGTGATGTTCGCCCCGTCCGTCGAGCGCCCGTGGCGGGACGTGTGGCCGGTGGCCGCACAGGCCGGTGACGGCAACGCCTGGGTGACGGGCGCGTGCTGGATGTACTGCCGGCGTGAGGGCGTGGCGGTGCTGTGGATCGGGTCCGTGACCACGCCCGGTGCGACGGGTGACGTGTACGCGTGCGGCCCGTGCGTCGCGGAGATCGACCACATGGTGCGCGTCCAGTCGCATCAACGGGACCGCGTCGCCGACCGGGGCGAGCGGCCAGGAGCCGGCGACTGCTCCGGTCCGCCGTCCCCGGCCGGTCCCGGTGCCGTCCGGCCCTCTCGTCCGTACCCTCTGTGACTGGTTCTGTGCGCGTTGTCGGAGTGGGGGGGTGTGTCGTTGACTGAACGCTCCCCAAGGAGATGTCGGTACTGGTCGCCGGCCAGGACCCACCCTCTGTGCCCTCCGAGCTCGTCGTCGGGCCTCACCCCCGAGAAGCCGGCGGCGCTCAAGCCCGGGGAGGCGTACGTGTGGTCGGGGAAGGCAACGGACGAGGCGTTCACCAGGGGGGCGGTCAAGATCGACTGTCGGCCCAGGGTCACCCGGCACGGGGGTGCGACCCTGACCGCGCTGGGACGGTGATCGACGGTACTTGTGGAGAAGGCCGTGGCTTCTGCGGCGGGACGGGAGTCCGCGGCCCCGCAGGACGTGTTCGGAGCCCGGTGTCCGGCCGGGCTCGGCTCCACGCCGGGAGGCGGGTCTCCGCGCTGCCGGACCGTGCCTGTTGTGCCGGTTCGCCCTGCTTGTTCTCGCGCGGATTCTCCAAGCCGTCATGGCGGCCGTCTAATCTGTGGTGATCCACGTTTCGCGCAAGAGGTGCCAGGGGGCCGGTGTGCACAACGACGACGGAATCAACGGGACCGGTGGCAGCGCAGGTGGGCCTCCCGAGGATCGTGCTTCGGCTCCCCACCTGGTTATCGAGGGCCGCTACGAGCTGCTGGAGCCCATCGGCAGCGGCGGCATGGGCGAGGTCTGGAAGGCCCACGACCGGCGGCTGCGCCGGCTCGTCGCCGTGAAGGGGCTCCTCGACCGCAGGGCGATGACCCCGGACACGCAGAAGGACGCGATGCAGCGGGCCCGCCGCGAGGCGGAGGCCCTGGCCAAGATCGAGCACCAGAACGTCGTGACGGTCCACGACCAGATCGAGACCGCCGACCAGGTCTGGATCGTGATGAAGCTGCTGGAAGGGCGGTCGCTGGCCGACCTGTTGAGCCGTGACCGGGTCCTCGGCGTGCCCAGGGCCGCGGAGATCGGTCTCCAGATGGCGCAGGGACTGCGGGCGGTCCACGAGGCCTCGGTCCTGCACCGCGACGTCAAGCCGGGCAACGTCCTGGTGCGGGACGGCGGCCAGGTGGTGCTGGTGGACTTCGGCATCGCCACCTTCGAGGGCGCGGACCGGGTCACCCGGTACGGCGGAATCATCGGCACGCCTCCCTACCTGGCGCCCGAGCTGTTCGCCCCCGTCACGCCGGGCCCCACGCCCGCCTCCGACCTGTGGGCGCTGGGCGTCACGCTGTACGAGATGGTCGAGGGACGCCTGCCCTTCGCCGGTAACGAGGTCTGGGAGGTGCAGGCGAACATCCAGCAGTCGCCCGACCCCGTCCTGCGGTACGCCGGCCCTCTCGGCCCCGTCATCCAGGCGCTGTTGGTCACGGACCCCGAGCGCCGGCCGGACGCGGCGTCGGCGGAGGAGATGCTCCGGGAGGTCCTCGCGGACCCCGGCACGCCGACCCCCGCGCCCGCCTCCACCCCCGTACACCCGCCCACGGCCCGGCCCACGCCGCCCACGGCCGGGACCACGCCGCCCGCCTCACGGACCACGCCCGCGGCGCCCGCCTCGACCTCCGGCGGTGCCGGTGCCGGTGCCGGTGGCGGAGCCGAGTTCGTCCCGCCCGTGGCCGACTCCTCCGGTGCCGCCCCCTCCGAGCCGTCGGCCGCGTCGCGCGGCCGGTTCCGGGGCTGGAAGGTGGCGGCGGCCGCGGCGTGTGTCGTACTGCTGGCCGGTGGTGGCTGGTTCGTCTCGCGGGGCGACTCCGGGGGCAAGCAGGACGACGCCTCCGGGCAGCAGGGAGGGGGAGCCGCCGGGGGTGACGCTCAGCAGGCGTGGGAGCAGTGGAAGAGCGCCAGGAAGAGGCTGACGATCGGGGCGAAGGAGGATCAGCCCGGGCTGAGCTTCTACAACAAGGACACCGGCGTGTGGAGCGGGTTCGACGTCGACATCGCCTATGCCCTCGCGGACAAACTGGGCTACGACAAGGCCCAGGTGGACTTCTACGGGGTGACCACGGCCAACCGGGCGAGCAAGCTGAAGAACGGGGAAGTGGACCTCGTCGTCGCCTCGTACAGCATGACGCCCGAGCGCGAGAAGCGGGACGGGATCAGTTTCGTCGGCCCCTACTACAAGGCGGGCAGCAGCCTCCTCGTCCGCAAGAACTCCGCGAAGTACGACCTGGGCGAAGCCGTCGACGTGAAGCGGAACCAGGTCGAGGTGTGCACGGCGCGGGACTCCACGTACGCGGACAGGCTGAAGGAGGACGGGTACACCACGGGGAAGTGGCAGCCCGACACCTACAAGGAGTGCGTGGAAAGACTGCTGGACAAGCGCTCGAGCGTGTACGCGGTCGCCTCGGACGACGTGCTTCTCGCCGGGTACGCCCAGAACGATCCGGCGCATCTGAAGCTGCTGCCCAGCGGCGCGGGCACGGAACCCTACGGGGTGGCGATGCGGAAGGACGACCCTCTCCTGAAGAGCAAGGTGTGCTCGGGGCTCCGGGAGATCCTGGCCGGAAAGGAGTGGGCGGAGATGTACATGAAGGACCTGTCCCCGCTGACGGGACGGAAGACCGCACCGAGCAGGCCCGAGCTGAGGCCGTGCTCGGCCCAGTGAAGACCGCGGCTCCTCCGGACGGGGAGGAGCCGCGGCCCGTCGGCGCCGGTCAGTACGACGAGCCGGAGACGCCCAGCGCGCCCGTCGGGTGCCAGACCGTCTTCGTCTCCAGGAACGCCGTCATGCGGTCCGTGCCCGGGGTCGCGGACCAGGCCGCGTTCGCGTCGTCCACAGGCTGTGGACGCAGGACGCGCATGAGGTTGTCCGCCGCCGCGATCTCCAGGTCCTTCGCCAGCTCCTCGTCGGCGCCCGCGAGGTCGATCGCGTTGACGTCCTGGTGGGAGGCGAGGGGGGTGGCGATCTCCGCCGTGCGGCCGGAGAGGATGTTGACCACGCCGCCGGGGAGGTCGGAGGTGGCCAGGACCTCGCCCAGGGAGAGGGCGGGGAGGGGGGACTTCTCCGAGGCCACCACCACTGCCGTGTTGCCGGTCGCGATGATCGGGGCGACGACGGACACCAGGCCCAGGAAGGACGACTTCTGCGGGGCCAGGACGGCTACGACGCCGGTCGGCTCCGGGGAGGAGAGGTTGAAGAAGGGGCCCGCGACCGGGTTGCCGCCGCCGACCACCTGGGCGATCTTGTCGGTCCAGCCCGCGTACCAGACCCAGCGGTCGATCGCGGCGTCCACCTGGGCCGCCGCCTTCGACTTCGACAGGCCCTCCGCGTCGGCGACCTCCGCGACGTACTGGTCGCGGCGGCCCTCCAGCATCTCGGCGATCCGGTAGAGGACCTGCCCGCGGTTGTACGCCGTCGCGCCGGACCAGCCGCCGAACGCCTTGCGCGCGGCGACCACCGCGTCACGGGCGTCCTTGCGGGAGGAGAGGGGGGCGTTCGCCAGCCACTTGCCCTTTCCCGCCGCGGCAGCGGCTGATGTCCTCGTGGTCACCTCGTACACCCGGCCGCTCTCGGAACGCGGGAACTTCCCGCCGACGTACAGCTTGTAGGTCTTCAGCACGCTGAGTCGCTCAGACATCGAGGTACGCCTCCAGGCCGTGGCGGCCGCCCTCGCGGCCGAAGCCCGACTCCTTGTAGCCGCCGAACGGCGACGTCGGGTCGAACTTGTTGAACGTGTTGGACCAGATCACACCCGCACGGAGCTTGTTCGCGACCGCCAGGATGCGCGAGCCCTTCTCCGTCCAGATGCCCGCCGACAGGCCGTACGGCGTGTTGTTGGCCTTGGCGACCGCCTCGTCCGGCGTGCGGAAGGTGAGGACGGACAGGACCGGGCCGAAGATCTCGTCGCGGGCGACCGTGTGCGCCTGGGTGACGTTCGTGAAGAGCGTCGGGGCGAACCAGTAGCCGGCGGTGGGGAGTTCGCAGGCCGGGGACCAGCGCTCGGCGCCCTCCGCCTCGCCCTGGTCCGCGAGGGCGGTGATCCGGGCCAGCTGCTCGGCGGAGTTGATCGCGCCGATGTCCGTGTTCTTGTCCAGCGGGTCGCCCAGGCGGAGGGTGGTGAGCCTGCGCTTCAGGGAGTCCAGGAGTTCGTCGTGGATCGACTCCTGGACCAGGAGGCGGGAGCCCGCGCAGCAGACCTGGCCCTGGTTGAAGAAGATACCGTTGACGATGCCCTCTACGGCCTGGTCGATCGGGGCGTCGTCGAAGACGATGTTGGCGCCCTTGCCGCCCAGCTCCAGGGTGAGCTTCTTGCGGGTGCCCGCGACCGTGCGCGCGATCTGCTTGCCGACCGCCGTGGAGCCCGTGAAGGCGACCTTGTTCACGTCGGGGTGCGCGGTGAGCGCCGCCCCGGCGCGGCCGTCGCCGGTGATGATGTTGACGACGCCCTTGGGCAGCCCGGCCTGGCGGCAGATGTCCGCGAAGAACAGGGCGGAGAGGGGGGTCGTCTCGGCGGGCTTCAGGACCACCGTGTTGCCGGTGGCCAGAGCCGGGGCGATCTTCCACGCCAGCATCAGGAGCGGGAAGTTCCAGGGGATGACCTGGCCCGCCACGCCCAGGGGGCGCGGGTTCGCGCCGTAGCCCGCGTGGTCCAGCTTGTCGGCCCAGCCCGCGTAGTAGAAGAAGTGCGCGGCGACCAGGGGGAGGTCCGCGTCGCGGGTCTCCCTGATCGGCTTGCCGTTGTCCAGGGTTTCCAGGACGGCCAGCTCCCGGCTGCGTTCCTGGATGATGCGGGCGATGCGGAAGAGGTACTTCGCACGCTCCGCGCCGGGCAGCGCCGACCACTTCTCGAAGGCCTTGCGGGCGGCCCTCACGGCGCGGTCGACGTCCGCCTCGCCCGCCTCGGCGACCTCGGAGAGGACCTCCTCGGTGGCGGGGGAGACCGTCTTGAAGACCTTGCCGTCGGCCGCCTCCGTGAACTCGCCGTCGATGAACAGGCCGTAGGACGGTGCGATGTCGACGACCGCGCGGGACTCGGGTGCCGGTGCGTAGTCGAACGCCGGTGCGGGTGCGGGTGCGGGTGCGGGTGCGGGTGCGGATGAGGGTGCGGGTGCCATGTCGATCAGTCCACCGTCACGTAGTCGGGGCCGGAGTAACGGCCTGTGGCCAGCTTCTGGCGCTGCATCAGCAGGTCGTTGAGGAGCGAGGAGGCGCCGAAGCGGAACCAGTGGTTGTCCAGCCAGTCCTCGCCCGCCGTCTCGTTGACCAGGACCAGGAACTTGATCGCGTCCTTCGCGGTGCGGATGCCGCCGGCCGGCTTCACGCCCACCTGGACGCCGGTCTGGGCACGGAAGTCGCGGACCGCCTCCAGCATGAGGAGCGTGTTGGCGGGTGTCGCGTTGACCGCGACCTTGCCGGTCGATGTCTTGATGAAGTCCGCGCCCGCCAGCATGCCGAGCCAGCTGGCGCGGCGGATGTTGTCGTACGTAGACAGCTCGCCGGTCTCGAAGATGACCTTCAGACGGGCGGCCGTGGCGCAGGCCTCGCGCACGGCGGTGATCTCGTCGTACACCTTCAGGTAGTGCCCGGCGAGGAACGCGCCGCGGTCGATGACCATGTCGACCTCGTCCGCGCCCGCCGCCACGGCCTCGCGCACGTCGGCCAGCTTCACGGCGAGGGAGGCGCGGCCGGCCGGGAACGCCGTGGCGACCGAGGCCACCTTCACGCCGGAGCCGGCGACGGCCTCCTTGGCGGTGGGCACCATGTCGGGGTAGACGCAGACGGCCGCCGTCGCCGGGGCCGTGCGGTCGGTCGGGTCGGGGCGGACCGCCTTCGCGCCGAGCGCCCGGACCTTGCCCGGGGTGTCCGCGCCTTCCAGCGTCGTCAGGTCGACCATCGAGATGGCCAGGTCGAGGGCGTACGCCTTCGCGGTGGTCTTGATGGATCGGGTGCCGAGGGAGGCGGCGCGCGCCTCCAGGCCGACGGTGTCTACGCCGGGCAGTCCGTGGAGGAAGCGGCGCAGGGTGCTGTCGGACGCGGTGACGTCGGCGAATCCGTGTGCGGGTCCGTTTGCGGGGTCCTGTGCGGGTCCGTTTGCGGCGGGTGCGGTGGTGGGCATGGTCACCAGACGAGCATATCTACGCGCGTAGCGGTCTGTACAGCCCCGCAGGCTCGTCCGATGTAGCGGCACCGCATGTGAGCGCCGGGCGGGGCGTCGGGCACAATCGGCAGCATGACCACCCCGGAGCCCCAGTCATCCTCGCCGCAGCCCTCGGGACCCGTGTCCAAGGACCGGGCCTACCGCTCGCCCGCTGGTATCTCCGGGGGCGTGCTGGTACTCGCCCTCGCGCTGTGGCTCGGCATCGACGCCCTGGTCACGGGCGAGGGGGACACCCGCTGGAAGGCGCTCGCGGCGCTGGTCTTCCTCGTGCCGCTCGTCGCCGCCTACACCGTGCGGCCCGCCGTCTTCGCCAACGAGGACCGGATGCGGGTGCGTAATCCGTTCCGCGTGATCGTGCTTCCCTGGGCGCAGGTCGAGTCGTTCCGGTCCGCCTACTCGAACGAGGTCTTCACCGAGGGCGGCGACAAGTATCAGCTGTGGTCCATTCCCGTCTCGCTGCGGGGGCGCAAGAAGGCCGCGCGGCAGGAGGACCGGCGGCTCGCCGGTGGTGGCGGTGGGCGCAGGCGCGGGAGCGTGCTCGGGGGCATGGGGCAGTTCGGCTCGCGGGGTGGTGGCGCCGGGTCCTCGTCCGTCGAGGCCGACGGACCGGTGCGGGCCGAGGCCGACAAGGTCATGGACGAGCTGCGTGAGCTGTGGGAGGCGCGGAAGGCTGCCGAGGGCTCGCAGGGCGGGGTGACGGTGCGGTGGGCGTACGAGATCGTCGTGCCGGTGGTGGCGGGGGCGGTGGCGCTGGGGGTGCTGTTCGGGGTGGGGTGACGTGTGGTGCGTGTGGTGCGTGTGGTGCGTGTGGTGCGGGTGGGAGAGTGTGGCCGGGGGTGCTTTGCACCCCCGGCTTTTTAGATGCCCGCCGTCGTCGACAGGTCGCGCTTCAGTGCCGTCAGCAGGTCTGCAGCCTTGGCGCGGGCCGCGGGGAGGCCGGCGGGCTCGGCCACCGGGACGACCACCTCCAGGTAGCACTTCAGCTTGGGCTCCGTGCCGCTCGGGCGGACGATCACCCTGGCTCCGTCGAGCGTGTAGCGCAGGCCGTCCGTGGGCGGGAGGGTGTCCGTGCCCCGGGTGAGGTCCTCCGCGGTGGTGACGGGGAGGCCCGCGAGGGTTGCCGGGGGCTGTTCGCGCAGGCGGTGCATCGCGGCGGTGATGAGGGAGAGGTCCTGCACGCGGACCGAGAGTTGGTCCGTGGCGTGCAGGCCGTGCTCGACGGCGATGTCGTCGAGGAGGTCGAGGAGGGTGCGGCCGGCTTGCTTGAGGGTGGAAGCCAGTTCCGTGATCAGGAGGGCCGCGGTGATGCCGTCCTTGTCGCGGACGCCCTCCGGGTCGACGCAGTAGCCGAGGGCCTCCTCGTAGCCGTAGCGGATGTTCTCGACTCGGGCGATCCACTTGAAGCCGGTGAGGGTTTCGACGTGGGGGACGTTCGCCTTCGCGGCGATGCGGGCCAGGAGGGACGACGAGACGATCGACTCCGCGAACGTGCCGTGCGCTTTGCGGGTGACCAGGTGGGCGGCGAGGAGGGCGCCGACCTCGTCGCCCCGGAGCATGCGCCAGCCGGTGGGCTCCGCGGCGTCGGGTACGGCCACTGCCAGGCGGTCCGCGTCCGGGTCGTTGGCGATGATCAGGTCGGGGTTCGCCTCCCTCGCCGTCGCGAAGGCGAGGTCCATCGCGCCGGGCTCCTCCGGGTTGGGGAAGGCGACGGTGGGGAAGTCCGGGTCGGGGTCGGCCTGCTCGGTGACGAGGGTGGGGCTCGGGAAGCCGGCTCGGGCGAAGGCGGCGAGGAGGGTGTCCTTGCCTACGCCGTGCATCGCCGTGTAGACGGTGCGGGCGGTGCGGGGGGAGCCGGGGGCGAGGACGGCGTCCGTGCGGGTGAGGTAGGCGTCGAGGACGTCGTCGTCGAGGGTCTGCCAGCCGGTGCCGGGGCGGGGGACGTCGTGCAGGGTCCGTACGGCGTCGATCTCGGCGGCGATGTCGGCGTCGGCGGGGGGCACGATCTGGGAGCCGTCGCCGAGGTACACCTTGTAGCCGTTGTCCCGGGGCGGGTTGTGGCTGGCGGTGACCTCCACTCCGGCGACCGCGCCGAGGTGGCGGATCGCGAAGGCGAGGACGGGGGTGGGGAGGGGGCGGGGGAGTACGGCCGCCCTGAGGCCGGCGCCGGTCATGACGGCGGCGGTGTCGCGGGCGAAGTCGGCGGACTTGTGGCGGGCGTCGTAGCCGATGACCACCAGGCCGTCGTGCCGGCCCTGCTTCTTGAGGTACGCCGCGAGGCCGGCGGCGGCGCGGATGACGACCGAGCGGTTCATGCGCATCGGGCCGGCGCCCAGTTCGCCGCGCAGGCCCGCGGTGCCGAACTGGAGGGTGCCGGAGAAGCGTGCGGTGAGCTCGGCGTGGTCCTCGGCGTCGATGAGGCGGGCGAGTTCCGCGCGGGTGTCCGCGTCGGGGTCCTCGGCCAGCCATGCCTTGGCTCGTGCGAGGAGGTCGTCGTCTTGCACGTCGGTCAGCCTCTCGGGTGTCGGTGGCGTGTGGTGCGGGGTGGATGCCTGCGGCGGCCTGTGGGGGTTGGGTGGGGGTGCGCGTAGCGCCGTTTGTGCGGTGGGTGGGTCGGGGGGGCGCCGGGGGGTGTCCGTCCTCG